>JBAXSZ010000003.1:0-79749 GCA_037130455.1 Actinomycetes bacterium | reverse complement strand
GCTGATGGGTCAACGATGGCAAAATCAATTGTCAACTCTGGAACATGCTTGCGGACTAACTGCAGATGCTCTGCTGCGCTGTAACCAGCGAATTCGGATGTGAGATTTTTCTCGGGAAGATTGAGAACAAAGACTTTTTTTGCAGTTGATTCGCAGATTGCTCGCGCTTGTTCGTTGAGGATGAAATGGGGCATAACGCTGGATAGCCACGAACCAGGTCCAAAGGTCAGCCATTCTGCCTGCGCAATCGCGCTCAATACTTCAGGAGTGACAGTTGGGTTTTCGGGGATGAGGCGAAGCGACTCAACTTCACCTTGAGTAGTGGCAACTTCCACTTGCCCACGAACTACTCGCCTTTGCCCATCACCTGTAGAAAATGTTGCTTCGATATCTAATGGGGTTAAGGACATGGGTAGGACGCGACCAACGACTTTTAGGAGTTGCCCCACACGATCTAGTCCCTGCACCGGATCTCCATCCCGGTCCCACAGCGCGGCCAAGAGTAGGTTGCCCATTGCGTGGCCACCCATCTCGCCTTCGCTGGTGAAACGGTATTGCATTATTTCAGCCCAATCACTTCCCCACTGATCATCGCTACAGAGTGCAGCCAACGCCATTCTCAAATCTCCGGGCGGAAGAAAATTAAATTCCTGACGCAATCGACCACTGGAACCGCCGTTGTCGGCGACGGTTACTACGGCAGTTATGGAAGTAGTGAGCGCTCGAAGGGATTTGAGCGTGACGGCAAGGCCATGCCCGCCACCCATTGCAACTACAACAGGTTGACTCAAAGTTCCCGACCCAAGTCACGGTGAATAGCTTTTGCGGCAACCCTGCGCCCAAATTGATGTTCGGATTTATTTAACCGAGAACTTAATTCTTCGGCGATTGCAACGCTGCGATGTTTCCCGCCCGTACAACCCACAGCAAGGGTTAGATATTTGCGTCCTTCATGGATAAAACCTTCGGCCATAGTTTCAAAAACTGCTTGATAGCGAGTTAAAAATTCTTGGACATTTTCTGATCCCAATACCTTATTAATTACCGGCTGATCCAAGCCAGTGAGTGGTCGAAGTTCTGGCACCCAGTGCGGGTTGGATATAAAGCGGCAGTCCATAACTAGATCCGCATCAACAGGAATTCCGTACTTGTAGCCGAAGGAGAGTACATTGACGCGCAAATCGGCAGGGTCGTCTCCTTGAAAAATATCGGCAATCTTCTGTTCCAATTGATGAATATTGAGCGAGGAAGAATCAATGACGATATCTGCCACGGAACGAACACCTTGAAGAAGTTCTCGCTCTTTCTCTATCCCATCCACGATTCGCAAATTTCCTTGCAGCGGATGCGGTCTCCTGGTGGCCTCAAAACGACGTACTAAGACTTCATCGGAAGCGTCCACAAAGAGAGTTCGATGCGAAATATTCTTATCAGTGAGTTCGGCTAAGGCTCGACTTAAATCGTCGAAGAATTGTCGCCCTCGGACATCGATCACTACTGCTATTGCAGAAACAGAAGTCGCCGCGAGTTCGCATAGATTGGTCAAGAGCGCTGGGGGCAAGTTATCGACGACATACCAACCCAAATCCTCCATGGAGTGGGCAACCGTGGAACGACCTGCACCGCTCATGCCAGTAATGACGACAACTTCGCTGGACATGAACGCCTCCACTTTATGCTCTCTGCTCCGTACTCCTTATGTTACTTCGTTTCTTTGGATAAGTTATGGCGATCAAGAATCCAGAATTTCGCCACTCATAAGATTGACACTGGGAGCGCCTTCTGGAAGATGTGCCAAAATCAACCGAGCGGTCTGTTCACCAATTCCGGGGATGGCCGATATCGCTTCCATGTCGGCCTTTCGAAGCGCTGAGACCGAACCGAAGGCTTGGAGGAGCGCGGTGCGGCGCACTTCTCCTAATTGTGGAATCTCATCAAGTAGTGATTCCAACATTACCTTGGAACGTTTGCTCCGATGGAAGGTAATCGCAAACCGGTGCGCTTCATCTCGTACGCGCTGAAGCAGGTAGAGGCCTTCACTATGCCGTGGAAAAATGATCGGATCCGGGTTTCCTGGTAACCAGACCTCTTCCAGGCGTTTGGCCAAACCACAGAGCGCAATTGTGGTGATCCCCAAATCAGCCAGTGCCGCACGAGCCGCGGCTACTTGCGGTGCGCCACCATCAACAACTATGAGTTGTGGCGGATAAGCAAAACGTGGTCGCGAACCACCAGCGATGGCAATGTCGTCTAAATTCAAATCTTTTTCGGCGAGGTATCGTTTGAGTCGTCTAGTGAGTACGTGATACATGGCCCTGGTGTCATCGATCACTTCAGTATCTGTAATGGCAAATCTACGATATTCACTCTTCTTTGCTTGGCCATCTTCAAAGACAACCATGGATGCGACCATGTTGGTTCCCTGGGTATTGGATATATCGAAACATTCGATCCGAAGTGGCGCTTCCGACAGATCTAGATATTCCGCGATCTGCTCCAAGGCTTTGCCGCTGACGCTGGCATCGTTTGATCGTTTGCTCAGATATTGAATAAGGGATTGATGTGCGTTTCGTTCTACCGTTTTGATAAGTTCGAATTTATCGCCGCGTTGCGGCTCCACGATAGTTACTTTGTGTCCGGCTCTGGCTTCCAACCAATCTTGGAGTGGCTGATTAAAATCCGGCAGGTGATCGACCAGGATCTCTGATGGGGGTTCGGATTCGGCATAAACACGTGGCAGGACTGCTTCAATAACGCTTTCGTTTTCCAGGACTTCGGAACGATCCACAATCCAAGAGCGCGAGCCAACGATTCGGCCGTGCTTGACCGAGAAGAGCGAAACTGCTGCATGAGTTATTTCTTCGTGAACGGCAAAGACATCGGCGTTGAGATTTTCAGAGAGTGTGGCGTCGGAAGATTCCACTGCTTTTCGAAGCGCCTCTAGTTGATCGCGCAACTTAGCCGCCTTTTCGAATTCTTCGTTTGCTGCGGCATCGACCATCTCGGCTTCGATTTGAGCGGCGATATCCTCTGGTTTGGAATCCAGAAAATGCGCCAAACCCGTAGCTAACTTCAGGTGTTCGCTAGGACTTACCCAACCCACACATGGAGCAGCGCACTTACCAATATCTCCGAGCAAGCATTGGCGCTTGGTGCGCACCGCTCGCTGAAAATTTGCATCGCTACAACTTCGTACTGGAAAAATCTTGAGCAATACATCAAAAGTTGTACGAAGTGCCCAGGCATGGGCAAAGGGTCCAAAATATTTGGTTCCAGACCGCTTCTTGGCTCGGGAGATGAAAAGTCTGGGAAATTCTTCTTTAATACTCAGAGCCAAGTAGGGATAGGACTTATCATCTCGGAACTGAATATTGAATCTTGGATTTTCACTCTTAATCCAAGTGAATTCCAATTGCAGCGCTTCTACTTCCGAGTTGACGATTGTCCAATCCACGCGCACTGCCGTGTGAACCATCCGGTAAGTTTTCTCGGGAAGATTGCTTTGAAAATAGGAATTTAACCGAGAGTGAAGGCTCTTTGCCTTGCCGACATAGATGACGGTGCCCTTTTCATCAAAGAAGCGATAGACGCCTGGCTCTGAAGGGATGAGCGTGGGTCTGTAGCTCGCTGGCTCCGTCACGAGTAACTCATTGCTAGACCCGCTGGCCTGTCAACACTTCCGCAAGAAATGCCCCGGTATAACTGGCCGGGTTCTTGGCAACCTCTTCTGGAGTTCCTTCGGCGACGAGCAATCCACCTTTGGATCCACCTTCGGGACCAAGATCAATGACCCAATCTGCAGACTTAATCACATCTAAGTTATGTTCGATGACTATCACGGTATTCCCGGTATCGACCAAACGGTTGAGAACTATGAGAAGTTTTCGGACATCTTCGAAGTGAAGGCCGGTTGTGGGCTCATCCAACACATAAATTGTCCTGCCGGTAGATCGGCGTTGCAGTTCTGTTGCTAACTTAACGCGTTGCGCTTCGCCACCGGACAGAGTTGGGGCTGATTGACCGAGTCGAACATATCCAAGTCCAACTTCGTTGAGTGTCTTCAAATAGCGGGCGATAGCTGGAACTGATTCGAAGAATCCAAACGCTTCCTCTATCGGCATATTTAATACATCAGCAATCGTCTTGCCTTTGTAGTGAACCTCTAAAGTTTCCCGGTTGTAGCGCGCGCCATGACAGACTTCGCATGGAACATAAACATCGGGAAGGAAGTTCATCTCGATAGTGATAGTTCCATCGCCGGCACAATTTTCACACCGGCCACCTTTAACATTGAAAGAGAATCTGCCTTGTTGGTAACCCCGGATCTTTGCCTCAGTGGTTTCCGAAAAAAGTGCGCGAACTTTATCGAACAAGCCGGTATAGGTCGCGGGGTTGGAACGCGGAGTCCGGCCAATCGGAGATTGATCCACGTGGACAACTTTGTCGAGTTGCTCCAAACCGGTCACAGTTCGATGGCGACCCGGAACAATGCGAGCCCCATTTAATTTATTGGCCAAAGTGGCATAGAGAATGTCATTGACCAAGGTCGATTTGCCCGAACCACTCACGCCAGTGACTGCGACAAATGCGCCCAATGGAAAAGTGACATCGATATTCTGAAGATTGTTCTCTCGGGCGGCCTTCACGGTAATGGCACGTCCCTTCTCCAATGGCCGACGGACTTCGGGAATATCAATCTTCATCCGCCCCGATAAATAGGCACCGGTTATAGAATCCGGCGCATCTATCAACGCTTGATAGTCCCCTGAAGAAACCACATGTCCGCCATGCTCTCCGGCACCTGGTCCAATATCTACGATCCAATCCGCGGTACGAATAGTGTCTTCATCGTGTTCGACGACGATCAAAGTATTTCCCAGATCTCGCAATCGGGTCAGCGTTTCAATTAATTTTCGATTATCGCGCTGATGAAGTCCGATACTTGGTTCATCTAATACATAGAGAACTCCAACGAGCCCCGAACCGATCTGCGTAGCTAACCGAATTCGTTGAGCTTCACCGCCCGATAGTGTGGCAGCCGGACGGTCCAAGGATAGATAATCCAAACCAACGTCGAGAAGAAATCCCATGCGGGCGTGCACCTCTTTGAGGACGCGTTCGGCAATCTTCTTTTCTCGAGCGGTGAGGGAAATCTTCTTAAGAAATTGAGCACACTCAGAGAGCGAAAGTTCGCAGATCGCCGCAATACTTTTCCCGCCTAAGGTCACAGCAAGAACTTCTGGCTTCAATCGAGTTCCGTGACAAGTCGGACAAGGGATTTGCCTCATGTAGGACTCGTACTTTTCACGGCTGTATTCGCTCTCGGTTTCAGAGTGCTTGCGATGAATGAATGGAATTACACCTTCGAAGCCAGAGGTGTAATTTCGA
Source organism: Actinomycetes bacterium (assembly GCA_037130455.1). Lineage (GTDB taxonomy): Bacteria > Actinomycetota > Actinomycetes > Nanopelagicales > Nanopelagicaceae > CAIMZW01. Next base: position 74,361 of record JBAXSZ010000003.1, on the reverse strand, counting down.
ACTCGGCCATAGCGATTCTTATATTTGACATGAACTTCGTAATCAGAGCCATGCAGAATGGCGGTCTTTGCCTTTACTGAAATTTTCTTCCAAGGATTATCCAGAGAGAAATTTATTTCTGCGCTTAGTCCTTCAAGGAGGCGATTGAAATATTCCGAGGTATGGCTACTAGACCAAGGTGCGATCGCACCATCATTAATTGAGATGGAGTCATCTGGAATTATCAGTTCTTCATCAACTTCCAATTGCGTTCCAATGCCGCTGCACTCTGGGCAAGCTCCAAAAGGAGAGTTGAACGAGAAAGAACGTGGTTCCAATTCTTCAAAAGAAAGACCACAATCATGACAGGCCATATGCTCGCTATAGGTGCGCTCTTTGTCTTCTTCGCCCGCCTTGATATCTACAAAGTCGAGAACGACCAATCCGCTGGCTAACTTCAATGCCGTCTCGATGGAATCGGTTAAACGAGTTTTAGAATCTGCTTTTGCCGTCAGTCGATCGACCACGACCTCAATGGTGTGTTTCTCTTGCTTCTTTAATTTTGGAACTTCGGCAAGTTGATAAACGATGCCATCAACCCGAGCACGGGAAAAACCTTGTACGGTGAATTCTTTAAAGAGATCAAGAAATTCACCTTTTCGAGCACGAACCACGGGGGCCAATATTTGAAATCGTGTTGAAGCGGGCATTTCTAAGATTTGGTCAACAATATTTTGCGGCGTCTGCTTTGAAATAGATTTTCCACAATTGGGGCAGTGCGGCCGACCAGCCCGAGCAAAGAGAAGGCGAAGGTAATCGTAAACCTCAGTAATAGTTCCTACTGTGGATCGGGGGTTCCGATTGGTCGACTTTTGATCGATAGAAACAGCCGGAGAGAGACCCTCAATGAAATCCACATCGGGCTTATCCATCTGCCCCAAGAATTGTCGGGCGTAAGCGGAAAGTGACTCCACATATCGACGTTGCCCTTCAGCAAAAATCGTGTCGAAAGCAAGGGAAGATTTTCCGGAACCCGAAAGACCCGTGAAAACAATCAGCGAATTTCGAGGTAAATCCAGGGAGACATTTTTTAAGTTATGTTCTCGGGCACCTCGAATAATTAGTCGATCTGAGTTCACGTACCAGCCTCTTCCATCCCTCGAAGTTCCTTTTTTAATTCTCGAATTTCATCGCGTAACCTGGCCGCTAACTCGAATTGCAAATCCCCGGCAGCCAATTTCATCTGATCAGTCAACGATTCTATGAGAGCCATGAGCTCTTGTCGCGGCAGAGTAACCAGGTTCTTTGCATGCACGCCGATTGCTACCGATTTTGATGACCTAGCGCCACGAGCCAAACTGTCGGTCAAAGTCTGGGTATCCGCCACTTCTTTCGTTATCAAATCGGTTATATCCGCAATTTTCTTTCGAAGTGGCGTCGGATCAATACCGTTGGCAAGGTTGTAAGCAATTTGTTTGGCTCTTCTTCGGTTGGTTTCATCTATGGCCTGTGCCATGGATTTGGTGATGTTGTCGGCGTACATATGCACTTCGCCAGAAACATTTCGAGCCGCTCGACCGATGGTTTGAATAAGTGAGGTCGCAGAACGAAGGAATCCTTCTTTATCGGCATCGAGAATTGCTACTAAAGATACTTCGGGAAGGTCTAAGCCTTCGCGAAGTAAGTTGATTCCAATCAAAACGTCATACTCCCCCGAACGTAATTCACGGAGAAGTTCCACCCGTCGGAGCGTATCCACCTCCGAATGAAGATATCGGACTCGGATATCCAACCCGAGCAGATAGTCGGTCAAATCCTCGGACATCTTCTTCGTAAGAGTTGTCACCAAAATTCTTTCGTTCCGAAGTGCTCGGATCCTAATTTCATGAACTAGATCATCAATTTGGCCTTTTACCGGTTTAAGGATAATTTGTGGATCGATGAGTCCCGTTGGTCGGATGACTTGCTCAACAACATCACCTTTGACTTTCTCCATTTCATACTTTCCGGGAGTAGCGGAGAGGTAGACAGTCTGGCCCTTTCGCGTTAAGAACTCATCAAATCGAAGTGGTCGGTTATCCAAAGCTGAAGGCAGACGAAAGCCATGCTCTACTAAGGTCTGTTTTCGCGAGGCGTCGCCAGCGTGCATGGCCCCTATCTGGGGAACGGTTACGTGGGATTCATCTATGACAACGAGAAAATCCTCAGGGAAGTAATCCATGAGGCAATTAGGAGCTGAGCCAGCGTCTCGGCCATCGATATGGCGAGAGTAATTTTCAATACCCGAACAAAATCCCAGTTGGCGCATCATTTCAATATCAAAGGTGGTTCGCATTCGGATTCGCTGCGCTTCCAATAACTTATTTTGGCGTTCAAAGTCGGCGACTTTGGCTTCCATTTCAATTTCTATGGCATCGATCGCTCGAGTCATTGTTTCAGGTCCAGCTGAATAATGGCTTGCAGGAAAGACATACATTTCGGTTTCATCACGGACTATTTCTCCGGTGAGTGGATGCAAGGTCATTATCCGTTCAATCTCATCTCCGAACATTTCGATTCGAAGCGCCAACTCTTCATACATGGGAATAATTTCAATCGTGTCACCGCGGACGCGAAAGGTTCCTCGTTCAAAAGCGATGTCGTTGCGCTTATATTGAATTTCGACAAACTTTCGAAGCAGCTGATTTCTTTCGATGGAGTCGCCGACTCGAAGGCGGATCATTCGATCTACATACTCTTGTGGTGTACCCAGTCCATAAATACAGGAAACCGTCGCAACTACGATGACATCTCGTCGCGTTAAGAGGGAGTTGGTAGCCGAGTGACGTAGCCGCTCCACCTCACTGTTGACCGAGCTATCCTTTTCGATAAATGTATCGGTTTGGGGAACATATGCTTCTGGCTGGTAGTAGTCGTAGTAAGAAACAAAATATTCCACAGCATTGTTGGGCATGAGTTCTTTAAATTCATTAGCTAACTGGGCAGCCAGTGTTTTATTGGGTGCGATTACCAGAGTCGGTCGCTGTAACTTCTCAATGAGCCAGGCAGTAGTTGCTGACTTTCCGGTTCCGGTTGCGCCCAAAAGAACAACATCTTGATCCCCGCGTTCAATGCGTTTGACCATATCGGCAATAGCCGTGGGTTGATCACCCGAAGGGATGTAATCACTAATGACTTGAAAGGGGTTTACCTTTCGTTGTAGCTCGGTAACCGGTCTCATGCTTGTCCGGTGTTTTGTGGAATCATCTCGTCAAACCACAACTGCTCGACTTGGCGGAGTAAATGATCGTTATCTCCATCATTAGTAATTACGAAATCGGCCAGCGCCATCCGAAGTTCATCAGATACTTGGGCTGAAATTCGCCGTGTAATATCCGCGCTACCAAGTCCACGTTTCAAAAGTCTTTCGCGACGTAGACTTTCTGGTGCGGTGATGACGATCACGCGATCGAAACGATACTTACCTTGAGTTTCTACTAACAAGGGAATCTGATTAATGATGATGGATTCGTGGGGCGCACTCTTCACAACTTCTTCGAAGGCTTCACGAATTCGTGGATGCGTTATCGCCTCTAAATCAAGCCGGGCCTTGGGATCTGCAAAGACAATTTCCGCCAATTTTTTTCGATCGATTTCACCGTTGCTAAGAATCTGATCTCCAAATCGAAGTACGATCTCATCAAATCCTGGACTACCTCTTTCAATTACATCGCGAGCTAACTGATCAGAATCAATAACGATTGCTCCGAGCGCGCCGAAGTACTCCCCTGCGAGAGATTTTCCGGATCCAATTCCACCGGTAAGAGCTATGACGAGCACCCCACCACCTTAGTCATTGGTACGGACAGGATGAAACCTCAAATAGTGCGACATGGAAAAGGGCCCCGACCGTAGCCAGTGCCCTTAACTCTATGTAGGTTCGACTTCGAACCGCTGAAATTAAGCCTCTAGCTCGACCTCAACTACTGAATCAGCATCAGCTTCTGCTGGAAGGAGGTCGGCAGCCGCATCAGCAGCCTTGGCTTCTTCCTTCTGCTTCTTATGTGCCAAGAAACGAGATTGGGCTTCAGCGTACTGACGCTCCCAAGCTTCGCGCTCGGATTCAAATCCTGGCTTCCACTCCTGGGTATCGGAGTCAAAACCTTCTGGATAGATGAAGTTGCCTTCAGCATCGTAACGAGCTGGCATGCCATATTGGGATGGATCGAAGGCTTCAATTTCGACTTCATGGCCTTCATTAGCTTGCTTCAAGGAGAGAGAAATTCGACGACGTTCTAGATCAATGTCGATAATCTTGACGAACAACTCATCGCCAACTTGAACAACCTGCTCTGGAATCTCGACATGGCGTTCGGCAAGCTCAGAGATGTGAACAAGTCCTTCAATTCCTTCAAAGACGCGTACGAAGGCGCCGAATGGAACCAACTTAGTGACTTCACCAGGAACAACTTGATTGATGGTGTGGGTGCGCGCAAATGCTTGCCAAGGATCTTCTTGGGTAGCCTTCAATGAGAGCGAAACGCGCTCGCGCTCAAAATCAACTTCAAGAACTTCAACGGTTACTTCGTCGCCAACTTCAACAACTTCACTTGGGTGATCGATGTGCTTCCAAGAAAGTTCAGAAACGTGAACCAAACCATCAACGCCACCAAGATCAACAAAGGCACCGAAGTTAACAATGGAGGAAACTACGCCAGTGCGTACTTGACCCTTTTGTAGCTGGTTAAGGAAAGTGGTGCGGGATTCTGATTGAGTTTGTTCCAAATAAGCACGACGAGAGAGCACAACGTTGTTGCGGTTCTTGTCGAGTTCGATGATTCGGGCCTCAACCTGCTTGCCAATGTATGGAGTCAGATCGCGTACTCGACGCATTTCAACCAGTGATGCTGGCAAAAATCCGCGAAGTCCGATGTCAACGATGAGGCCACCCTTAACAACTTCAATAACAATTCCAGTAACGACTTCGTCGCGTTCTTTCTTGCCTTCGATCTCGCCCCAGGCACGCTCGTACTGTGCGCGCTTCTTGGAAAGAATCAGGCGTCCTTCTTTATCTTCTTTTTGTAGGACTAGAGCCTCAACTCGATCGCCAACTTTTACAATTTCCGAAGGATCAATGTCATGTCGGATGGAAAGTTCGCGGGAAGGGATAACGCCTTCAGTTTTGTAGCCAATGTCAAGAAGGACCTCTTCGCGGTCAACTTGTACGACAATTCCGGAAACTAAATCTCCATCATTAAAATTCTTGATGGTGCCTTCGATTGCGGCGAGAAAATCTTCTGCTGAACCAATGTCATTTACTGCAATTTGTGAGGGACTCAAGGTGCTCCAGTTGGGATAGAAGTAGTAGGGATAGGACGAAGCGCAAGGGTACCTTTACGCGTGAATGAGGGTCAAACTCGGAAATATCTATTTAAACTAGAGATATCACCAATTAGCGAAGATATAGGCTTTGTCCGTGCACAGTTATTGGTCGGTATTACGTCTTCGCGGTGCACAAGCGCTCCTTTTAAGTGCCTTTCCGGCCCGAATCGCCTATTCCATGGTGGGATTGGGGATCTACTTCAAAGTCCAGCATGACACCCATTCCATTTCCACGGCTGGGTTGGCGGTAGGGCTCAATGGCCTGGCGGGCGCGGTAACTGCCGGTCTTCGCGGATCTATTATGGATAAATGGGGCTTGCAGTGGCCGATTAGAATATTTATACCCACTTATGCCAGTTTAATCCTGCTCTTTAATCACGGTCATGGTGGAACCGAACTGGTCACCTTGGCCTTTATCTTGGGATTTTCAGCGCCACCAGTCAATCTCTCGGTTCGGCCAATGTGGAAGATTGTGGTTTCCGCTGACCTGATCAGAACCGCTTATGCAATCGATACCTCGGTGATGAACATTGTCGGAGTATTTGGACCGGTTATTGCCACCACCCTGGCTCTTTCTACACACCCAGAACGGGCCCTCCAATTGACCGCTGGGTTGATGTTGATTACTGGTGCCACGCTCTCCTTCGTTCCGGCCGCAAAGGCTTGGATTCCCGAAAAGAAAGTGAAGGGCGAACTACCCATCTGGAAAGTGGCCGGCATTCGCCTGCTCATGTTGGAAGGTGTATTTATCGGCTTGGGGATGGGCGCTTTTTTCATTGGGATACCTGCCTTTGCAACACAAGAAAATTTGCCACACCGGGCGGGAACTATTTTGGCAACACTCGCTGCAACAACAGTTATAGGCGGTCTCTTTGCTGGTCTTATCTCTCGAAAAACTTCGCCGCTAAAGGCCCTTCGGGTGGGGTACTTTTTTTGGTTTATCGCCAGCGTCCCCTTGGCTTTTACCTATCCCGACTGGAGCATGATGCTCGTAGTTGGTGCAATCGGTTTAGCAAATGGTGGACTGCAAGTGTTCTACTGGGAAATTACTGAAGCAGTTCGTCCGCGTGGCACCGCTGTTGCCGCGCTGGGGTGGCTATGGACAGTAGAAGGAACCTGCGCTGCACTAGGTGAAACATTAGGTGGATACGTGGCCGATCACTACTCCCCTAGATGGTGCTTGGCAGCCACAACTATCGCTGTTGCCATTGGATTGTTCATCATTACAGTTGGCAAGAATTTATTAGCGGCTGCGGACAAGATCCCCACGAAAGAAGAAGATACTGAAGCGTTAGGGGATGTGCTTTCCTCTGAAAATTAATGGGCCGCTAAATCCCAACTCTTGCCCATTCCAATATTGACATCCAAAGGCACCAGAAGCGCAAAAGCGCTTCCCATTTCCCGTCGTACTAATTCAGTGAGTTCTTCTTCTTCGCCCGGAAAGACTTCAAAGATTAGCTCGTCGTGAACCTGAAGCAATAATCGAGATTGTAAGTGTGCTTCTCTCATCGCAGCACGTGAGTGGATCATCGCAACCTTAATAATGTCAGCGGCTGATCCTTGGATCGGAGCATTCAGCGCCATACGTTCAGCCACTTCTCTCCGCGCTCTGTTTTCTTGGAGCAAATCAGGAAGATACCGTCGTCGGCCCATAATTGTTTCGGTATATCCAACCTGTCGCGCCGCTTCGACTACGGTCTTGAGGTAATCCCGAATTCCGCCAAAGCGGGAGAAGTACTGATCCATCAACTCGGCTGCTGCTGGTGGCGAGAGATTGAGTTGCTGCGCCAAACCGTAGGAAGAGAGGCCGTAAGCCAAACCATAAGACATGGCCTTAATCTGTCGGCGCATCTCTGGATCCACATCCTGGGCTTGAACACCAAAGACTAGTGAGGCAACGGTGGAGTGCAGATCTTCTCCGCTCTTAAAAGCTTCGATAAGCTTTTGATCATGCGATAGGTGAGCCATGATGCGCATTTCGATTTGGCTGTAATCGGCAGTGAGTAGCGTTGAGTACGGCGAGGCCGCAACAAAACAATCGCGAATTCTGCGACCTTCTTCCGTGCGTACTGGAATATTCTGCAAATTCGGATTGGTAGAGGAGAGACGCCCGGTTGCAGCAACCGTCTGCTGAAAATCAGTGTGAATCCGACCATCTTGTCCAATAGCCGAAATCAATCCTTCGATGGTAGTGAGTAATTTGCTGGTTTCACGGATTCGTAGCAAATGTTGAAGCAACGGATGGCCGGTTTTGGCAAAGAGCCACTCCAGGCCTTCAGCATCGGTGGTGTATCCGGTTTTAATTTTCTTAGTCTTGGGAAGCTTTAACTCATCAAAAAGAATTACCTGCAACTGCTTCGGAGAACCCACATTGAATTCTCGACCAGCCGCAATATATGCGGCTTGAGTTTCTCGATCTACTTCATTGCCAAAAAAGGATGCCAGCCCATCTAGTTTATGTCGATCGACACAAATTCCAACCTGTTCCATTTCGGCAAGGTCCATCATTACCGGCAACTCGAGATCTGCCAGAAGTGATGCCATATCCCGTTCATCTATTAATTTTTCCAAGATAGGTACGAGGGCGAAAATTTTGGCCGCACCGGCACCATCAAAAGCGGTAAAGAGATCCAACTCCTGTTCGGCATTTACTACCCCAAGAAATCGCTCCGTTAAATCAGCAAGCGATAAATTTCTTGTACCTGGATTGACTAAATATGCAGCCAGTTCAGTATCAAAGACGATTCCAGAACCACCAATTGACCGCAGGGCGGCTTTGCCACCATGGGTCCACTTGGGAACCGCGTCAGTGAAGAACCACTCCCCGATCCGTGAATCGCGAGCAACAATTACTTCTTGAGCGCTCACCGCTACGGCGTACTCCAGAATATTTCCTTCTGCCATCAAGAAATCGATAGCTAGTGGCTCCGTGCGCCCCTTCAATAATTCGGTAAGGGCTTCGGATGTTAAATCCCGAACAACCACTGGGTGTAGATTGTCAAGCTCGACGAGCTCTTCTTCGGATTCGCTGGCTGGCAAGAGAATTTTTACTCGCTCTTTCAACGCTTTTATTTCTAATTGATCCAGAAGGGAGTTGATTTGATTCTTCTGGATACCGCCCCACAGAAGGTCATCTATCTGGGCATTTAACTCCACTGAACGGTCCAGTTGAGTGAGCTCACGATTTAGCAAAACACTGGCCAAATTTTCACGTAAAGAATCACCGGCTTTACCCTTTACTTCATCGGCGCGAGCCACCAATTCCTTGAGTGACCCATATTCTTGAATCCATTTGCTTGCCGTTTTCTCGCCGACACCAGGCACCGAAGGCAAGTTATCGCTAGGGTCGCCGCGAAGGGCAGCGAAGTCAGGGTACTGGAGTGGCGTAAGGCCATACTTCTCTTCCACTGCCGCCGGGGTCATCCGCGCCAAATCTGTGACGCCACGCTTTGGATAGAGCACGGTGACTGATGGAGAGACCAATTGGAAGGAGTCCCGGTCTCCGGTACAGATCAAGGTCTCAAATCCCTGTGCTTCCGCTTGAGTAGCAAAGGTGGCGATAATATCGTCGGCTTCAAATCCCTCCAGCGCAAAATGGCGAATCCCCAGCGCGTGGACCAATTCAAAGAGATACGTTGTCTGGGATCTGAATTCATCTGGGGTCGCACTGCGATTGGCTTTATATTCCGGAAACTTTTCGCTTCGGAAAGTCTTACGGGAAACATCGAAAGCTGTGGCGATGTGGGTTGGTTTTTCATCTCTAATCAGGTTGATCAACATGGAAGCAAAACCGTAAATTGCATTGGTGGGTTGCCCCGCAGAAGTAGCGAAATTCTCCACCGGCAATGCATAAAAGGCGCGGTAAGCCAGCGAATGTCCATCAATGAGCAAAAGTCGCTTGGTCATAGTGGGATTGTAGATGTTTCATCTGTCATTGCTGCAGTTTGGCTTGGATAGACTTAAACCATGCCTGATTATCTAGAAGAGTTAAATAAGCGTGGGTATGCCGAATTGGATACCAAGATGGGAATTAAAATTTTGGAGGCCAGTCCCCAGCGAATGGTGGGCACTATGCCTGTTGAAGGAAATACTCAGCCGATGGGATATCTGCACGGTGGTGCAAATGTGGTTCTGGCCGAAAGCTTGGGCTCGATTGGGACTGCGCTACATGCAGGTCCCAACCGCAAAATCGTGGGCGTGGATATCAACGCAACACACCACAAAATTGCCAGAACTGGCTTAGTAACTGGCGTTGCCACGCCGATATCACTGGGTCGCACACTCTGTTCTTACGAGATTGTGATTACCAATGAAGCGGGCGAACGAACCTGCACGGCACGGATCACCTGTTTGATTCTTGCTGAGCGAAGCGGAAGCTAATCGTTAGTGCGCGGCAGCAGCTCCGGTGCCAAGGTAAGCAGCTTTTACATCTGGATCATTAAGTAGATCAGAGGCTTTCGCTTCCTTCACAACATGGCCAGTTTCTAAAACATAGGCTCGGTGCGCACGTTGGAGCGCTTGTTGAGCGTTCTGCTCGACAAGAAGAATTGTGGTTCCGCTTTGGTTGATCTCAGTAATAATTCGGAAAATATTTGCAATCATCATTGGCGCCAACCCCATGGATGGTTCATCCAAGAGCAAGACCTTTGGTCGAGCCATCAGAGCGCGACCGATTGCAAGCATCTGCTGCTCTCCGCCGGATAAAGTTCCCCCAGCTTGAGTTGCTCGTTCTTTCAACCGAGGAAATAGGTGATAGACCTTTTCCAAATCCTCGGACATCTCGTTCTTTCGTTCTTTGCGGAAATATTTACCAATTTCCAAATTTTCCAGTACGGTCATGCCCGGAAAAATTCCTCGCCCTTCAGGCGCTTGCGAAATACCAAGACTGACGCGCTCATGGGCCGAAACTTTAGAGATATCTTGACCGTCGAATAAAATTTGACCGCTAGCAACCGGACGAAGTCCAGAGATGGTTTTGAGCATGGTCGTTTTACCAGCGCCGTTAGCGCCGATCAAAGTAACAATTTCACCTTGGTTAACAGTGACGCTAATACCTTTGATAGCTTCAATTTTTCCATAGAAAACATGAAGATCTTTAATTTCAAGACGCATCAGCTGGCGCTCCTAAATAGGCTTCAATAACCTTTGGATCATTTTGAACAACGGATGGAATATCGTCAGCGATTTTTACGCCAAAGTCCAAGACCGAGACGCGATCGGATATACCCATAATCAAAGACATATCGTGCTCAATGAGCAAGACGGTATATCCCGAATCTCTAATCTTTCGGATCGTGATTGCAAGGGCATCTTTTTCGGCAGGATTGAATCCAGCGGCAGGTTCATCCAAGAGAAGCAACTGTGGTTCGGTTCCAAGCGCTCGGGCAATCTCTAATCGTCGTTGATCTCCATAAGGCAAATTCTTACCCAATTGATCGGAACGATGATCGATACCCATGAATTTCAAAAGTTCGTGTGCTCGCTCTTTGCCTTCACGCTCTTCACGACGTGCCCGAGGAGTACCAAACAATGCACCCACTAACCCGGTCTTCTTATGCACATCAGATGCGGTCATGACATTTTCCAATGCAGTCATCTCACCGAAGAGGCGAACGTTCTGGAAGGTACGAGCAACGCCGGTACGGGTAATGATATTTCGCTTCTTTCCGATGAGAGATTCACCGTTAAAAAGGATCTCGCCAGAAGTAGGTGTGTATACACCTGTTACTACGTTAAAGACAGTTGTCTTGCCAGCTCCGTTAGGGCCGATGAGTGCACAAATTTCGCCTTTATTGACGTGGAAGTTAACGCCATCAAGTGCCGATACACCACCGAATCGCATCGTGACATTTTGCAAATCCAGAATTCGCTCAGACATTTGAATCTCCTTCTGGTTTTGCAGAAACCTTTGCTATTTTCTCTCGCTTCTTCCGTGGAAGTAACCCATCTGGGCGCACATTCATGATGACGACCAAAGCCAAACCAAAGACTAATTGTCGAGCGTTATTGATGAAGCGAATTCGCTCAGGCAGATATGCCAAAATTGTTCCACCGAGTACCACGCCCCAGATATTTCCCATTCCGCCAAAGACAACGCAGGACAAGATAAGGACCGAGGTGTTGAAGGTGAACATATCTGGCGCTACATACATTGATTTTGAGGCGAAAATTACCCCAGCCGCGCCACCAATCGCCGCACCGATACTAAAAGACCAGATCTTGTAACGAAGAATTGGCACGCCCATAAGCATGGCGACATCCTCATCCTGACGGATTGCTTCCCATGCCCGACCTGGACGACGAATGCTTAAACGTCGAACCATCCAAATCACTAGCAGAATCATCACAAAGATAATCCAAAAGAAGCCCTTCATATTATCTAAGGCGAATCGAACGCCGAAGATTGAAGGAGGGTTTGGGACGTTTGCAATTCCGTTTGGGCCACCAGTGCTGCGATTATTCACCGCAACGATACGAACGATTTCGCCGAAGCCAAGGGTAACGATCGCTAGATAGTCACCACGAAGTCGCAAGGTGGGTAAACCTAAAAGCACGCCTGAGATCATGGCTAAACCCATACCGATGGGAAGAATTTCCCAGATATTGAGGTGGGTCTTAGTTCCTAGGATTGCAGCCGAGTATGCGCCGATGGCAAAGAAGGCGACATAGCCCAAATCTAATAATCCGCTCTTTCCAACTACGATATTGAGACCAAGGGCCATGAGAACAAACATTCCCACGGGATAGACCAACACCGCCTGGTAAGAACTAATCGGAGTATTGAGGATGCTAGTAAAACTAAAATCTCCCGCATATGGAAGTAAGCCCACTAGGCCGATTAATACCAGAACGAAGGTGATTCGTTTTGGCCGATTCCAGGTTTCCCATAGTTCGGCGCCTTTATCTCGAATATTAATCATCGCTAGACCCTCGTTTGCTGAACGGCTTCACCAAAGAGTCCGTTCGGTTTGAATAGAAGAACCATGACGAGCACCAAGAAAACGGTGACCGCTTTCCATTGAGTACCTAAAATTGCTGCAGCGAATTGCTCCAATAACCCTAAGGACAATCCACCATAAAAAGCACCGCGCAGATTTCCGATTCCACCAAGCACCGCTGCAGTAAACGCGGCTAGTCCGATGGAGAAACCGACGTTGTATTTGGTGTTCTCATAAACCGTTTCATATAAGAAAGCCGCCGCGCCAGTCATAGAACCACCGATGAGGAAGGTAGCCGAAATAACGCGATTGAGGTTGATGCCCATGAGCTTAGAAGTTTCTTCACTCATCGAAACGGCGCGAATGGCTTTGCCCAATAAAGTTTTGTTAACAAAGCGATCGACCGAGAAAAATAAAACAGCTGCAAAAACTATAACCAGAAGGGTATCGACGCGAATTCCAACATCCCCAAAAGTCACCACGCTAAATTTGCGAAGCAGACGAGGGTTAGACATCGGCACCGAGTGAGTCAAGATACGAACGCCCTCTTGCAAGATGATTGAAACACCGATAGCCGAGATAAGACTGGCGAGTCGATTAGTACCTTTGGCGCGCAACCGGCGGTAAGCAACGAGTTCAACGATCACGGCAGTAACGCCGGAGACCAACATCGAAGCGACAAGACAAGCGCCCATTGCGAAAAATAGTTTGAAGCCGCTAAGCGGATCCGTATTTTGGTTAAACCCGAAGAAATTTCGAGAAACAATTACTGTGGCAAAAGTGCCGACCATAAATATCTCGGAGTTGGCAAAGTTGATCAGGCGAAGAACGCCATAGACCATGGTGTAACCCAACGAGATAAGCACATAAATAAAACCAAGGGCCAGGCCATTGATAAGCAACGGCCAAAATTGAGAGACAACAACTGAAAAATTCATGTGACCCACTTTTTGATGTTAGGCGTTGACATTTTGAAGTGTCCCAGCACCAATAGGTGCTGGGACACTTACTTACACAGTACTTCTTTAAAGCTCAAATACTAAAGGCTTAAACTGCGCCGAAGTACTTGATGATGCCTTTAACAACCTGGAAGCCACCAACTGGAGCTCCGCCAACAACTTCACCTTGACGGGTGAACTTAAGGACGGTCTTTCCATCAAGAGCAAAGAAGGTTCCGGTAGCGACACAAGACTGGATACCAGCACGAGTGACCTTACCGAGCTTGATGCACGAGATGAATACGTTGGTTGCATTTAAGGTTTCAGTGACATACACGTGACCAGCAGCGGTCTTAAGACCAGTTGCCTTGGTGAAGGCAGCTTGCTGTGCAGCGCTTGCAGCAGTTTCGAATGGAACTGCAGGAGCGGTGAACTTTGCACCTTCAGCAGCAGCCTTACCAGCTACGTCGATGAATGCATCGTTAAGAACGCCATCGCCACCAGCGAATACGCCGTTCCAGCCATTGTCATTAAGTGACTTAGCAAGAGCGCCGCCATCTGGGTAGTAACCGGTGTAGATAACTACATTGGCCTTTGAAGCCTTGATCTTAGAAACAGTTGCGCTGTAATCAGAGGTCTTTTGAACGACTGAGTCAGAACCAACCTGGTTGATCTTCTTCAACTTGATGTAAGCAACAGCTGCTTGTGCAAGTCCGGTTCCGTATGGAGTTTGGTCATCAATGACGTAAACCTTTGGTGAATCGACACCAGCAATAGACCAACGAACAACAGCTGGACCTTGTAGCGCATCGTTACCAACAACACGGTGGAAGAATGGGTATCCATTATCTGGAGACTTGGTATCGGTCAAAGTTACGCGAGTAGCCGATGGAGAAACCATGGTTAGACGAGTTGCTTTGTACGATGGGAATGAAGCAATACTGGCGCCAGAGTAAGCAGGTCCGACTACGCCAATAACATCTTTGTTGGCGGCGATACCAGGAGCTACTGTGCCTGCAACAGCACCGTCACCCTGGTCATCAGCTTGGATCAACTTAACTTTGACGGCAGGATTTGAATCATTGTAAATCTGGACGGCAGTTTGTGCGCCCAAAAATTCATCTTGGCCAGTCTGTGCATCGGTACCGGTCAATGGACCTTGGTAGACCAATGTCACTGTCTTTGTTGCGGCTTGAGCAGAAGTAACTGCAACAGTTCCCAATACTAGGGTGACCGCTGCTACTGCGCCAAGAACGCGCTTTGAGTTCTTGTTCATATAGACCTTCCTGTTACTTTGTCCCGGGACAGGGAGGACTGAAGGGTATAGGTGAACGCGAGGTTAATTCAAACAAAAAAGGCGATTTTTGATAACGATTTGGGCGCTTTTATGCGAGACATATATGTGAAACAAAGAATTAACCTTACTTGTGCGAGGAATTCGCGATTTTCAGTACCAAATCCCTAGAAGTTCTATTTTTCAGGAACCGAATCCGGCGAAATAACCGCCTGCGCAACTTGTTTCATGGTCATTCGGCGATCCATGGCCGCTCGCTGAATCCAGCTAAATGCTTCTGGTTCAGAGAGATTGAGCGCCTTCATCAAAATCCCTTTAGCCCGGTCAATCACTTTTCGAGTTTCCAATCGATCGTGAAGGTCGGCAACTTCATCAGATAGCGCCTTGAGTTGTTGATGACGGCTCATGGCGATCTCAATGGCCGGAACTAAATCGGAGATGCTAAATGGCTTTACGACGTAGGCCATGGCTCCTGCATCTCTGGCCCGCTCGACTAATTCTCGCTGGCTAAAGGCAGTCAGCATTAAGACTGGCGAAATAGCGATGATTTCTTGAGCTGCCGAAATACCATCGAGTTCTGGCATCTTGACATCCAAAATCGCTAAATCTGGGAGATGTTCTTTGGCAAGCGCAATCGCTTCGATGCCATTGCTTGCCTGTGCCACAACTTGGTAGCCCGCTTCGGTCAGCATTTCTACCAGATCCAGCCTAATAATTGCCTCGTCTTCGGCAACTAAAATTCGTCCCCTATTTTTTGAAGCGCTCGGTGCCGCAGGCTTAGGGGAATTCGTCGAATCGACCATGTGCCTCGAGTCGGATTTGAACCGACACTGTGCGGATTTTGAGTCCGCCCTCTCTACCGTTGGAGTACCGAGGCAATATAACTGGGAAATCATAGCGAAAAATCTATGACCTTCATTTCCAGTTACTTGCGATAAGCCACCGCTACTCCCCCGACGGCATCGCCAATTCGGTGAACACGTAAGGCATTGGTGGAGCCAGGTATGCCTGGCGGCGCACCTGCCACGATGACAACATATTCGCCCAAATTAACTCGATCTGATGCGATCATCATGGAATCGACCTGCTTCACCATTTCATCGGTGTGATCCACACTTAAGGTGATCATGGATTCGATACCCCACGACAAGGCCAGCTGGTTGTACACGGCGATTTCCGGGGTTAAAGCGATTATCGGGATCCGGGAACGAAGCCGCGACATGCGGCGAGCAGAATCGCCACTTTGGGTGAAAGCAACCAAGAATTTGGCATCGACAATTTCAGCGACTTCAACGGCAGCCTTTGTAATGGCACCACCTTTTGTCCGGGGATTGTGCTTCAACGGTGGAATCGCATCCAACATTGCTTCTTCGGTTCGCTCAATAATTCTGGCCATCGTTTTTACCGCTTCGATGGCAAAATCGCCAACACTGGTTTCGCCAGAGAGCATCAGCGCGTCAGCTCCGTCCAGAACAGCATTGGCACAGTCAGTAGCCTCTGCTCGCGTGGGAGTGGAATTGGAGATCATGGAATCAAGCATCTGGGTAGCCACAATGACCGGCTTGGCATTTTCTCTGGCCAACACCACACAGCGCTTTTGGACCAGGGGAACTTCCTCAATCGGAAGTTCAACGCCGAGGTCACCACGTGCAACCATAATTCCATCAAATGCCGCAACAATTTCTTCAAGATTTTCAACGGCTTGAGGTTTTTCAATTTTAGCAATGACCGGACGGCGAATGCCTTCTTCATCCATGATCCGATGAACGTCATTAATATCTTTGGCTGAACGAACGAAAGAGAGTGCAATAAAATCTGCGCCTGCATGAAGCCCCCAGCGAAGATCTTCGATATCTTTTTCGGACATAGCCGGAACTGAGACCGCGACCCCTGGCAAATTGATACCTTTATTATTAGAAACAAAACCCGGTTGGATTACTTTTGTGACGACATCGTTGCCGTTGACCTCAACAACTTCGACCGTGACCTTTCCATCGTCGATAAGAATTCGATCCCCCGGGTTGCAATCTCCAGGTAACCCTTTAAAGGTAGTTCCAACACGTTCCTTTGTTCCTACAATATCGTCGGTGGTAATCGTAAAAATATCGCCGCGGAAAAGTTCATGCGGACCATCGGCAAAGCGAGCCAGACGAATCTTTGGTCCTTGAAGATCCACCAAAATTGCGACTGGGCGACCTGCTGCTTGGGCAGCAGCGCGAACTAAGGTCAATCGATTGAGATGCTCTTCGTAACCTCCATGTGAGAGATTAAGTCGGGCCATATTCATGCCCGCGGCGATTAACTCGGTAATCTTTTCGGGAGATTCCACGGCAGGACCCATGGTGCAAACAATTTTTGCTCTACGCATTGATAAAACCCCTAAACCATCATCGGACGTGCAGTGGGAAGAATTGGAGCAGGCAGTTGAGTCTGCCCAACAAGATATTGATCGACAGCTGCTGCAGCGCTTCTGCCTTCGGCAATCGCCCAAACTATGAGGGACTGTCCTCGTCCAGCATCGCCGCAAACAAAGACGCCTTCTGTGGAACTCTGGAAATTCTTATCTCGCTTGATATTGCCGCGCTCATCCACTTCAACTTCAAGTTGAGTGAGTAGTGCTGATTTCTCTGGACCGACAAAACCCATTGCAAGAAAAACCAAATCGGCGCGAAGCTCTAGTTCTGAGCCTTCAACCTTTTCAAATTTTCCATTGACCAAAGTTGTTTCAACAATTTTTAGAGCACGCAAATTTCCAGCATCGTCAGCGAGAAATTCCTCCGTGGAAACTGAAAAAATTCGCTCGCCCGATTCTTCATGTGCGCTACTGACTCGATACAACATGGGATAAGTGGGCCAGGGTTGTGATGCTGGCCGCTTTTCGGTTGGCCTTGGCATAATCTCCAATTGAGTAACGCTTGCTGCGCCTTGTCGAATAGCGGTGCCCAGGCAATCTGCGCCAGTGTCGCCGCCACCAAGAATGACCACATGCTTTCCATGAGCGTTTATCGGTGGCTCACCGTCGAGTTCGCCGAGCGCTTGCTTGTTGCCCCATGGAAGATATTGCATAGCTTGGTAAATTCCTCGTGAATCTCTTCCTGGAACCGAAATATCGCGCCAGTCAGTTGCTCCCACGGCAAGAACGACTGCATCGTATTTAACCCGCAGTTGCGAACCAGTTAGTTCTTCGCCCACATTAACTCCAGGGCGAAAGCGAGTTCCTTCGGCTTCCATCTGCGCTAACCGTCGCTCCAGAATGGATTTTTCCATCTTGAATTCCGGAATTCCGTAACGCATCAAGCCACCAATTCGTTCGGCTCGTTCGTATACGGCAACAGTGTGTCCTGCTCGAGTTAACTGTTGCGCCGCAGCCAATCCAGCCGGTCCTGATCCAATAACCGCGATGGTTTTCCCGGTGAGGCGATCGGGTGGTTGCGGCAGAACTTTTCCATTGAAAAATGCTTCTTCAATAGTTCGCAGTTCTACCTGCTTAATGGTCACTGCATCTGCATTAATCCCCACGACGCATGCAGTTTCGCAAGGAGCGGGACACAATCGTCCGGTGAATTCTGGGAAGTTATTGGTCGCATGGAGACGATCAATTGCTTCATTTCGCTCACCTCGCCAGATGAGGTCATTCCATTCGGGGATCAAGTTGCCCAGCGGGCATCCTTGATGGCAGAAAGGAATTCCACAATCCATGCATCGCCCGGCCTGCTTTTGGAGCAGACCAAATTCTTGAGGTTCGTAAACTTCCTTCCAATCTTGAATTCGCACATCGACGGGACGTCGCTTTGGCAACTCCCTGGCGGTGGTAAGAAATCCGCGTGGATCAGCCATTGATAGCCTCCATAATTACTGAATCGACGGGCAATCCTTCGCGTTTTGCGCGCTCAATTGCGGAAAGGACTCGGGCATAATCACGTGGCAAGATCATCCAGATTCGGGACTTTTGATTTTCCCAATCGGCCAAGATCGGCTCTGCAGCTAATGATTCAGTTTCCTGATAGAACTTAGAAATCAATTCGTAAACAACAGTTTCTTGATCTGACGGCAGCGAAGTCACGTCTACCAGCTCACCATTGACCAGTCGAGGATCCAAGTCCAGAACGAAGGCTCTTCCACCAGACATGCCAGCAGCAAAGTTGCGACCAATCTTTCCCAAGACCATGGCAATTCCACCGGTCATGTATTCGCACCCATGATCGCCAACACCTTCAACGATTGCGGTGGCGCCTGAGTTGCGAACGCAGAATCGTTCACCAACAACGCCACGGATAAAGATCTCTCCAGATGTAGCGCCATATCCAATAACGTTTCCGGCGATGACATTGTCTTGAGAATCGAAGGTCGATTGCAGATCGGGTCGGACGATTACACGTCCACCGGAAAGTCCTTTGCCGACAAAGTCATTTGCGTCGCCAAATAAGCGCAACGTCAATCCATGTGGAATAAATGCACCTAAAGATTGACCAGCAGATCCGCGGAGCGAAATATCGATAGTTCCATCTGGCAAACCTTTGCCACCATAGATTCGGGTAATTTCCGCACCCAACATAGTTCCGACAGTTCTATTAACATTTCGTACCGGCACATCAATAACAACCGGAGTTCCGTGCTTCAGCGCTTCATCGGCGCGTTCAATTAAAGTGTTATCTAGCGCAGCCGCTAACCCATGATCCTGAGCTATTACATTCTTCCGAGCTACATTTTCGCCGGCTCTCGGCGATAAAAGAAGTGGCGCAAGATCTAAACCACTTGCCTTCCAATGATCGATTGCTCGGCGCGTATCCAAGACCTCGACTTGGCCAATTGCCTCATCCAAAGTGCGGAAACCTAGCTTAGCCAACCACTCGCGAACTTCTTCAGCGATGTATTCGAAGAAGGTTTCCACGAACTCCGGTTTGCCAGAGAAACGTTTACGTAATTCCGGATTTTGTGTGGCCACGCCTACCGGACAGGTATCTAAATGGCAGACCCGCATCATGACGCATCCGGAAACCACTAGCGGAGCCGTTGCGAATCCGAACTCTTCTGCCCCTAGGAGTGCGCCGATGATGACATCGCGACCAGTCTTCATCTGACCATCAACCTGAACGACGATTCGATCTCGGAGACCGTTGAGAATCAAGGTCTGCTGAGTTTCTGCAAGTCCTAATTCCCATGGAGCACCGGCGTGTTTGAGCGAAGTCAATGGTGATGCACCGGTACCGCCATCATGACCGGAGATAAGAACGACATCGGCATGAGCCTTGCTGACACCTGCCGCAACCGTTCCCACCCCAACTTCCGCAACAAGTTTGACGTGAATTCGAGCGTTCTTATTTGCATTCTTAAGATCGTGAATGAGTTGGGCAAGATCTTCAATTGAATAAATGTCGTGATGCGGCGGCGGTGAAATCAGTCCAACTCCTGGCGTGGAGTATCGAACCTTAGCAATCCATGGGTACACCTTGCCGCCTGGAAGTTGTCCACCTTCGCCTGGCTTTGCGCCTTGAGCCATTTTGATTTGAATGTCATCGGCGTTGACTAAATATTCTGAGGTCACACCAAAGCGACCGCTGGCCACCTGCTTGATTGCCGAACGTTTTGAATCGCCATTGGTCTCGGGCAAATAACGAAGTGGATCTTCACCGCCTTCCCCAGTGTTGGACTTTCCGCCAATGCGGTTCATTGCAATTGCTAAGGTTTCGTGCGCCTCTTGCGAAATAGATCCATAGGACATGGCGCCTGTTGCAAATCTCTTAATGATTTCCGATATTGGTTCGACTTCCTCTAATGGAATTTCCGGACGCAGTCCATCCTTGAAGGTAAAGAGACCACGAAGCGTCATCAACGCTTGTGATTGATCATCAATTTTCTGGGTGTAGCGTTTGAAAACGTCATAACGTTTGGCTCGAGTCGAATGCTGTAAGGTGAAAACTGTTTCTGGATCAAATAAGTGTGGCTCACCTTCACGGCGCCATTGGTATTCCCCACCAATAGGAAGTCGGCGAGTTCCAGGGACTTCACCACCCGGTGGGTAGGCAATGTGATGTCGCTTTATGGTTTCTTCGGCGATGACATCCAAGTCAATTCCACCTAGGCGAGAGGTAACGCCTGTGAAATATTCGTTGACCACTTCAGCAGATAGTCCAATGGCTTCAAAAACTTGAGCTCCAGTGTAGGACGCGATAGTTGAGATACCCATTTTTGACATAACCTTGAGAACGCCTTTACCCAATGATTTGATGAGGTTATAGACCGCCTTCTCTGGCGTTATCCCGGTGATGACTCCCTGACGCACTAAGTCTTCAGCACTTTCCATGGCAAGGTAGGGATTTATTGCAGCGGCGCCAAAACCAACGAGCAGTGCCACGTGATGGACTTCGCGAACTTCGCCAGTTTCAACAACTAATCCAACTTGAGTTCGGGTCTTCTCGCGAATTAAGTGGTGGTGAACTGCGCTGGTAAGAAGAAGTGATGGAATCGGGGCTAATTCAGAATCGCCATCACGATCAGAGAGCACAATGATTCTTGCGCCATTGGCAATCGCCTCGGAAACTTCACGGCGAATTTCTTCAAGTCGTTCCCGCAGCGCTTCTCCCCCACCAAGAACCGGAAAAAGTCCTCGTACTACATGAGCGGCAAAACCTGGATGGTCGCCATCGGCGTTTACGTGAATAATTTTTGCAAGTTCATCATTATCAATAACGGGAAAACTCAATGCGATCTGCCGGCAAGATGCTGGGCCAGGGTTGAGCAAGTTGAATTCTGGGCCAATGGTTCCACCCAAACTAGTTACTAACTCCTCACGAATGGCATCCAGCGGTGGGTTAGTTACCTGAGCAAATAGCTGTGCAAAGTAATCGAAGAGCAATCGAGGCTTATTCGACAGGGCAGCAATTGGAGTATCAGTTCCCATGGAGCCCAATGGTTCGGCGCCATTCTTAGCCATCGGTGAGACGATGATTCGAAGTTCTTCTTCGGTGTAGCCAAATGCGCGCTGACGTCGAAGTACTGACGAGTGCGGATAAACGATGTGTTCCCGAGAAGGAAGGTCGGCTAGATGAACAATTCCGCTGTGCAGCCATTCGCCATAAGGAGCGGCGTCGGCCAAAGAATCCTTGATTTCAGCATCATCGATGATTCGGCCCGCTTCAATATCCACTAAGAACATTCGGCCCGGCTGTAATCTTCCTTTACGTGCAATATTGGATTGTTCGATATCCAATACCCCTACTTCGCTGGCAAGAACAACGAGTCCATCTTTAGTGACCCAATAACGAGACGGGCGCAACCCATTTCGATCCAGCACGGCTCCGACTTGGCGACCATCGGTGAAGGTCACGCAGGCAGGACCATCCCACGGCTCCATCAAAGAAGAATGGAAGGCATAAAAATCTTTTCGATTTTGCGGCATGGTCGCATGGTTTTCCCACGCTTCCGGAATCATCATCAAGATTGCATGCGGGAGGGAACGACCACCTAAGTAGAGAAGTTCCAGTACTTCGTCAAAGGATGCGGTATCGCTTCCGGACTGTTCCACAATAGGAAAGAGGCGCGTGAGATCACCAGGGATCACATCACTTTCCAGCAGCGCTTCGCGTGCTCTCATCCAATTTCGGTTGCCCTTGACGGTATTAATTTCTCCATTGTGGGCAATGAATCGATAAGGGTGGGCTAGTGGCCACGAAGGAAAAGTGTTTGTTGAGAAACGCGAGTGAACCACCGCTAAAGGTGAGATAACACGAGCATCGGATAAATCGGGGAAAAATTCCTGAAGTTGCCCGGTCGTCAACATTCCCTTGTACACGATGGTTCGTGAGGATAGCGACGGAAAGTAGATGGGGAATTGATGTTCTACTTGCTTGCGAAATGCAAAAGCCTTTCGATCTAAATCAAGATCGGTTTCGCCATGATTGCCAGAAAGAAAGAGTTGCTCAAAAATCGGCATTACTGATAGCGCCGTCTTACCCAAAGTGGCAGAGTCAATCGGAAGGGCGCGCCAACCGATGATCTTCAAACCTTCAGCATGAGCAATCGCTTCAATGCCAGAACGATCGGTTAAGGAGGAGTCAATAAATGCGATTCCGGTCGCGTAATGGCCTAATTCTGGAAGTGGAAAATCTACTTCTTCCCGATAGAACTGGTCGGGAATGCAGATCAATATTCCGGCGCCGTCGCCGCTATCTGGTTCGGCCCCTGATGCGCCACGATGATCAAGATTGCGAAGTGCGATTAAACCTTTGGCGACAATGTCATGAGTGGCGATTTTATTCAGCGTGGCAACCATCGCCACGCCGCAGGAATCGTGCTCCTGGGAAGGGTCATAGAGCCCTTGGGCTTGCGGCATATTCATGGATAAAGTCACGATCGCTCCTATAGAACGGTCGGGACGTCAATGGCCCAACAAATGAATCCGGTCGACTGCTGCGACATCATACTTTCTATGAGGACGCGTGAGCGCATAAGCCTAGCAACTAGATACCTGACAAATGAACCAGTGATCCGATCCCGGCGGTGATCGCCATGCCGAAACTGCCGCCTATCAAAATCCTCAACGTCGTCTTTAACGGTGCTGAGCCAGCCATTTTGGCGCTGAGCAACCCGGTGCCAATCAAGCCAATGACAGTAAAAGCCACGATACTTAGAACCTTTGCTCCCATGCTGGGGGCCAAGGCGCCAAGAAATGGCACGGCACCACCGGCGGCATAACTCAGGGCCGAAGCGATCGATGCCTGCACCGGACGAGCCTTGGTGTGTTCAAATTGACCCAGTTCATCTCGCAAATGTGCTTCCAGTGGATCCTTCGCATGCATAGTTGCGGCAACTTCTTCTGCAAGGGCGCGAGGAAGACCTCGAGATTGGTAAATCAACACTAACTCTTCGAGCTCGCCCTCGGGGTCTATGGCTAAATGCTCAATCTCCAGAAGTCGATCAGATTCTTCAATGTCATTCTGCGAACGCACCGAGATGTACTCGCCTACCGCCATTGACATGGCGCCGGCAACGATTCCTGCGGCACCAGCAGTAATGAGGAAACTGCTACCGACTTGAGCGGCCGAAACGCCAATCATCAAACTGGCGGTAGCGACCAAGCCATCGTTTGCTCCCAGGACGGC
The DNA here is from genome assembly GCA_037130455.1 of Actinomycetes bacterium. Classification (GTDB taxonomy): domain Bacteria; phylum Actinomycetota; class Actinomycetes; order Nanopelagicales; family Nanopelagicaceae; genus CAIMZW01. Next base: position 50,750 of record JBAXSZ010000003.1, on the reverse strand, counting down.
GGCTCTTAACCAGCCAGCTTTGTGAACGCGGTGATTTTCATTTCGAAGGTGCACATCTTCAATCATGAGGAAATTCTAGCGATTTTCCGTATCAACAACGTCATCGCACCTGTAAAGCAGATCACGCTCACCCAGATATTGAGGCGCAATCCCAAAATATGGTGGGCATCATCAATCCGGAGGAATTCGATCCACGTTCGACCCGCGGTATAAATAATGATGTATAGACAGAAACTGGCTCCGGGCCAAGCGCATTTGCTCCGCCACCAGGAACTTTTTTCAATGGCGATAAGCAGGTATGCACCCACGGCGCACCAGATGGATTCGTAGAGAAAAGTGGGGTGAAAAGTAAAGAAATCTTCATAACCCAGGGGCCGATTAGCCAAGGGAATCGAAAGCCCCCAGGGCAAGGTGGTGGGTCTGCCAAAAAGCTCGCCGTTAAACCAATTCCCCCATCGGCCAATGGCTTGGGCAACCAAGAGCGCTGGAGCAAATGAATCAGCCGCCACCCAGAAGGAAACCGAGCTTGTCGCATAGGTGTAACGCCAACGGGCAACTGCTAGTCCAAGGGCGATCGCACCCCAGATTCCCATGCCACCTTCCCAAATTTTAAAAGCGTTAAGCGGGTGACCGCCAACTCCGAAATAAGCATCGGGAGAGGTAACCACGTGATACAACCGTCCGCCAATGACCCCAGCAGGCACGGTCCATAATGCAATATTGGAAATATCTTCGGGATCGCCACCTCGGGCCACAAAACGTTTGCGCCCGACCGCAATTGCAACAACCACTCCAACCAAAATTATTAACGCATAAAAGTGGATCGTTAGACCACCCAACTCCAGAATAGATTTTGTAGGAGTTGGGATGAATTCAGGCATTTTCTTAAAGAACGCCGCCAGCCTTTAGCGCTTTCTTAAATGCTGCAGCATCAAAGATATTGACATAGTTCTTCGCGGTTTTGGTCTGGTAATTGAGAACTTTTCCATTGAGGAAAATCGTTGGAGTTCCAGTCACTTTGTGTTTCGCCATGGTGGCCGTGATCGCCTGGGTCCATCCCAAATACTTTCCAGAAGAGACACACTGGGCAAAGGCAGGCGTACTTATTCCAACATTTGCTGCGAGAAGAACTAGATGGCCATCGGTCCATTTGCCGCTATTTTCTGTTGTGGCTTGATCCATATAGAGCGCTTTGTGCATCTCAACAAATTTTCCTGCATCGGCGGCGCAAGCAGCTACCGCCGCAGCATGGGCTGATTCATCACTGCTCAGAGGCTGCCCACCGTTGGTACCGATAAAGGAGACTGGGTGGAAGACAACTTTAGTTTTTCCGCCTTTGACGATCTCATTGACATAAGCGTTATTGGTCGCTTCAAAAGCATTGCAAATTGGGCATTGGAAATCTTCCCAAATATCTAACCTGGGTGTTGCTTTAGCGTTAAAGACGATTCCATAGTCTTCGGCCTTTGATACCTGCGAAGGTGTGGTGACATGGTTTTTCTGATTATTGCTAATTATCGAAAAAATGACTCCTACAGCAACAACAAAGATAACCATGCCAATTACCAAAATCTTGGTACCTTTTTCGGCGCTAGCCTTTTCAACTTTTCGCGTAGCCACTGTTATCTCCCTTATTCGCATTCTTGCTGAGTACTTGACCTAAGGTTCGTAATTTATCGCACTCCGCCGCTTATCGACGCACTCCATCAGCCAAAGCCGCAGCTAACTCCTGAACTCTCAGTAATCCGGTTTCGAAATTTTCGCTCTCCTGAATCAGGCGAATAAAGGCCGAACCCACAATCACTCCATCGGCGTAGGCAGCCACTTCCTGAGCTTGAGCTTTAGTGGAAACTCCCAAACCAACTGCCACGGGCGTCGTGGAGGTCTGCCTGATCCGGGCAACAAGCTCGGAAGCGCCATTGGAGACAGAATTTCGGGTTCCTGTGACCCCCATCAAACTTGCAGCATAGATAAAGCCGGAGCACTGGCTAGTTACCAACGGCATCCGCGATGGCGATGTGCTTGGGGCTACGACATATATGCGATTAATCTGCGCTGCTTCCGCCGCGCTCTTCCACAGTCCAGATTCTTCGATCGTGAGATCTGGAGTAATCACTCCAGAGCCACCGGCAGCCTGGAGACTTTGGGCAAATTTCTCTATGCCATATTTTTCAATCGGATTCCAATAAGTCATGACTAAACCGGGTACGCCCAAATTTGTAGTTGCCTGAAGAACATCAAAGACATCTTCGGCGCCAGTGCCTGCGCTCAAACTTTGCTCCGCAGCCGCCTGAATGACTGGCCCATCCATAACAGGGTCGCTATATGGGAAACCAATTTCGACTGCATCGACTCCACCAGCAACCATTGCCTTGATGACCTCAATGCATCCAGCTTTTGAGGGAAATCCTGCTGGAATGTAACCAATCAACGCGGCACGATTTTCCGCTTTGGTTCTGATAAAAAGTTCTTCCATAGCGGTCATAGTGAGATCCCAAAATATTCAGCAGCCGTTTGAACATCTTTATCCCCGCGACCAGAAAGGTTTAATAAGAGCACCGCGTCTGAATGACCAGCGCTTGCCAATTCCTTACCGATATCGATCGCCCCTGCCAGCGCGTGTGCACTTTCAATGGCCGGAATTATTCCTTCAGTCTTGCTCAGCAACGAAAAAGCATTCATTGCTTCGGCATCGGTAATTGCCCGATATTCAGCTCGACCGATCTCATGTAGATAGGCATGTTCTGGGCCAACTCCGGGATAATCCAAACCTGCCGAAATCGAATGGGATTCCACCGTTTGCCCATTGCCATCTTGCAAAACAAAAGAACGAGTGCCGTGCAGGACGCCGACTGAACCACCGGTGATTGTGGCTGCATGGAATCCAGATTGCACCCCGCGACCGCCCGCTTCAAGACCTATGAGTCGTACCGAATGATCATCAATAAAGCGATGAAAAATTCCAATGGCATTTGAACCGCCACCGATACAGGCTAAAACTGCGTCGGGCAATTTCCCCGTAAGCTCCAAGACCTGCTCGCGCGCTTCTTCACCAATAATTTTCTGAAAATCTCGCACCATCGTGGGAAATGGATGCGGTCCTGCAACCGTTCCCATCAAATAGTGGGTGGTATCGACATTGGTAACCCAATCTCGCATTGCTTCGTTAATAGCATCTTTGAGAGTTCGCGAACCTTGAGTTACCGGAACAACTTCGGCTCCCAATAATTTCATTCGCGCGACATTGAGCGACTGCCGACGGGTATCTTCTTCGCCCATATAAACAACGCATTCCAGACCCATCAAAGCTGCTGCTGTTGCCGAAGCGACGCCATGTTGACCAGCACCAGTCTCGGCGATAATTCGCTTCTTGCCCATTCGCTTTGTCAGGAGCGCTTGCCCCAAAACGTTATTAATTTTGTGGCTACCAGTGTGGTTGAGATCTTCGCGCTTGAGCAGTATCCGGACTCCACCCGCATGCTCGGCAAACCTAGGAGCTTCAGTAATAATGCTCGGGCGGCCAGTGTAGGTCAGGTGCAGGTTTGCCAGCTCGTTTTGAAATTCAGGATCGCTCTGAGCAGAAAGATGTGCGGCAGCAAGATCATCTAGCGCGGAGATAAGCGCCTCTGGCACAAAGCGACCACCGAATCGACCAAAGTGGCCCAATATCTGGGAAGCAGCATCGGAATCTACGTTATTACTCACCAATCTCGTACCCACCAATTTCGCTAGTTGTAATCAAGAATCTTACGCGACCACGCCAAACGCTACCTGCCCAAAAGTGTGGCAATTCCGATACGAGGATTTTTGGCTTTGACCAAGGTCTCCCCCACCAAAATTCCACGTCCGCCTAGATTTTCTATTTCTTCCACTTGGCGCCGATCTGAGATGCCTGATTCGGCAATTCGGAGCACTGAACTTGGGATTTCTGGAAGAAGTTCGGCGAAGGCATTGTTATTGATCTCAAGAGTCTTCAGATTTCTGGAATTGACTCCAATAATCTTTGGATTGATATTCATGGCTCGTTCTATTTCCAATAAATCGTGAACTTCCACTAAAACATTCAATCCTATTTCTGTTGCGATCTGATAAAAATCTGTAAGTTGCGAATCCGACAAACTGGCAACTATTAGCAAAAGTAAATCGGCGCCAATTGCACGTGTTTCCAGTACTTGATATTCAGTGACTATGAAATCTTTTCTTAGTACCGGTACCTCAATCGCGCTACGAACCTGTTGCAAATCGGAAATCGAACCACCGAATCTTCGGGCTTCCGTGAGAACACTTATGACATTGGCGCCGCCTTCTTGATATTCCTCTGCCAAAGCAGATGGATCAACGATGGTTGCTAACTCTCCTTTACTCGGAGAGGCGCGCTTAACTTCGGCGATCAGAGAAAGTCCTTTTTGATCAAGGGCTGCGAAAGCATCACGTGGGGGTGGCGCTGCCAACAACTCTTCCTGCAATTGGGCAGGTGATAATTTTCGAAGGTGCAAATCTTCCAAAACACCTTCGACGATTGATTCCAATACGGTGGTCATAGCGATGGATCGATCCCGTCATTTAGCGCACTCCACGGAGAAGCGGGTTTGCGTTGGTACTTTGGGTGAAGTTGGCCTTTTACTAATGGCCGAAGAATGAGAATAACTAACAGCAAAAATGAGAGAGCGAAAATAATCAAAGCAATAATCGAGAAATGTTCTTTGAGAAGCCGACCACTCCCCACCATTATGAAGAAAAGAAATATTACTGGCGCAAAACGTCGAAGTGACTTCATAGCGCTCGAAGGGAATTGGCTGCCGCGATGGCGCCTAGGACAGCTGCTGCCTTATTCACGCATTCTTGATTTTCCAAATTAGCAACTGAGTCAGCAACAATTCCGGCTCCTGCCTGGACGTAGGCTTTACCATCTTTTAATACTGCAGTTCGGATGGCAATACAGGTATCGATATTGCCAGTGAAATCCAAGTAACCGATAGTTCCACCGTAAATGCCGCGGCGTGTAGGTTCCGAATTTTCGATAATTTCCATGGCTCGCGGTTTTGGTGCTCCGGAAAGTGTTCCTGCTGGGAATACTGCGAAGAGTGCGTCGGTAGGTGATTTATCTGCGGCCAATCGACCCGTGACGGTTGAAACTATATGCATGACATGTGAAAAACGTTCCACATGCATAAATTCAACTACTTCTACAGTGCCAGATTCGCATACTCTACCTAAGTCATTTCGCCCAAGATCGACCAACATTAAATGCTCGGCACGCTCTTTGGGATCTTGAAGTAAATCCAGTTCTAGTGCTAAATCGACTTCGGGATCGGCAGAGCGTTTTCTTGTTCCTGCAAGTGGATGAATCATGACCTCACCTGATGCGATCTTGACCAACGCCTCCGGGCTAGAGCCAACAATCTCTAGACCATCAGAGAATCGGAACAAGTACATGTACGGGCTCGGATTATTGAGGCGAAGCATCCGATACACATCCAACGCTTGAGCTGAACATTCCATGGTGAACCGTTGGGATAACACAACTTGGAATGCTTCTCCTGATCGTATTTCTTCTTTGATCTTCTCTACCTGATTTTCATATTCTTCATCACTGAGATTTCGGGTGTAACTTGGCGAAGGCTTGCTCTCCAAGTGGGAGATATGGGCGGGTACAGCTGTTTTGAGGGAATCTCCCATCGCATCTAAGCGCGCCAAGCAACCTTCATAGGCTTCATCAATTCTTTCGCTGCTGCCATCCCAATTGATGGCATTTGCTATCAAAGTGAGCGTGCCTTCTTGATGATCAAAGACAGCTAAATCCGAGGTCAACATAAAGGCAATTTCTGGAACTGGAACATCGTTGGTGGAGAGATGGGAAATCTTTTCTAACCTGCGAACTATGTCGTATCCCATATATCCAACTAAGCCACCTGTCAGCGGAGGCAAATGCGAGATCTTGGGAGATGTCAAATGTTGCGTGGAAATTCGCAGCGCTTCCAAAGGATCTATGCCGCTGGGAGAACCGGCCGGTTGAACGCCTTCCCATATTGCCAACCCATTTTTTTCCGTCAAAGTCGCTGCGCTGTTTACTCCAATAAATGAATATCGCGACCATGCGCCACCGTGTTCGGCGGACTCCAGAAGAAATGTTCCGGAACGATCCCCCGCCAATTTTCTAAAAAGGGTGAGTGGGGTTTCGCTATCGGCTAGGAATTTGCGCCATACCGGTATCACATTAAAGCTCTTGGCATACTCCCTAAATTCTTCAAGAATCATTCGGATGCGCTCCCCTTCGAAGATGAGATCTCAATGACTGGGATTGAGCGATAGAAACAACTACGCGCTCCGGTGTGGCAGGCCGCCCCGGTTTGCTCCACTTCCATAAGAATGGCATCGCCATCACAGTCATACCTGAGTGTGTGAACCTGTTGGAAATGACCTGATGTTTCACCTTTACGCCAAATATTTTGCCGACTTCGGCTCCAGTAGGTGGCTTGCCCGCTGGCAATGGTTTCTCGAAGTGCTGCTTCATTCATCCAGGCCACCATCAAGACCTGGCCATCGCTAACATCTTGGGCAATGGCGGCGACAAGATCGCCCTTGCGGAAGTGTTCTAACACTTCGTCAGGGATTACAGGCTTGGTGACTTCGGCTCCGGACATGCTCGTATTCTGCCGTATCGAGGACTATCGGCGAACGGGATAACCTTGCTGCCCCAAATAATCCTTCACATCCGAAATTCGATGGATTCCGAAGTGAAAAACGCTAGCCGCAAGGAGCGCATCAGCTCCTGCGCCCAAAGCCTGGGCAAAATCGGAAATAGAACCCGCGCCGCCACTGGCAATTATTGGCGCACGAGAAATCTTGCGAACCGCAGCAATCATTTCTAAGTCATAGCCAGCTCGGGTTCCATCTGCGTCCATGGAGTTGAGCAAAATTTCGCCGACGCCTCTGCTGATTGCCTCTTCAACCCAAGCAAGAGCATCGATATCTGTTCCCTGTCGACCGCCATGGGTCGTTACTTCAAATCCAGAGCTGGTCCGACCTCGACGAGCATCTACCGATAGGACCAAGACCTGATTGCCAAATCGATCGGAAATTTCATTTATTAATTCTGGTCTCATGATTGCAGCGGTATTTATGGAAACTTTATCCGCGCCATTTCGAAGCAGAGTATTCACATCATCGGCCGAACGAATCCCCCCGCCGACCGTCAAGGGGATAAATACTTGTTCTGCAGTTCTTCGGACAATGTCTATTGTCGTCTTTCGATCTTCAACGCTAGCGGAGATATCCAGGAAGGTGAGCTCGTCGGCTCCCTCTTGGTCATAACGCTTGGCCAACTCCACTGGATCCCCGGCATCAACAAGGTTGACGAAATTAACGCCTTTGACAACTCTTCCACCGGAGACATCCAAACAAGGAATTATCCGTTTCACCAAGGTCATACGAGGAAATCTTCGGTAGAAGTTATTCGAATCGCATCTTCCAATGTAAAGGCTCCAGAATAAAGAGCTTTGCCAACGATGGCACCTTCTACGCCGATGGAAGTCAGGGCACGTAAATCAGCCAAGTCTTGAAGTTGAGCAACTCCGCCACTGGCCACCACGGGACGATCGGTTGCTGCACAAACTGAGCGCAAGAGTTCAACGTTAGGTCCAGTCAGAGTTCCATCACGCGCAACATCGGTCACGATATATCGAGCGCAGCCATCGCGATCTAATCGAGCCAAAGTTTCAAAAAGGTCTCCACCTTCTTTAGTCCAACCTCGCGCCGCCAAAGTATGGCCTCGAACATCTAACCCCACTGCAATGCGATCTCCGAATTCACCAATCACTCGGGCGGTCCACTCGGGATCCTCTAGCGCAGCAGTTCCCAAATTCACTCGTCGGCATCCAGTTGCTAGTGCGCGACGTAACGATTCATCGTCCCTAATACCACCCGAAAGTTCTACTTGGATATCCACTGAGGCGATTACCTCTGCCAGTAATTCGGCGTTGCTTCCCAGACCAAAGGCAGCATCTAAATCCACAAGATGTATCCATTCGGCGCCAGCTTCGACAAACTCTCTAGCAACATCTAGCGGGGCACCGTAGATACTCTCGTGCTGGAGATCTCCTTGCACCAGGCGCACAGCGCGACCATCTTTAACATCTATGGCGGGCAAAAGTTCTAGTTTTTTCATCATAATGATCTCGCCCAATTCTTAATTAACGCCACTCCTGCCGATCCACTCTTCTCTGGATGGACTGGGTGGCGACGACAGACCCATCTTCAACCGCCGCAACAAAAATTTCGCCATATTCGCAGGTGCTATTAAGTGCATGCGGAACCGGAACCTTCGCAGCAAATGAATGAACGAAGTAAAAAGTTTGCGATTCAATTCCTTCAAAGAGCCGTGATCCTTCGGCTACTTGTACCGAATTCCAGCCGATATGCGGAAGAATGGGTGCTGAAATTTCACTCACTGAACCGGGCCAAATACCTAAACCCAAACTTCCATTTTTCTCTTCGCCTAAAGTGAAGAGGATCTGCATACCTACACAGATTCCAAAAATCGGTTGTTGGCGCGCGACCCGCTGCGAAATGATGAGATCACCACCTACTTCTATCAACTGCTCCATGCAGGCTTCAAATGCACCAACGCCAGGAACGATAAGTCCTTGGGCGTCGGCACAGATTTGTGGATCCGAGGTGACAATGACTTCGTGGCCAGTAAGCGCGAAAGCTCGCTCAGCAGATCGGAGATTTCCCGATCCATAATCCAAAATTGCTATCAAAGAACACCCTTAGTCGAAGGAATTCCGGCTACGCGATTATCCAGCGCAACTGCCATGTGAAGTGCGCGCGCGACCGCTTTAAATTGGGCTTCGAAAACGTGATGAGCGTTCCGACCTTCCAAGACGCGGATGTGCAATGCGATTCGTGCTTCAGCAACAATGGACTCCCAGATGTGGCGGCCAAGCGTGGTGTCAAAAGTTCCGATCAATTCCACGATTTCAGGTTGGCGATGAACCAGATATGGACGACCAGAGAGGTCCACTGCGGCTTGGACCAAGACTTCATCTAGAGGAACTACGGCATCGCCAAAGCGACGAATCCCAGCTTTATCGCCAAGCGCTTCACGAAGTGCTTGGCCAAAAGCTAGTGATGTATCTTCCACGGTGTGATGAGAGTCGACATCCACATCGCCTTGGGTAATTACTTTGAGATCAAAACCACTGTGCTTGCCTAATTGCGAGAGCATGTGATCGAAAAAGGGGACTCCGGTCTCTACCGAAATCTGACCCGTTCCATCCAAATTGAGTTCAACATGTACCGAAGATTCCTTGGTCTGGCGACTGACCAACGCCGTGCGTGCCACCGTTGCGCTCATAGTATTCCCCTCACTTGCTACGTTGAATAGATCCAGAATTCTCAGAATTCATTGACTTATTATGGTCGAAGTTTAAGAAGCTCTGTTAAAAAGCTTTCGTTTTCGGCGACAGTGCCGATGGTCACCCGCAAGAATCCAGCAAGACCAACATCTCGAATCAGAATTCCCCGATCCAAGAAATATTTCCAAGTATCTGCCGATGGCTGCGGAAATCCAGAGAAGAGAAGGAAATTTGCTTGACTGTCCACAACTAAAAAACCCGCCTTAGTCATGACCGAGGTCATTCGCTGGCGTTCGGAAATCAAAAATTGAACTTCGGCTTGAAGCAATTCCTTATTATCCAGTGCGGCCTCGGCCGCTGCCTGAGTCAATGAACTGAGGTGATAAGGAAGTCTGGTGATAAACATGGCATCGATAACTTCTGGACTTGCGACTAGGTACCCAACGCGAGCCCCAGCAAAGGCGAAGGCCTTGGACATAGTCCGCGTAACTACCAAATTGGGAAATTGACTAATCAAAGTGACTGCTGAATCTTCATTGGAAAATTCTTGATAAGCCTCATCAACGACAAGTAGTGCATCGATCGACGTTGCTGCTTCTGCAATTATCAAGATGTCAGCCAGAAGCAAGACGTTTCCCGTGGGGTTATTAGGGGTGGTGATGAAAACTAAACGAGGGTTTGTCTCCACAATCTTTGCTACGGCAGCATCAATATCTAGCGAAAAACTTGGCTCTCGAAATCCTGCGATCCATGGAGTTGCCGTGATTTGCGCGATGAGCGGATGAACCGAATACGAAGGCGTGAAGCCCAATGCCAAACTCGTTGGACCTCCACATGCAAGGAGAAGAGTTTGCAAAACTTCGTTACTCCCATTGGCTGCCCAAATATTTTCCTTGGCGAACTTGGTGTGGGAGAGCGAATTTATATAGGAGGCCAATTTCTCACGAAGAAGAAGTGCATCTCGATCTGGATATCGATTGAGATTGGCAATTCTTTCATTTATTCGTTCGGAGATCGCTTCAACTACTGGATGAGGCAAAGGGAATGGGTTCTCATTGGTATTGAGATGCAATACGCCGGAAATTTGAGGCGCGCCATATGGTGACAGGCTTTTGAGATCTTCTCGTATTGGTAACCACTTCGGCCAGAGCGATTGCGGGCTGGTCATCGAGTAGACCCATCCTCGAACCGGGCACTAATGGCTTGACCATGCGCAGGAAGATCTTCAGCGTTTGCCAAAATTATGACGTTTGCCGCGATCTCATTAAATGCCTGTTCCGAATAATTGATGAAAGAAACACCTTTGAGGAAACTTTGAACTGAGAGCCCGCTGGAGTGGCAGGCACAACCACCAGTTGGAAGGACGTGATTGGAACCAGCTGAATAATCACCTAATGAAACCGGCGAGAACCTTCCCAAAAAGACCGCTCCAGCATTTCGAATCTGCTTGGCTACTTCTTCAGGATTGCTTACTAAAAGTTCGAGGTGCTCGGCGGCATAAGCATTTACAACGTCAATCCCTTGGGCTATCGAGTCAACGATCACGATCGCAGATTGCTTCCCGGAGAGTGCAGTAAAGATTCGATCCGAGTGCTTGGTAGCTGCGGTCTGTCGATTCAATTCTCTTTCGACGTTGCGCGCCAAATCCAATGAGGTAGTTACTAAGACTGCGGCAGCGATGGTGTCGTGCTCTGCTTGGCTAATCAGATCCGCAGCAACTTCACCAGCGACGGCGTGCTCGTCAGCCAAAATTGCCACTTCGGTTGGGCCGGCCTCCGAATCAATTCCAATTTTTCCGCGAAGTGCTCGCTTGGCAGCTGCGACATAAATATTTCCCGGACCCGTGACCATGTCGGCCGGTGCACATACTCCTTCAACTCCATATGCAAACATCGCGACGGCTTGTGCCCCACCAATTGCATACACCTCAGTAATTCCCAAGAGGGCGCATGTAGCCAAAATGGTTTGATTGGGCAAACCACCATTGTTCACTTGCGGTGGAGATGCAACTGCAATGCTGGGGACTTGTGCAATTTGAGCAGGAACTACATTCATAATTACTGAACTGGGGTAGACCGCTTTGCCGCCAGGAACATAAAGACCAACTCGATCAACGGGAATCCACCGCTGTACAACCGTCCCACCTGGAACCACCTCAGTAAAAACCTCACTCCGAACTTGATCCAGATGGGCTTTGGTAATTCTTCGAATGGACTCTTCAAGAGCGCTTCGTATTTCTGGGGCTAAGTCGGCCAGGGCTGTTGTGATTGCAGCTTCCGGTACTCGAATCTGAGCCGGTCGGATTCCATCAAATTCTTCACAGAGATCTAATAAATCAGTTTCGCTTCCCGTTTCGATCCGGGCCAAAATTGGAGCAATCGCGTTGAGCGCCGCATCAATATCTAGTTCAGCTCGTGGCAACAAGCGAGCGTAGCCCAGCTTGGAGAGTGATTGACCCCGAAGATCTACTCGGCGGATCGGGACGGTGCGCATTGTCCAATTCTAGAGGCTCGAGGTGGTGGCTCGTGGCGCTATTGAATAAAGGCAGATCAGACCAGACACTCCGAGCCCAGCAATGCTTTAAGGTCGGCGCTCAGACTTGGCGAGGCCGTCACCTTTAATTCATCATCTAGCTTCAAAACCATGCTCTTTGGTCCATCATCTAACTTGAGGTGGACTTCGCGAGAACCAGGATGAGAGCGAAGAATTTCCTTCATCCGATCAACGACTGGTGGAGTGCACCGGACTGTATCCATGGTGATGACCAGTGGACCTGTGGGCGCACCGGAAATATCTGGAATTGACATTTCCAGAACAGTAAGCCGTGGCTGCTCCTCCCGTTTATCAACTTTGCAACGAACTACGACGACTCGATCCTCAACTAAATTCATCGCATACTGCTCGTAGATCTTGGAATAGAACATGAGTTCCACGGAGCCTTCAAGGTCCTCAATGGTAATGATTGCCCAAGAGGTTCCTTGCTTAGAAAGTTTGCGTTGGACCTGGGTGATTAAGCCGCCGATGGTCACCAATTGATCATGCCCAATTCCATCGTCGGAAATGTGGCTCAGGGGCACATCCGTAGCAGCCCGAAGAATATGTTCCACACCAAATAAGGGATGATCGGAAACATACAAGCCCAACATTTCCCGCTCGTATCCCAGCAGTAACATCTTCTCCCACTCGCCGGTGGGAATATCGAGTTCTACACCACTTACTGTTGTGGTCTTTTTTCCAGGTTCGGATCCGAAGAGATCAAATTGGCCGATGGCTTCGGCTCGCTTCGTCTCGCTAATGGAATCAATTGCTTCGAGATAAACCATCATTAGCCCACGGCGGGAATGATTAAGCGAATCAAATGCACCCGCCTTGATGAGGGATTCAATGGTCTTCTTGTTGCAGACTTGGGCATCTACTTTTGCAAGGAAATCGCCGAAGGATGTGTATCGACCTTTAGCGGCCCTCTGGCTGGTGATGGATGCAACTACGTTTTCTCCTACATTGCGAATAGCAGTTAATCCAAAGCGAATGTCAGTTCCAAGTGGGGTGTAGTCAGAATGTGACTCGTTTACATCCGGTGGTAAAACTTTAATTCCCATGCGACGGCATTCATTTAAATAAAGAGCGCTCTTATCCTTGTCGTCTCTGACGCTGGTGAGAAGGGCTGCCATATATTCCGTGGGAAAATTGGCTTTTAAATAAGCGGTCCAATAAGAAACGACACCGTAGCCAGCGCTATGAGCTCTGTTGAATGCGTAATCCGAGAAGGGAATCAGAGTTTCCCATAATTTATCAATGGCCGCTTTGGAAAAATTATTGTCACGCATGCCCGCTTCAAAATTTACATATTCCTTGTCGAGAATGTCTTTGTTCTTTTTACCCATGGCTTTACGCAATAAATCTGCGCGCCCCAACGAAAATCCCGCGACCTTTTGTGCAATAGCCATTACCTGCTCTTGGTAGACAATTAATCCGTAAGTATCGCCCAAAATTTCGGCCAATGGCTCTTCAAGTTGTGGGTGGATTGGCTCAACTTTTTGGCGCTTATTCTTTCGATCAGCGTAATCATTGTGCGCGTTAACGCCCATCGGACCTGGTCGATACAGAGCGATCACGGCCGAGATATCTTCGAAAGAATCTGGTGCCATTTGTCGCAATAGCGCTCTCATGGGACCGCCATCTAGCTGAAAGACTCCCAAGGTATCGCCCTGGGCAAGAAGAGCAAATGTAGTTGGGTCATCTAAAGTCAGATCCGATAAATCCAGATCAATGCCTTTGTTGGCTTTTATATTTAAAAGACAATCATCCAATACCGAGAGATTGCGAAGGCCCAGAAAGTCCATCTTCAGCAATCCAATAGCTTCGCAAGCACCCATATCAAACTGGGTGATGATCGCACCATCCGCATCGCGTCGATGAATCGGGATTACATCCAGTAAGGGTTCCCGACTCAGGATTACACCGGCGGCATGAACGCCCCATTGGCGTTTCAAACCTTCAAGGCCCAACGCCGTGTCGACGATAGTTTTTACATCGGTATCAGATTCATAGAGAGCCCGGAATTCGCCGGCTTCGGAATATCGGTCATGTTCAACATCAAAGACTCCGGCCAAAGGAATATCTTTGCCCATAACGGTCGGTGGCAGAGCTTTTGTTAATTTATCTCCCATCGCAAATGGGTAACCTAATACTCGCGAAGAATCTTTGAGTGCTTGTTTAGTTTTGATGGTTCCGTAGGTAATGATTTGAGCAACGCGATCTTCGCCATATTTATTTGTCGCATATTGAATCATTTCGTTTCGGCGACGCTCATCAAAATCCAGATCAATATCTGGCATAGAAATACGCTCTGGGTTGAGGAAGCGTTCGAAGAGCAATCCGTGATGGATTGGATCCAGGGCAGTGATACCCAATGAATAGGACACCAGTGAACCTGCCGCTGAACCACGTCCAGGTCCCACGCGAATGCCGACATCTCGAGCATGACTACATAAGTCGGCAACGACTAAGAAGTATCCAGGAAAGCCCATCCGAATCATGACATCGAGTTCATAATCTAAACGTTCTTGATAATGGGCAGGCACTTCTCCATGGAGCCGGGCTTCAAGACCGATCTGGGAAGTTTTGCGAAGCCAAGAATCTTCAGTTTCGCCAGAAGGAACTGGGAATTGTGGCATCAGGTTTTCACCTTCGCGCATCGTGATGTTGCATCGTTCGGCGATAAGAAGGGTGTTGTCACAACTTTCTGGCATGTCGGCGAAAAGCTGGCGCATTTGGGCTGCAGTTTTTACATAGAACTCAGAGTTTTCAAACTTGAACCGTTTTGGATCTGCCATCGTGGAACCAGATTGAACACATAGCAGTGCTTCATGAAAACGCGAATCTGCATGTTGGGTGTAGTGCAAGTCATTAGTGGCAAGGAGCGGCAGGCCCAACTCTTTGCCAAGCTTCAACAAATCTGCCTTCGCGCGTTTCTCAATATCAATCCCGTGATCCATTATTTCCAGATAGAAATTCTCTTTTCCAAAAATATCCCGAAGTTCGCTGGCCGCTTGTTTGGCTTCTTTATATGCGCCCATGCGAAGTCGGGTTTGGATTTCGCCGCCTGGACATCCGGTAGTTGCAATTATTCCGCGGGCGTATTTTGACAGGAGCTCGCGATCCATTCGAGGTTTGTAGTAATAACCTTCCAGCGACGCCAGCGATGAGAGTCTAAAAAGATTGGCTAAACCATCGTTATTTTCTGCTAACAAAGTCATGTGGGTATATGCACCGCCACCCGATACATCGTCCTCGCCGCCTGCGGCCCACTTCACGCGTCGCTTATCAAAACGAGATTCCGGCGCTACATAGGCTTCAATTCCAATAATGGGTTTGACGCCCGCTTTGATCGCCTGCTTATTAAATTCAAAAGCCCCGAAAACACTTCCGTGATCAGTTATTGCAACCGCCGGCATCTCTTGGCGGGCAACTTCCTTGACCAACTCTTCCACGCGCGCGGCACCATCGAGCATTGAATACTCGGTATGAACGTGTAGGTGAACGAAATTGGCGGAGTTGGACACGGTTAGTGAGATTACTACTGGGAACTATGAGCGGTCTTGATTGCCCGAAAGAATGACCAGCGAGCGTGTCAGATCTTCTGGGTAATCGGAGAAGAACTCCAACAATTCCCCGGTCACTGGGTGCTGAAAGCTCAATTTCCGAGCGTGGAGCCAGGGGCGGGAAATCTGAAGCCGCTCGGCAATGGTGTGATCGGCTCCGTAGGTGATATCTCCCACTAAGGGGTGGTGCAGCGCCGAGAAGTGAACCCGAATCTGGTGGGTTCGCCCCGTTTCCAACTCAATTTCCAGAAGTGAGACCGCTGGAAAGAGCTCCAGGGCCTTGTAATGGGTGACGCTGGGTTTACCTTCGGCTACAACCGCAAAACGATAATCTTCCCGAGGGTGGCGATCAATGGGAGCGTCGATCGTGCCTTCGGTAGGGTCCATATGGCCTTGAACCAAAGCGTGATAAACCTTGGTGACGGTCCGATCCCGAAATTGATCCTTCAAATTGCTATAAGAAATTTCGTCTTTAGCTACCACCATCAGCCCAGTGGTGCCGACATCGAGTCGGTGAACTACTCCCTGACGTTCGGCTGCCCCGCTCGTTGCCACATTAAAGCCAGCTGCCAGAATTCCGCCGATGACCGTTGGGCCTTGCCAGCCTGGACTTGGATGAGCCGCAACACCAGCCGGCTTATCGATCACGATAATGTGATCGTCATTGTAAACAATTCCCATTCCAATAATGGGAGTGGCTTTCAGCGATGGTGCCACTTTGGCTTGTGGCATAAGAATTTCTAGGATTTCTCCGCTTCGGACCTTATCTGATTTCATTTTGGTCGCCCCGTCAGAGGTGACTTCGCCAGAATCAATCAGGGTTACGACAGTGGATCTGGAAAGTCCTAAGACTCTGGCCAATGCGGCGTCGAGGCGCTCCTGATCTAGTCCATCAGGAATGGCGATGACCTTAACTTCTCGCTTAGGCGCATTGCTTGAGTCCATTACTTCCCACCTTCGTAGATACAACGAGTTTAAATCTTGCAGACAGATTAGAAATTAAAGTGCCTTAACGCTGAAGTAGCTTCAGTCAGTGGGTTTTATATTCCTAGCTGATAAGAGAACGACCAATACTGCTGCCCCAACAATAGAGGTATCGGCAACATTAAATGTCGGCCAATGCGGCAATTCTATCCAGTCGACGACTTGCCCCTGGAGAAATCCAGGAGGTCGGAAGATTCGATCCGATAAATTGCCCAGCACACCACCCAAAATTAAACCGAGGGCGAGCGCCCACCACGTATTGGTAACTCTTTTTGCATAAAGTAAAAGCCCGGCGACTGCGGCGATGGCGATCGAGGAAAAAACTAGAGTTCGAGAAGTTCCTAGACTAAAGGCCGCACCAGAATTAAAACGCAAATGCAAGGTAAGCAATCTGCCCAGAATTCGAACCGGTTGGTCACTGAGAAATTTTATTGCCAAGGATTTAGAAACATTATCAAGTGCAAAGACGAGAAAAACGGTAATAGCAATCCGCTTGCGAGCGGGGCTAGTTAGCGTCGTTCTTCTTTTTGCTTGCATGACATACATAAAGTGGCGCGTGGAAAAACTTTCAGCCTTTCTTTTCCGACGGAATTGCCACACTCTTCACATCGTCCATAGGTCTTGCCATCAATACGTTCAAGCGCGCGCTCGGTTTGCAAAACCATATCTCGAGCGTTGTAAACCAGGGACATCTCGTGTTCACGCTCGAAGGTCTTCGTTCCGGCATCGGCTTGATCATCACCGGCGCCTACTCCCGCTGAGCTAATGAGATCATCCATTTCGCTCTCCGCTTCGGCTAACTCCTTTTGTAGTCGGCTCAAATCCTTTGCGAGTTCGGCGCGAATTGCTTTCAACTCCGCAGCGCTCCATGGATCTTCACCTACTTCAACAACAAGTGGTGCAGGTGCCAATTTGATCGGCTTCAATAAAGATTTCTTCGTGGACTTAGTTGGACGAGGAGGCGGAGGCATTACCAACCGACGTTCCTCCACAACCGGCTCTGGCCCCACATTAGCTTCGTGCTGGGTCACAGTAATGGTGGTGGAATCCCCAGTAGTGGTACTCAACAATTTTGCAGGATAAGTCTTTGGCGCGGCCTTCTTTGCTGGCTTAGCCAGAGAGGGCTTAACGATATTTGGTGACCGAGCTGGCTTTGTTTCGGCTACTTTCTTTGTTTCGGCTACTTTCTTTGTCGCGGGCTTTGGCGCGGCGACAGCTTTCTTCACAGGAGCGCTTTTTACTGGTGTTGCTTTTTTCACTGGGTTCACTTTCTTGGAATCGCTCTTTGTGACAGGTTTTTTTGACGGTGAATTCTTCGAGACAATCTTCTTCGCGGACTTGGTAGCAGCAAGCGCCTTAGGGGCAACGGCCTTCTTCTTGCTCTGAGCCGGAGCGAGGCTCGACTTCTTCACAGCCCCGCCTGTGGGGGCAGATTTGCCCGCTGGGGCTTGTGCCTTTTTACTCACCATTGGTCCCTTTCGAAGCCGCACAGGTTAGAACGATCGTTGGACAAAAGCCAACTCGGGCAAGTATTCCCTACCAGCGCAAAATGACCACTACCGACTTCCGCATCTTGCTAGACTTTGTTCTGTTCAGAGAAGTTGGCGTTGAAAGGGTTATCCCCCTGGAGTCGCTGGAAGAGCCAAATCCCCCGGGATTTGAGGTAGAACCAGCCCTGAATGAACGATAAGAAAGTGGATCCGCGCAGCCAGGCTCACGGATCAAGGCGGGTGGTACCGCGGTTGCTAGTCCTAGAGCCGTCCCTCCAGTTTCACGATTGGCCGAATTCATGCCGAAGAAACTAGAAGAGGGAACCATGACGAATTCTTTTAAAGCACTCGCGCCCCAGATCGATCTGCCGGCGACGGAGCACCAAATCCTCTCATTTTGGGAGAAGAATTCTATTTTCGATAAATCTGTGGCAAATCGCCAAGGCGCGCCACGATGGACCTTCTTCGAAGGACCGCCAACAGCCAATGGGATGCCGGGGACCCACCATATTGAGGCCCGCGTCTTTAAAGACCTTTTCCCTCGCTTCCAGACCATGAAGGGTCATCAAGTCATCCGCAAAGCTGGCTGGGACTGTCACGGCTTGCCGGTGGAAATCGCGGTAGAGAAAGAGTTGGGCTTTTCGGGCAAGGGCGATATTGAAACTTATGGAATTGCCGCCTTCAATGAGAAGTGCCGCGAATCGGTGCAACGCCACGTCAGCGCTTTTACTGGAATGACCCGCCGAATGGGATTTTGGGTGGATTTCGATCAGGCCTACTGGACTATGTCTGGAGAGTACGTGGAGAGCGTCTGGTGGTCGCTCCAACAAATTTGGAAAAAAGGGTTGCTGGTCCAAGACCATCGCGTGGCTCCCTACTGCCCCCGATGCGGCACTGGTCTATCCGATCATGAATTAGCGCAAGGCTACGAAAACGTCACTGATCCTTCGGTCTTCGTTCGCTTCCCGGCAACATCTGGTCTGGTTGGCGAACTTGGCGCAGCCTTTTTGGTCTGGACGACCACCCCTTGGACCTTGGTATCTAATACCGCCATTGCCGTCAATCCAAAGGTGAAGTATCAAGTCGTTGAAGTTCGATCCAATTCCGGGACGGCCGATGAAACCAGCGAAAGAGTTGTCGTTGCGGAAAACTTAATCGGGATTCTAGGTACGGATGTCACGGTTCTGGCATCGGTGATGGGAAGCGAGCTAGAGCGCATCTCCTATCAGCGCCCCTTCGATTTAATCGAGATCCCCGATTCACACTTTATTGTTTTAGCCGATTATGTAACTGTCGAAGATGGAACCGGGCTAGTCCATCAAGCGCCAGCTTTCGGTGCTGATGACCTCAGCATCTGCCGCTCCTATGGGTTACCAGTGGTTAACCCGGTGGCACCTGATGGTACTTTCTTGGCCGACATCGAATTAATCGGATCGATATTTTTTAAAGATGCGGACAAAGTTCTCATTCGCGATCTCAAGGCTCGTGGCTTGATGTTTCGTCATGATCAGATCGAACACTCCTATCCTCATTGTTGGCGCTGCCATACAGTGTTGATTTATTACGCACAACCTTCTTGGTATATCCGAACCACCGCAATCAAAGATGCGTTACTTCGAGAAAATGCCAAGACTGACTGGCATCCAGAAACTATTAAGAATGGTCGCTATGGCGATTGGCTCAACAACAACATCGATTGGGCCGTCTCCCGAAATCGTTACTGGGGCACTCCCCTGCCGATTTGGAAATGCGAAAATGGACATGAATTTTGCGTGGGATCGTTAGCCGAGCTTGGTCAATTGGCTGGAGAAGATTTAGTAAATACCGATCCACATCGCCCTTTTGTTGATGATATTACTTTCGCCTGTAGCGAATGTGAGAGCACCATGGTCCGCGTCAATGAAGTTATCGATTGTTGGTATGACTCAGGCGCCATGCCATTTGCACAATGGGGTTACCCTCATAAAGAAGGATCCGACTCCGCCTTCGCCGCTGCATATCCGGCAGATTTCATCTGCGAAGCAATTGATCAAACCCGAGGTTGGTTTTACACGCTCATGACAATTGGTACTTTGGTCTTTGATCAGAGCTCTTATGAAACCGTTCTCTGCCTTGGACATATCTTGGATAAAGATGGAAGAAAAATGAGCAAGCACCTTGGCAACGTTCTGGAGCCAGTGGCACTGATGGATCAACACGGTGCCGATGCGGTTCGCTGGTACATGTTGGCCGCCGGGTCGCCGTGGAGTGCTCGAAGAGTTGGTCACGATGCAATCTCCGATGTGGTTCGAAAGACACTACTGACTTATTGGAATACCGTTTCATTCTTCACTTTATATGCCCAAGCATCGGACTATTCATTTGAAGGTCTCACGACTGAACCAACAACCTTGGACAAGTGGATTCTTTCAGAGTTGAATTTGCTCATTGCAGGAGTCGATAAGGCTTATCAAGGGTACGACTCGCAAGAAGCCGGTAAATTAATGGCGGCATTCATCGATGACCTCTCCAACTGGTACGTCCGAAGGTCTCGTCGCCGTTTTTGGGATGGCGAAGGCGCTGCACTTTCTACGCTCTACACCTGCCTGAAAGAATTGACTCTCCTTCTGGCGCCGATGGTTCCCTTCATCACCGAACATGTGTGGCAGGTACTGGTTCGAGTCGCAGAACCAGATGAACAAGAGTCAGTTCATCTTATGGATTTTCCAATCAGCGATCCTGCAATGATTGAACTTGGCTTATCTCATTCAGTTGCGCTCTCTCGTCGCTTGGTTGAACTAGGCCGTTCTGCTCGCGCCGAATCAAAGGTAAAGATCAGACAGCCTCTCGCCCGAGCGCTGGTATCAGCAAATGGGTGGGACGTTATGGATTCGGAGATTCGGGCACATATCGCTGACGAGCTTAATGTGCTCTCACTGGAAGAACTTTCCAGCGCCGATTCCAATCTGGTGGATATATCTATCAAAGCAAACTTTCGATCCATTGGTTTGAGGTATGGCGCAGAAGTGCAGCAGATAGCTGCGGCCATTACGCACCTTGGTACATCACCAGCAAAAGTTCAAACTCTTGTTGACGAACTCAGATCGTCGGGCAGAGCAGATCTTGAGTTCGAAGTTGATAGCGAAAAGAAAATTGCGAGTCTGACTTTGGCCGATTTAGTGATTACCGAGACCCCAAAAGAAGGATGGTCGGTCTCTTCTCATTCCGGTGAAAGTTTGGCTCTGGATTTGACCTTAACTCCAGAACTTATTGTCGCCGGTTTGGTTCGTGAAGTTATTCGAACAATTCAAGAACTTCGAAAGAGTTCTGGATTTGATATCAGTGATCGGATCGGTGTAACCTGGAATGCACCCGAAGAGCTAGCAACCGCAATTGAGTCTCAACTTTGGCTGATTTCTGAAGAAGTTTTGGCTACCTCAATAATTAGGGATAGTTCTCAATCCAATCTTGATTCGGAGATCGGATTGTGGCTGGAATTAACAAAAGAAAATTCTACGGAATGAGCGCAATCACGCGGGAGAGCAATTGAACCGCAAAAAAAACAACGATAAATGAAAGATCCAAATTAACCGCTCCTAGTCGAAGGGGCGGTACAAATTTTCGGACAAATTTCAGAGGCGGATCTGTAACGGCAAAAAGTAGTTCAACGATTGCCAAGACGATGCCACGTGGCCGCCAATTTCGAGAGAACATTCGGATGTAATCCAGAATTAACCGCCCGAAAAGGGCGAGTAAGAAGAGTTGGACTAGTGCAGCCAGAATCCTGCCAATGCTAAACATAAATGAAAGAGTACTTGGTTAACTTCAGCTTTGATTAAAGAAACTGGCTTCGGCCGCCGCCGTCTTAGCCTCAACGCTGACTTTGAGATTGGGCGGGGTCAAAAGGAAGACCTTTGACGTTACTCGTTCAATGCTTCCATGATGACCGAATACCAATCCAGAGGCGAAATCGACCAAACGCTTACGCTCAGAATCTTCCATATCGCTCAAATTCATAATGACCGGCTGGCCTTCACGATAATGCTCGCCAATGGTCCTTGCCTCATTATAAAAGCGGGGATGAATGGTAATAATTCGATCCATGACCGGAAGTTCACGCTGCTCTGAAGTTGGCGTGACGCGAATCTGTGGAGTTGGTGCGATTGAAGTGCTTCGGGCCCAAGCCGGGGCCTCGGAAGGGACGGAGCGGACGCTTCTTGACGATCCGTCCGCAACGGCGACAGAAGTCAACTCTTCTTCCCTTGATTCGGTGAGACCAAGGAAATCTCCAATTTTCTTTAATGCATGAGCCATAGGTCAATCTTAGAGGACGGGTGTTCTGACCCCGAGGATTGAACTCCCTACCCGGATATGTGTCGCACCTGCCGCTATCGCTTCCTCGAAGTCGCCACTCATTCCGCTAGATAGGTACTTGGCTCCAGGGAATTGAGCCTGCAACTCCTTCGAAAGGCTGAAAATCTGCGCAAAGAACGGGCTGGGATTTACACCCAGCGGCGCCACCGCCATAACTCCCAACAAGGCCAGATTTTTATATTCTCTCAGTGCGTTCGCAAAATCAATCAGGGAGTCCGCAGCGATGCCTCCTCTATGGCCAGCGACCTCGCTCTCAGAATCTGTTAACTCCAGATTAACCTGAAGAAAAAGTTCGCGGGACTCTCCGGGCGGAGTGGCTTGGCTGATCTTGCGGGCATGGACCAGATTGTCCAAAGAGTGAATAGTTCTTGCCCAATTGACTATCGATTTAATTTTATTGCTTTGGATCTGACCTTGAAAATGCCAGTGCACATCCTTGGGCATTGCTGGAGCTTTAACTGCACCTTCTTGATCGCGATTCTCTCCGAAATGGCGCTCCCCTGCTTCGTAGAGAATCTCGATGTCGGAGATTGGGTAAGTCTTGGTAACCACCACCAAAGTAATTTCCTCGGCTGATCTGCCAGAGCTAAGTGCAGCGCTGCGAATTCGTTCACGTACGTGTGCCAAGTTATCCAAGATCTGGCGACTTCTGGTGCTCATAGCGCCACAACTCCCACTTGACGACCGGTCACAGGATTTTTTCGATAGGAGAAATAGCCTTCATCGCACCGAGTACACACATGCCAGTTCCGCACGTGAACTCCGCCTCGTGATAAGAGAGCAGAGCTGCCTGCCACCAGATCCAACCTCAGTTCATTTTCGGAAGTTGCACATTCGGGAATTTTCTCAATGGCTGCCATATAAGTTTCCTGATCTACTTCATAGCACTCGCTACAAATGGCAGGTCCGATTTCAGCAACTAAATCCTTGGGGTCGCAATAGTGAGTGATATGTTCAAGAACTTTCTCAATGATGCCATTCAATAATCCGCGCCGTCCCACATGTACCGCCGCGACGACCTGAGGAGAATAGAGAAGTAATGGAATGCAATCAGCCACCTGCACTGCTAAACCAACGTTCCTCTGGGTAGTAATAATTGCATCTGCTTCGACAGAGTTGGTTAAAGAATTGAATGGTTCAAAAATCTCCACGACAGTGGTGCTATGAGTTTGTTCCATGAAAACGATATTTTCCAACGAGAACTCGTCCACTAATAATTTACGATTTCTCATTACAATTTCTGGATCATCGCCCACATGCAAACCAAGATTATTGGAGTAATAATCTCCAGCACTCACACCTCCATCTTTGGAGGTGAAAAGTATCCGTCCCAATTGGATTTATCTCATAAAATCAGGGATATCGACTTCATCTTCAACAATGAGCTCTTCGAAGGTAATTGTTCGTCGATTGGGGCTAGAAGTTGGCGAAGATTGGGTCACGGGCAGATCCAACGCCACTGAGATTGGGTCATTCTCTGCAATAGGGTCCGCATTTCCAGAAAGCGCAGCTGCTGTGATTACTGGAACCGATACCCATTTCGGGGCACCACCATCAAATCCGGCAGCGATGACGGTTACCCGCACTTCATCACCGAGTGCATCGTCGATAACGGTTCCGAAAATAATATTGGCATCGGGATGAGCTGAGGCAGCAACTAATTCCGCAGCTTCGCTTAACTCAAATAGCCCCAAATCAGAACCACCAGCGATGGACAGCAATACCCCATGGGCACCATCGATGGAGGCTTCCAACAATGGACTGGCAATTGCTAACTCAGCAGCACGAGTTGCTCGGGCTTCACCTCGAGCCGAGCCTATTCCCATGAGTGCAGAACCAGCTCCTGACATAACACTCTTGACATCAGCAAAGTCGAGGTTGATCAATCCTGGCGTCGTAATCAAATCGGTAATTCCTTGGACCCCTGAAAGCAGAACTTGATCCGCGCTTCTAAAAGCTTCTAGCTGACTAATGGATCGATCGGAAATGGCCAACAAGCGATCGTTAGGAATCACGATCAAGGTATCTACTTGTTCGCGCAATAGCGCAATGCCTTCATCGGCTTGACTGGATCGCCGCTTACCTTCAAAGGTGAATGGTCGGGTAACTACACCAACAGTTAATGCGCCCAGATCTTTAGAAATCTTTGCCACGATTGGAGCACCACCAGTGCCAG
The DNA here is from genome assembly GCA_037130455.1 of Actinomycetes bacterium. Lineage (GTDB taxonomy): Bacteria > Actinomycetota > Actinomycetes > Nanopelagicales > Nanopelagicaceae > CAIMZW01. The sequence goes on along the minus strand of JBAXSZ010000003.1, from coordinate 26,284 downwards.
TACCACCGCCCTCTCCTGCGGTTACAAAAACCATATCGGCACCACGCAAAACTTCTTCAATCTCTTCGGTGTGATCGAGCGCGGCTTGACGACCAATTTCCGGCGCTGCACCCGCACCTAAACCACGAGTCAGTTTTCGACCAATATCTAATTTCACATCTGCATCGCTCATGATCAATTGCTGTGCATCAGTATTAATAGCAATAAATTCAACACCTTTTAATCCAGCTTCGATCATTCGATTTACGGCATTTACGCCGCCGCCACCTATGCCGACAACTTTGATTACTGCTAAATAGTTCTGCGGTGTTGCCACGGTCTGCCTCTTCCCTTACTCTAAGTCTCAACTTGAGATTTAAAGTTAAAATTTCTATCTCGCGCAAAACTATGGCGCATAATGTTTTTGAGCAAATACCGACACGAAATTTATCGACATTATTTATTACACCCCTATTGGCTCAAATGATTCTCTCAAATGAAAAAGCAATGAACTCACTTAACTATTGGAGCCGTTGGCTCGGTGAGATCAAAGACTCTTGCCGTCGCATTTTCAGGAAGCCCAACAAGTATGCGTAAAACCTTGACTTTGAGAGCAAAGTTCAACGGCTCACCCCAACGGATTACAAAATTCTTACCACCGAGATGCTCTGTGCTTTCAATAAATTTCCCAGATGCAACTTTCATACTCACCAAACCATCAAGTACATCTTGAGGCATTTGCTTCAAGGCAGCCGCGGCAGTTATTCGTAACTCTTTGGCATTTGAGGCAAAGGTAATGACCGGCAGGCCAACAATGGGAAGTGGAGTAAAGAATTGATTGCCTTCACTGTCGAAATAATTAGAGACATTGGCAGCGATCAAGAAACTCGCAATAGGTTTTCGCTCTTCGATTTTCACCGAGATATTCCCTGTGAACCAATTACGGGAAATCGATGCGCGCTTTACCCAAGAAATATTCTCGATAGATTTTTTGATAACACGCAGATTTACGCGTGCCAACGGCTGCCCAATATGTGTACGCGATTCGGCCAAGATTGACTGTGAAATAACCGAACTTTGTTGAGTGCCAGTAACAGATAATGATCTAAGAGTCATCAAGTGTGAATAACCCAAGGTATAACTCAGACCAGCAAGGATCACAATGGTAAAAACGATAGCTAATATCTTTCTTCGGAGCGCCCGCTTCTTAGTGCGTCGTTTCATTGCGGCAAAGTTTGCACGATTACTGATGCTAATGAACTGACGTCACCTGCACCCAGAGTAAGAATGACATCTCCTGGTTTGGCTATGTTAACGACATCTTCAACAATCGTGATCATTGATGGTTCCACGGTAACTTTGCTGGGGTCCATCTCTTTAGAGATAAGCGTTGAATCAACACCTGGGATTGGGTCTTCGCTGGCTGGATAGATTTCCAAGAGAAAAACTTGATCGGCCAGAGAGAGGGCTTTGGCGAAATCAGAGGCAAATGCTTGAGTTCGGCTATATCGATGCGGTTGGAAAATAACTAATAACCGTCCGCCTTCAGCATAAAGGCGAGCAGCAGTTAAAGTCACTTCTATTTCAGTGGGGTGATGACCGTAATCATCTATCACTCGAACCCCACCAGTATTTCCCTTTAATTCAAATCTACGTCGAGCTCCTGTAAAACTAGAAAGTCCCTTCATTAAATCCGGTGCAGAGTGAGTGAGAGCAACTCCCGCCGACAGAGCCGCCAGGGCATTTAACATATTGTGCGCACCTGGGACTTGAAGGTGTAGTTCTCCAAGAACTTTTCCGTTCTGCGTTATACGAGCCATACTTCCACCGGGCGATAGAAAGAGCCGTGAATAGGTAAGTTCCCCACTTGTGCCGTATGGGATTATGGTTATGTCCGAGCGAGTAATTCCTTGAAGCAACTCAGTCACGCCTTCATCATCATTGCAGGCGATCAGGAAACCTCCACTCTTGATGTTCGCTACAAACGCCTCAAATATCTTCATTAAGGAATCAAGATCGGGGAAATGATCAACATGGTCAAGTTCAATATTGGTGATAATCGCGCAGGTTGGTGAATAAGCTAAGAATGATCCATCTGATTCATCTGCTTCAGCGACAAATATGTCGCCAGTTCCTAAATGGGCGTTGGTTCCTGATGAATTGATAGTTCCGCCGATTGCAAAAGAAGGATCTAGTCCCGCATGTTGAAGTGCAACCGTAAGCATAGAAGTGGTCGTCGTTTTTCCATGAGTACCCGCGACTGCAATTGCGATGGACTCCGACATCAAGATTGCCAAAGCCTGCGCCCGAGGCAAGATAACTTTTCCATATTTCTTTGCAGCAAGTAACTCTGGATTGCCCTGGCTAATAGCGCTAGAGACCACAACGACATCTGCATCACCAACATACTCTGCGCTATGACCTACGAAGACTTCAGCTCCCATGATGCGCAGGGATTGCACAGTCGGTGAATCTTTCGCATCAGAACCCGAAACTGATATTCCCTGATCGAGCATGATTCTGGCTATGCCACTCATGCCAGCACCGCCAATTCCGATGAAATGGACTTTCATGCTTCGCAAGGAGGCTAATGAAATCTTCATGCGCCCACCGGCTGCAATTTCTGAAGCGCTACTTGCATAACCGATAGCGCTGCATCAGGAATAGTCTTAGGAACGAGATTATTTTTAACCAGCAAGGCCTTCGTGAGTAATTGCTCGATATTTTCAATTAACCAATCATTTGTAATGTGGGAATTATCAATTACTTCAGCAATTCCAGATTCTAAGAGATCTTGGGCATTCGCCCGCTGCTCGCCATTGCCAATTGGAAGCGGAATTAGTAGCGAAAATACTTGCGCAGCAGAAAGTTCCGAACACGTAACGGCACCACTTCGTGCAATAACTAGATCGGCTGCTGCATAAAGTTCCGGCATATTGTCCAAGTAGGGGTATGGAAGGTAGTACTCAGTGGCATCGGGATGTGAGTTGCCTTTCCCGACTCCATGAATTATTTGTATTTTTTTTGATGCTAGTGCTGGAAGCGATGTGAAAATTGTGTCATTTATCCGCCTAGCCCCTTGAGATCCGCCGAAGACAACTACCAATGGGAGATCTGGGTTAAAGCTAGTGCGAGCACAAAGTGATTTGCGGATATCTCTTCTCATTTCCGGTTCCATCCGCGCGACTTCCAATAATGACTCACGAAGCGGCATTCCGATAACCTGAGCGTTCTTCCAACGTTTGCTCGTTTTCCGCGCTCCGGAAAAGGCCAATAAAATCGAATCAGTAAAATATGCGCCAAATCGATTTGCCCAACCTGGCTTCGCATTTTGCTCGTGAATCACGATCGGAATTCGCAACAGCCATCCGATGAAATAACAAGGAGCTGATACATAGCCTCCGAAGCCAATAATAAGATTGCTCTTTTTAAGAACTTGAAATGTTTCCACCATAGCGATGCACATTTCAAAGGGCCAGGTCAGGATCTTTAGCGAGATCTTGCGCGGCATTGGTACCTTTCGAATCGTACGAAGCACAAACCCTGCTTCGGGTATAAGGGAGGTTTCGAGTCCACGCTTGGTACCTACGAATTCACATACTATCTCTTCACGTTCTACTCGAATCCTGCGAGCCACTGCCAAGGCAGGTTCGATGTGGCCGGCCGTTCCCCCAGCGATCAATGAAACAACAGTGGTCATGAGAGATTTCCCATCGACTTCTTTGACGAAGAAAGTTTCTGATCGCGGAGATACTGGCGCACCTCAGGTTCTCGTCGAGCCACATTGGCAACAAACCCAATACCTATGAAATTTGCCACTAGTGCCGAACCACCATAAGAGATGAATGGCAAAGTCACGCCAATCACCGGGAAGACGCCAATATCGGAACCTAGATTCACAGCTACTTGCACCATCAGCCAACAGGCGATGCCAGCGCAGGCATAGCGGGAGAAAATATCTTTGGTCTGTACCGAAATCCTAAAGATTGCATAGATGAGGATTGCGTAGAGAGACAGGACAAGCAAAGTTCCAACGAGACCCATCTCTTCGCCGATAACCGAAAAAATAAAATCGGTATTTGCTTCAGAGAGATTCCCCCACTTTTGCCGGCTGGCACCTAAACCCACTCCAAATAATCCACCGCTGGCTAAACCCATAATGCTATGTGCCGTCTGCCACCCGGCATCTTTATAGAAATGTTGCGAAAATGGGTCGAGAAAAGCTACGAATCGGGTTCTACGGTTGGGATGTTTTATTGCAAGCGCCGTAACTGCAACTCCACTTACCAATGCAATCAAAATGAAGTGTCGAAAGCGCAGCCCACAGATAAAGAGCATGGATCCGGCAATGGCCAAGACAATCAACGCCGTTCCAAGATCTCTGCCGAGCATAATAAGAATGAGCACGATGAGAACTCCAGGAAGAAGTAGCCCAATCGGATTTAATGGCCTTTCCCCGTTGGCTCGCTCTTCGTACCTTTTTAATTGCAAAGAGCAATACAAAATGAGACCAAACTTTGCAAAATCGCTGGGTTGGATCGTGAAGGGACCAAATCCAATCCAGTTGGTATTGCCATTAATGGTCTTGCCAACCCCATGAATTTGCGGAAGAACTAAGAAGGCGGCGCTAGCAAAAATAGCGACTTTTGCAATGGCTAACCACGATTGTGGTGGCATCCTTGACGCGATAAAAGCAAGTAACGAGGCAATGAGAAGAAAGAACAACTGCTTGAGGAAAACGGCGTAACTATTGCCACTTTGCTCTAGCGACTTCACGGATGATGCTGAAAGCACCATAACTAAACCCAGTCCTGTGAGGAAGAAGACTGATGAAAGTAATAAGTAATAAGGAACGGTTGGTCGGTCGAGAAGACCAACGGTGGCGGCACGACGTGAAGATATTTTCTTACTCATGTGGCACTCCAAGGAGAACAGCCGCTTTAAAAGAATCCCCGCGCTCAGAATAATTTCTGAACTGGTCCATGGAAGCACAAGCTGGAGCTAATAGAACAGTATCTCCTGGTTGAACCAAGGTTAAGGCTTGGTCAACGATTGCCGACATAAAACCAGAAACCGAACCAGTTTTATCGATTCGATAGATTGGAACGTGTGGTGCGTATCTAGCCAGCGCCTGTGCAATTATTTCTCGATCCTGGCCAATAAGGATTGCCGCCTTGAGCCGCTTTGCCGATTGCTCAACAAGTGCATCCATGCTCGCGCCTTTGGCCAAGCCACCGGCTATCCAAATGACACTCAAGAACGATTTAAGTGCTGCTGCTGCCGCGTGAGGGTTGGTCGCCTTTGAATCATCAACCCAGCCAATTTCTTGGTGATGGAGCACTAACTCTAATCGGTGATGATCTACTGCGAATTGTTGCAGTCCAGATTGGATTTTTTTATGAGAAATTCCAAGCGCCAGAGCTAACCCGGCCGCACTCATAGCATTTGAAATATTGTGCGGAACTGTCGGCTTAATGTCGGCCAGCTCAGCGAAGAAATCGGCTTGATTGGGATCTGGTGAGAATGCTCGATCGACTAGGAGATCCTCCACCAAACCTAACTCCCCTGGTTGCGGGGTGCTGAGGGTGAAAAAGACTTTTTTTCCTGAGAAACTGGAGCTGCGAGTTGCGATTTCCGGATCGTCGAGATTGAGCACCGCACAACTGGTGCGTTCCAACAATTTGATTTTTGCATTTGCATAAGCATCAAAACTTCCATGCCAATCAATATGGTCAGGTGCGATATTTAATATTGCCACCGCATCGAAAATTGGCAGGTCATTCCATTCACTTTGAAAAGAAGATAATTCCAACGCCAATATTTCATAATGCTCAGTTCGATCCAACATGGAAATTACCGAGTCACCAACATTCCCACATGCTTTTCCATGAACTCCAGCAGCCACCATGATGGACTCCAGCATTTGGATTGCGGTTGTTTTGCCATTGGTACCTGTAAGTGCCACCCATCGTTGCACAGGCGCTAATTCTTGTTTGATCTTCCAAGAGAAATCTAACTCACCCATGAGGTGAATCTTCTTCGCCAGGAAATCTTGAAGAAGAGGATGGGTTCGTTTCCAACCTGGCGAGACAATTGCAAAATCAAAGTGGGCCTGGGAGTCCAAGAATTGCTGGCTCTTGAGCTGGCCAAATGAAATTTGGTTCTCGTCGAAAAATGTAACTTCGCTTCCTTTTCCCAAGAGGAACTGGATAAGAGCCGTTCCAGTCACTCCTCCCCCTATTACTGCAATCTTCTTAGTGGGAAGGTCGGCAAGGAAGGACATCTTAGGAAACTACCCACTGAGCATAGAAAAGTCCCAGTCCAGTTGCCACGCTAAGACCAGCCAGAATCCAAAATCTGATGACAATCGTTACTTCGCCCCACCCGATGAGTTCAAAATGGTGTTGTAGCGGCGCCATTTTAAATATTCGTTTACCGCCAGAGATCTTGAAATAACCAATTTGAATTATTACCGACATCGTAATGAGGACAAATAGACCACCTAAAGCAATAAGTAATAATTCGGTTCGCAAAGTGATTGCAATGCCCGCAATGGCTCCACCTAAAGCAAGCGAACCGACATCTCCCATAAATATTTTTGCAGGTGAAGCGTTCCACCAAAGGAAGCCGGCGCACGAGCCCGCTAATGCAGCAGCCACAACCGCCACATCCAAGGGATCTCGTACTTGATAACACTTAGATACTTGGGTAACAGCACAACTTTGTCCGAACTCCCAAACGCCAATGAGCACAAATGCCAGGAATGTCATGATTGATGCACCTGTTGCCAAGCCATCCAATCCATCAGTCAGGTTCACGCCGTTACTGGTCCCCAGCACCATGAAGATCACCCAAATGACTACGAAAATAGACCCGAGCGCAAAAGAGGTATCGCGAACCCCGGAAAGATGAAGCGAAATCGGGGAAAGGCCATCAGGATCTTTGAAGTGGATGCCAGCAAATGCAAATAAGCCAGCGGCTATCGCTTGTCCTGCTAATTTTTGCCGAGCATGTAAGCCAAGTGAACGCTGCTTAGAAACTTTCAGCCAATCATCCAAGAAGCCAACCAGTCCCAAGGTAAATACCAGGGCCAGAACCAGCACCGCCGAGATACTGAGTGGAATTCTGGTGACGACATGGCTAACGAGGTAGGCAATGATGCTGGAACTGATGAGAACGATTCCACCCATAGTTGGCGTGCCATGTTTTACATGATGGGTAGTTGGACCATCTTCGCGAATGAATTGACCATAACCGCGTTTACCCAAAAGTCGGATTAACATCGGTGTGGAAAAAATACTTAAGAATGCGGCAAGTGCTCCCGCTACCAGAATGCCCTTCATTCGCTCTTCACCTGCAAAGCCGCCAAGAGTTCATCAGCAAGCAGGTCTAGATGTACTGATCGAGATGCCTTCACCAAAACAACATCGCCCGACGTTATATGAGATCTAAGAGCGGCAGCTTCAGCTATGGAGTCGCAATAATGCACCGTTGTTTCATCCCCATATTCTCGGCTCATAAAATTTTGCACCTCCTCTGGCGGCGCAAAAGCCTTTGTGCCAACGCATACCAAATGATCGATGCCCACTTCATAGATGAGTCTGCCAATTTCAGCGTGCTCTTGTGCTTCTGACGCGCCGAGTTCGGCCATCTTGCCCAGGAATGCCCAGGAAAGTCCACCCCGTTCCTGCGAAAGCAGGGCCAAGGTTCTGACAGCTGCAGCCATGCTGTCTGGATTGGCATTGTAGGCATCGTTTATTAAAAGGATTCCTTGCTGATCATGAAGTTCCATCCGCCATTTACTGCTGGGCTCGGCGGTAGATAAGGCCGATGCGATCACATCGATCGGAACTGAAAGTTCGGTGGCGATGGCTGCCGCAGCAAGAGCGTTGGCAATTTGATGCAGTCCCAAAAGTTGCAAACCGACGGCGGCTCGTCCGGCAGGGGTGACTAGATCAAAATGGGCTCGCCCTTCGCGAAGTTCAATATCAGCGGCTCTAACGGCGCAGGTACTGTTCTCGCCAAATAGAACCGAACGCAAGGCCAGGCCCCGGGCCATCAATGGAGTAAATTCATCGTAATTGCCCAATACCGCTACCGAGTGCGGGCCAAGATGTGAAATCATTTCGGATTTTGCCGCTGCGATATTTTCCCTGGAACCGAACTCCCCTAGGTGTGCTTGGCCAACCACCAAAACGCAGCCGATATTGGGTTTCGCAATTTCAACCAATCGAGCAATATCCCCAAGATGGCGAGCTCCCATTTCGACAATGCAGAATTTTGTCGCTTCAGTACATCGCAACAAAGTGAGCGGTAAGCCAATGTCATTATTATAACTTGCTTGCGTGGCAACAGTTGGTCCAACTATTTCCAATATGTGTCGGAGTAAATCCTTTGTCGTAGTTTTACCTTGTGAACCAGTAATTGCGATGACCGATAAATTAGTCAGACTTTCTCTCACCGCTTTGCCTAATCGCATCAACGCTATTCCAGCATCTGGAACAATTATGCAAGGACCATCACAGGCGCGTTCCACTAAGGCAAATCTCGCACCGTTTCCAATTGCAGTTGCGGCAAAATCATTTCCATCTACATTCTCGCCTTTAAATGCGACGAAAAAAGTTTGGTCAGTGGCTTGTCTAGAGTCGATTACTGGATTCTGCGAAATAATTTCATCAGCATCGAGCTGATGCAACGTACCACCGGTAATACTTGCAATTTCTGCTGCGGTCAATGAAATCATTTAAGTTTCTCAATCGCTAGTGCTAATTCTTTTCGGTCATCAAAAGGATACTTCACTCCCTCGATTTCTTGACCTTGCTCGTGTCCTTTTCCAAGTACCACTACAACATCATCGTGAGATGCTAAGGAAATGGCATAAGCGATGGCTTTTCTTCGATCCTCATCCACAATGTCGTCCGGACGTAGATGCAATCCTTGGGTCATCTGAGAAAGTATTTCAGCAGGCACTTCAGATCGAGGATTATCGCTAGTAAATACCGCGACATCGGAAAGTTCTAGTAGAGCCTGACCCATGATTGGTCGCTTCGCCTTGTCTCGATCTCCTCCACATCCAAGAACGGCTATCAGCCGTCCCCTCGTCGTGGTTTTCAAAGTTTTTAGCGTTCGAATTACGGCATCGGGCGTATGAGCAAAATCAACCAGCGCTTGAAAATTTTGTCCAATATTTACAGATTCGAGTCGACCAGGAACACCCACTAATTTGGAAAGATTTGATTGAATCGAAATTGGGTCTAAGCCGCTCTCAACTGCGATGGCTACCGCCATCAACGCATTATCAAGATTGTGATCTCCAACTAGTGGGAGCCGACTTTCTATAAGAACTCCACCGACTCCACGGATGGCAATTTGGTATCCATGCAAAATGGGTTCGCATTCGATGAAATGCCAATTTGAAGAACGATTTGATCGGGAAGTGGTGACCACGGGTATTTCTGCATTTTCTACAAGTCGAAGTGCATATGGATCATCAATGTTAATTACACTTTTATCGGAATACTCATTTGTGAACAACTTGGATTTTGCGGCAAAGTAATTTTCCATAGTTTCGTGGTAATCCAAATGATCCTGGGTCAAATTCGTAAATGCACTTATATTGAAGTGTGAACCAGAAATTCGGGATTGATCCAGCGCATGACTACTAACTTCCATAGCCATATGGCTCACATGGCGTTCACGCATTGCTGCGACAGTCGATTGCACTTCGCTAGCTTCCGGTGTGGTGAAATTCGTGGGTAAGTGATCTCCTGCAATCTCAATCCCGATAGTGCCAATCAACCCGGTCGTGCGTCCTTCTAGATTCCACAACTGATTCAGAAGTGAGGTCGTCGTAGTCTTTCCATTGGTTCCAGTTACGCCGACCGAATAAAGTGACTTAAACGGAAATTCGTATACCCATGCGGAAATATCCCCGGCACGCAAGCGCGGATTGGCAATTACTAGGGTAGGCAAGAGCATGTGATTTATTCCCGCTCCTTCAATATCGGTGATCACCGCAACCGCACCACGAAGATATGCCATGTCGATGAATTCCGCGCCATGGAATCGATTGCCCGGCAAAGCCAAGAAAAGATCTCCGGGATTTACTTCCAACGAATTGCTCGTCACACCCATTAGAGGCGTATTGGCAATCATGTCGTGCGAGCCAAGAAATCGCGCAAGAGCTGAAAAGGTCTTCACCTGAGGTTCCAAAGGGCGCATGGAGTTATCTAACCGCAACTGTCGTCACTAGCTTTCCGGTAGCGGACAAAGTGCGGGCTACAGTCGCCTTCTTGAGCGCAGCTTCAGTTAATGGGAATGCTTTTGCAGCCCCAACCGTGGGGGGAATGTGCTTTGATTGAAGAACAAAACTCATAACTTTCTTGAAAACTGGCCCCCCTAAATACCCACCCCAGTGAATTCCCTGAGGTTCTTGAATAACGACGCTGACCACATATTTGGGGGCGTCGGCCGGCGCAAATCCAATGAACGAAGCGGTATAGCCTTTGTAGCATCCGCACTTCTCGTCAATCCTCATCGCAGTGCCCGTTTTGCCCGCCACCCGATATCCAGGTATCGCAGCTGATGGTGCGGTTCCATTTTCAGAGACCACACTTTCCAGCATGGTTCGGATTTGCTTGGCGGTATTCACGCTAATCACACGTTCGGATGTTTGCATTTTCGTCGGCGAATAATGACCTTGAGGGTCGATGGTCCCAGCAACAACATTGGGGGTGACTCTCACGCCATCGTTGGCCAGCGTGGCAAAAACACTTGTAGCTTGTATGGCGGTCACTGAATAACCTTGCCCAAAAGCAAAAGTCGGAGCGGAGGTTTGGGACCACTGACTGACGGGATGGAGAATACCCGCAGATTCACCTAAGAGATGCGAATTAGTAGATTGACCCATTCCGAATTTGGAAAGATATGAATATAAAGTGGAATTCGATAGAAGTTCACCCACCTGAATGGCGCCGGTATTACTGGATTCGGCCAATAGCCCAGTCGTAGTCAATCGTTCCGTGGCATGTTTTTGATGATCGTGGAAAACCTGACCGCCGACTTTTAGAGAGTATGGAATAGTAAAAACACTCTCTGGGGAAACTTTCTTTTCTTCCATAGCGGCAGCGATAGTGATCACTTTGCCCGTTGAACCAGGTTCGTAAACATCTTGAACAGCTGGATTGCGAAGGCTAGCGGCAGTAATTGACTTTCCAATTGCTGGGTCAAAATTTGGCGCACTGGCTTGAGCCAGAATCGCTCCCGTAGTCGGGTCCATAACTATGACCGTTCCAGATTTTGCGTGCGATGCTGCGACAGCAGCGGATATTGCATCTTGTGCCACCCATTGGATATCGCGATCAATAGTTAATTGCAAACTTGTACCCGATTTTGCCTCAGTCATAATTTGTTGAGATCCCGGGATTATCGTCCCTGCGCCATTTGCATAAACGTAACGCCCGTTAACACCAGCTAAGAGTGAATTTAAACTTGCTTCTATTCCCGATGCTCCGACGCCCTGATCGTTAGTAATACCAATGATCGAAGCGGAAAGTGCACCTGTTGGGTAACTCCGAATGAATCCTCGCTCCGAGAAAAATCCGACGATTCGTTTCGCAACTCCACCTCTTTCCTTCATGACTTTGGCATTATAACTTTGAATACGTCTGGAGACTTCTTGCCAGATTGCTGGCGCCACGTTCTTAGCAATCTTCTTGTAGCGAGAAGTACCTGTTAACAATATTTCTAAGGTTGGTGCCTTCATGCCAAATGCCGATGCAAGTACCTCTGAAGTCGTCTTTGGATCAACAATCATCGTTGGGTCTACAACTATATTGACCGCAGCAATACTCTTTGCCAACTCCACGCCATTTATATCGGTGATAGTTCCGCGTGGAGCCAGCAGTTCCGATGAGGCCGAAAGTTCGGATTGCGCTCTCTGGGTATAACTATCTGCCTGAACCGCCTGAACTTGGATAAGTCGCAGCGCAAAAAGAAAAAGGAGAGTAAAAGATAGAAAGGTTAGTTTTCTGATTCTTCCCGTAACCATTGAGCGATGTGTCATGGAGTTCCCTCGCTTCGCATGGCGGAGCCGTTCGTTTCGATTCCACTATTGAGATCAATAAATTTTGGCGCGTCAGCTGGAATCATTCCCAATGTGATTGCCGAAGCCGCCAATTGGTCAGGTGATGATTTGGCCGCTAACTGCTGGACCAATGCATCGCGCTGATCTAGAGTGATGTTGGTTTCCTGCTTCAAATGTTGCAAAACAAAAGCATCCTGCGTTAGTAAAATGTTTATGGCCAGAAGAACGAGGAGCCCGACAGCAAATGTCACCGAGAGAATGGCAGCAAAGATTCTTCGATGTTCTTTCGATAGCGGTTGAATTCCTTCGCCAGGAATGGAGTAGAGTTTTCTCTCTCGCCGGTTATTTAGTCCGCGAAGAGGTAAATCCAGCCCAGGAAATAGTTCTTGTATCGCCATTAGGCTGCCAATCTTTCAATTGCGCGCAGTCGCATCGACTGAGCCCGAGGATTGGCTTCGATTTCAACTTTCGTAGCACTTTCACTTCCGCGAATTACAAAGGCAAATTTGGCAGCCGAATCTGGAAGTTCAACTGGCAAACCTCGTGGCGTTAACGATTCAGTGGCAGAGGAGAAAACTTTCTTGACAATTTTATCTTCCAAAGATTGATATGCCATCACAACGATTCGCCCGCCAACATTAAGTGAATCTAGAGCCGCCGGAATTGCTCTTTCCAAAACATCCAACTCTTGGTTAACTTCAATTCGAAGTGCTTGAAAGGTGCGTTTCGCTGGATTTCCACCAGTTCGTCGAGCTGGTGCCGGAATGCTTGCCTTGACTATCTCCGCCAACTCTTTTGTCGTCGAAAGCGCGTTGTTCTCTCGTGCCTTAATGATGTTATCGGCAATACTCTTTGCAAATTTTTCCTCGCCATATTGACGCAAAATCCGAATCAATTCACCGCGTTGGTATGTGTGCAAAACATCGTATGCACTTATCCCGCGACTTTGGTCCATTCGCATGTCCAGCGGTGCATCTTGGGAATAAGCAAATCCACGCTCAGCAACATCCAATTGCATGGAGGAAACGCCTAAATCGAATAGGACTCCATCGACACCAGGAATTTCCAGTTCTTCTAATACATTGGTGATTTCGTCATAAATCGCATGCACGATCGTGACTCGGCCTATAAAATCCTTAAGATTCTCTTTTGCTAACGCAATCGCCGAAAGATCACGATCGAATCCAATTATTCGAAGCTGGGGATATCGTTCGAGTAAGACTTTGGAATGTCCACCAAGTCCTAGCGTTGCATCAATAATTATGGGCGTTTCGCATCGTTCGATTGCAGGGGCAAGTAATGCAATGCAACGTTCAAGCGCAACTGGTATATGTTGCATCCACTTCCCCCTTCTCTCATATAGCGCACTCAGATAAAACTTTTAGCTACAACAAAGAGCCCTCATTCCTATTACTTCTCAACTCTGGTCACCGCCGGCCGACGGATCTTTGTGAAAACGGCGCCGGGGAAGTGGCGCCGTTAAATAAAGGTCGGCGGTGGCCACAATGGAGAAGCTTTAAAAGAGTCCGGGTAGCACCTCCGAAGAGACATCAGCAAATGTTTTCTCGCGATCTGCTAAGTAGGTGTTCCATGCGGTTGCATCCCAAATCTCCAACCGGGTATTTGCGCCAATAACGACACATTCCTTCTCTAGACCCGCATAGGTGCGAAGTCCGCTAGGAATTGCGACGCGGCCTTGCTTATCTGGAATTTCATCGTGGGCGCCGGCGAACATAACGCGCATGTAGTCCCGGGCGTTCTTTTCGGTCACCGGGGCTTGGCGCAGTCGTTCCGTAATGGAAGCAAATTCGCTAGCTGGAAAGACGTATAAACAACGTTCCTGTCCTTTAGTCATCACTAAGCCATTGGCCAACTCATCTCGAAATCGAGCGGGAAGGATCAATCGACCTTTTTCATCGAGCTTGGGCTCGTGGGTGCCGAGAAACATCTGCCACTTCCCCCCTCAATCTGCTCTAGTTCTCCACTTTACTCCATTTTCCTCCATTTTCAACCATCTGTCGCCACTTTCTTTCGCTACAGACCACTTTTCCTCCCACTGCAACTCAAAGATGCCCAGAAAGGCTGGCACTTACTCCGGAGCTAGCGAATATGTGAAACTGCCAGTCTGACAAAAGGACATTCGGGCTAAAGTTCCTCCGTGATGAATGCCTCCGCCCCGATCCTCATTCGGGCCACTGGATTGACCAAGAAATATGAAGATTTCGTGGCCGTCAACGGGATCGATTTTTCAGTGGCCAAAGGTGACTCTTTCGGCTTTTTAGGTCCCAACGGCGCCGGCAAATCCACCACAATGCGCATCATCGCCGCCACGCTCAATCGCAGTTCTGGCTCGATCGAAATTTTGGGGAAAGATCCCGAACTCCATGGACCGGAGATTCGGGCCCACTTAGGCGTAGTCCCCCAACAAGATAATTTAGATCAGGCGCTGACGGTCACCGAAAATTTATATGTTTATGGCCGATATTTTGGATTACCTAAAAAATTTATCCGAGCAAAAATTGAAGAGCTCTTGGAATTCGCCGCCCTGGAAGAAAAACGCGATGTAAAAGTTGAAGCCCTCAGTGGTGGAATGAAACGGCGTTTGACCATTGCTAGAGCCCTCATCTCGGAACCGGAAATTTTGATGCTGGATGAACCCACGACGGGCCTAGACCCACAAGCCCGACACATTCTCTGGGATCGACTTTTTCGACTCAAAGAGCAAGGTGTCACTCTTCTCATCACGACGCATTACATGGATGAAGCAGAACAGCTATGCGATCGCCTGATCGTTATGGATAAAGGTTCAATCATGGCAGAAGACTCGCCAGCGGGATTGATCAAGACGTATTCGACTAAAGAAGTCCTTGAAGTTCGTTTTGGTTCCGATAAGAACGCGTTAGTGGCAGGACAGCTAGAGGCACTCTGCGAGCGTATCGAAGTTCTTCCGGATCGAATCCTTATGTATGGCGAAGATGGTGAGAACTTACTTCACACAATGAAGGAATCGGGTTTGCATCCCCTCACCTCCTTGGTTCGTCGTAGCTCGTTGGAAGATGTCTTTCTCAGACTCACCGGAAGAAGTTTGATCGAATAATGGATAATAAAGAGCTGGCAAGACAGGGTTCACTCAAAATAGTTGATACCGCAAAGATCATGAAATATGGCGCGCTCTTTGTCGCTTCAGCCAGATTGCGGACTCTGTCAAAATGGATGATCTCTGTGATTGCCGCTTCCTTCGCCAACCCCTTGTTTTACCTACTTTCCATCGGGGTTGGAATTGGATCCTTTGTAAATGCCCACTCAACAAATCACACCATTGATGGCGTTCCGTATCTAACTTTTTTAGCTCCTGCACTTCTGGCGACCGTTGCCATTCAAGATGGTTTAAGCGAAGTCACTTTGCCGACATTGCAAGGCTTTCTATGGGAGAAGAATTTCTTCGCAATGAATGCCACACCAATTACGGGCAGGCAAATTGCTGCGGGAACATTCTTAGCTGCAGTCACTAGGACTTTCTTCTCGGTCCTGGTCTACTTCATCGTGATTTTGGCTTTCGGCGCACTAGATAGCGGCCGATCCTGGATTGCCATATTCACCGCAATGTTTGCTGGCTCAGCTTTTGCAGCGCTAATGATGGGAATCACCGCTTGGGCAAAGAATTCAGATCTTCTTCTCACCTTCGTGGGCCGGTTTATTGTCATGCCGCTATTCCTATTTTCTGGAACTTTTTATCCTCTTTCCAGCATGCCAATTTTTCTTCAATGGATTGGCTGGATCTCACCACTTTGGCACTCCATTGAACTGGGTCGGTACTTTACCTATGGTCATCATCTCTCGGGCAGCGCCTTTGCAATTCATTTTGGGTACCTACTTGCAATGTTGGTTTTCGGCTTGCTCTTCTCATTTAACGAATTCGAAAAAAGGTTGAGCAAATAATGCTGGTCTCAGCCGCAGTCGCAATTGCAGAAACGAGGATTGGAAAATACGGCGAGCGAACTTTTTCGGGTCGTCCGCACACTGTCATGGAGCGAAGTTATATCGCTTTCAAATCCTCAGCCTGGATAGTGGTGCTCTCCGGTTTTGTCGAACCATTGCTCTATCTTTTTTCTTTTGGCTATGGCTTAGGAAAATTTATTGGCTCCATGAATGTCGGGCATGGTCACGTCGTTTCCTATGCTGCCTATATCGCGCCAGCGCTTTTAGCAACAAGTGCCATGAATGGCGCCATTTACGATTCGACATTTAACGTATTTTGGAAAATAAAGTTTGATCGAATCTATGAAGGCATGCTCGCCACTTCCCTTGGCCCATTAGATGTTGCCCTTGGAGAAATCGGCTGGGCACTTTTACGTGGCTTCGCCTATGCGGTCGGGTTTACAACGGTCATTGTTCCGATGGGACTTATCCGCAATTGGTGGGGAATATTGGCAATTCCTGCAGCGGTACTTATTGCTTTTGGTTTTGCCGCTATTGGTATGGCAATAACGACCTACATGAATTCATTTCAGCAGATGAACATGATCCAAGTAGTCATGCTCCCCATGTTTCTTTTTTCCGGTTCTTTCTATCCCCTTTCGGTTTACCCACACTGGACTCAAGAAATTATTAAAGCCCTGCCACTATGGCACGCAATAACGCTGGTTCGGTCACTTACTTTGGGAGATATAAGCATGGGTCTGTTGCCACATATTGCTTACTTCTTAGTGATGATTTTTCTGGGTCTGTTTTTCACTACGCGCCGACTCACCGCGCTCTTTATGCGATGAGGTGACTTTAGTTTTCGAAGTTGCGACGATCCCAACGCTCTTCTAATTTTGAGGTCCACGGAGTTTTCTTTGGCTTAGGTCCGCGGTGTGTTTTTCCGGAGCCAGGTGCGCCAACATTGGAGAGAACTAACACGACTCCGGAGAGCGCGACAAGAAAACCAAAGATTCCAATCACAGTGGATTGCGCAACAAGTCCAGCCAGCAAAATGGCCATTCCGCCGAGCAAGAGCGCCCCGCCTAGCAACAATCGGCTACCTTGCCTGGTTCGGACCTTGCCAGTCATGGTGGAAACTAGACCTGGGTCATCCTGCTCCAGGGCAGCTTCCATCTCGGCAAGCAGTCGGCGTTCGTTATCAGATAGCGTCACGTTGGTAAGAATAGAGCAGGCGTAGCCCTGGCGAAAGTCAGACCCCCCGATTTCGGCTGTGAGAGTGCTTAATCCTGGCGCAATCCATCTCGATCGGAAGTACTTGGCTTGACCAATCGGGCTGGGCGGACGCTTCCGTGACCGAAACGGGCAGTGGCTTGATCTACCGCTTGTTCGGCTTCGCGCCAACCTTTGTCGCGCTCACCAAGGATTAATTGCTCCGGGGCGTCAGCAGAATCCACTAAGCCCTCCAAGCTCACGCCAACTAATCGCAGTCGGGCTCGATCCAAACGGAGCGCCTGATAGAGCGCTTTGACGACTTCAAAGCTCTCCTGAGTTCCGTCGATGGGCAGCGGCAAAGTCTTGGAACGATTGATGGTTTTAAAGTCGGCAAATCGGACTTTGATACTGATGGTTTTTGCTGCGCAATGTCTGGCTCGAAGCCTGGCCGTGGCTTTCTCGGTCAAGCGAAGAAATTCGCGCAAAATAATTTCTGGATCTTCGATATCGACAGCGAAAGTTTCGGCGGCGCTAATACTTTTATCAGGCTCGTTTGGTGACACATCTCGATAATCTCGTCCCCACGCTAATTCGTAGAGATGAGCGCCAGCGCTTTCTCCTAATGCTCTGATTAGTGTGGCGCGAGGAGTGTGCGCGATATCTGAAACGGTGCGTAGGCCCAGTCGAAGTAATTCTTCATTGGTCTTTGGCCCTACTCCCCAAATATCCGATACTGGCAATGGATGAAGAAATTCTATAATTCGATCTGGCGCGATTTCCAGCATTCCATTTGGCTTGCAATGACCCGACGCAAGCTTTGCAATAAATTTATTGCTGGCAATTCCAACTGAACAGGTAATGCCTTCTTCTTTCGCTACTCGCGCCCGAATCATGGTTGCTATTTCTCGACCCGTTCCCAACAACCGCCTGGATCCGGTTACATCGAGAAATGCTTCATCCAGTGAGAGTGGCTCTACAAGTGGAGTTACAGATGCAAAAATTTCCATGATGTGTGAGGAAACTTCGCTGTAGCGTTCGTGATGGGGCGTTACAAATATTGCGGTGGGCGCCATTCGCTTTGCTCGAGATACCGGCATCGCGGCTCGGATTCCAAATTTTCGGGCGGCATAGTTTGCTGACAAAACCACTCCACGAGCACCTGCTCCGACAACCACGGCTTTGCCTTTCAATGACGGATCATCGCGCTCGGCAACCGAAGCATAAAAAGCATCCATATCGACATGGAGAATGGTGGCGGTATCGGAGTTATCAGCCACTGAGGGGTTCACAAACTCCGAGATTACGCCACTTTTCATAGGAACTGGATAATTCCCACGCTCCAGTTGCTCGTAACGAAATGCCTCGCGGTCCGGTCCTGCGAATGACACCTCGAACTAAAAATAGCCATGATCGGTAGAGCAAATCAGCTGAACTGTCCTGCATATCTTCAAAAAAAGTTGCATCGTTACATCCGTAACCATCATCGAGAGTTAAAAACATTACCCGGCGCCCAGAACGAACTGGTGGAGTTTGCAACGCAACCTTCACTCCGGCCACTAGAACCGAACTCCCCGAGCGATGATGAATCAAATCCGAAGATTTAATCGCACCTATTTCATTGAGGAATTGCCCATAGAACTCCATCATATGATGAGAAATATCCATTCCCATGACATCGACTTCGTGACGAACTCGTTCGCTGGGAGTGAAGTCGGCAAGACCGCTCACCTCCAGAGTTGGTGGTTCCAGACCTAAAGTTAGTTGTCCACTACCTAAACTTTTCTTTCCTCCCAGAAGCCGCTCTAAATCCTGGAGGTGGAGCAGTAAATCGCGGCGATTAATACTCTTTACCTCCCCTTTCTTCGAATTCATGTTATGAAGTTCATCGAAAGCTCCAACCACAATTAGCGACTCCGCTGTGGGCCGACTAGCGCCGGAACGACGAACAAAGTCGGCGAGATCTTGGTAGGGCTGACCAAAAAGGATGGAGTCGATTTCTTGGTCACTAATTCCATGAAGCTCAGAGAATGCCATTCGGATTGCATATCCACGTGCATCCGGCAACGAGAGGGACGGGCCCGTACTTAATAGGTCTGGGGCGCTGTAGGGAGCGCGGGGAACAATATTGGTGCGTTCAACTCGGTAACTTCGATCTGACTTATTAACATCCAATGGTGCAATGACTATCCCCCACTGCCTGGCTTCATCAACAATTAGCCGCCGCGGATACATCCCTGGATCGTGAGTGAGCGCTCCAGCTATAAAGGCTGCAGTGTGGTGGGTTTTAAGCCAAGCAGATTGATATGTAGGCAGTGCAAAAGCAGCAGCATGCGCTTTGCAAAATCCAAAAGATGCAAAAGCCCGGAGGACCTCCCAAACTTCAGCCGCCACTTCAAAGGAATAGCCCTGCGCAAGTGCGGTAGGAAAAAACCAATCGCAGACAGCTTGTTGTCCATCAATGGTTCCTAAGTCACGCCGCTTTTCATCCGCCTCTGCCAGCGATATGCCAGTCATGATCGAAATAATTCGAATAACTTGTTCGTGAAAGACAACAACGCCTTCAGTTTCAGCAAGTACGGGTTCCAAATTTTCGTGAATGATGGTTCGGCGGCGAAGTCCCTGCCGGGCGTTGAGAAAAGGGGTGATCATGTCACTCTTTACCGGCCCGGGTCGGAAGAGTGAAATATCAATAATGAGGTCATCGAAATTCTCCGGAGCCAACTTTCCAACAAGTTCGCGTTGCCCAGGACTTTCTACTTGAAAGATCCCCAAGGTGCGAGTCGACTTTATGAGATCAAAAGTTTTTACATCATTTAATGCGACGGCATCGATATCTACAACGACATCATCGACTCGTTCAATTTCTTGTAGCGCATAAGAGATTGCCGACTGCATCCGCACGCCCAAGACATCTAGCTTCAATAGCCCAATAGCTTCTACATCATCTTTATCAAATTGCACCATGGGATAACCGCTGGCATTGCGCTGTAGTGGCGCATGATCCAAGAGCCCCAAATCTGAAAGTGCGATCGCGCAAGGATGCATAGAAAGATGCCTAGGCAACCCATCCAGTCGGGATGCTAGTTCAATGGCCATCTTCATTAGGGGCGTAGTCATATTGAGGCTTTTCAACTCTGGAAGATTAACTAGCGCTTGCGCAATATTCCGCGCCCGAATGTGTGGCAAGGCCTTTGCGATGAGATCGATCTCCATGGGTGGAATTCCCAAAGCCGCTCCGACATCGCGAATTGCATGTCTGGCTCGATAAGTCTCCACCATAGCAACGGTTGCTACTCGCGATTGGTTTCCAGGTTTGCTCCAATCCGGATCGGCATATCGTTCAAATACTGCGTCATAAATTTCTAACCGGCGCGCTGATTCCACATCAATATCAATATCTGGAAGTTCGTGGCGCAAGGTAGAACAAAAGCGCTCCATTAGTAACCCATAAGCCATTGGCTCCACGCCAGATATTCCCAAAAGGTGACAGATCAAAGATCCTGCGCCAGAACCTCGGGCTGCAACGCGAATCTTTCGAGACCTGGCCATATCGGTGATGTCGGCAACTGTAAGAAAATAGGACTCGTAGCCCAAGGTACGAACCGTTGCTAATTCATCTTCTAGCCGCTCAGCGGCGGCCACTGAAACTGCGCCAAAGTAACGCTGGTGCAACCCTGCTTCGCAACGTTGACGCAATTGTCGAACTAAATCTTCACGGTTACTAGCGCCTACAACGATGGGTTCTGGTAAATGGATCTCTCCTATCCCGATATCTCGGCGCGGCGACAAGATCGCTCGTTCGGCCCACTCTTGAGTAGTGCGCAATAGCGAACGACCATTGCGCTCCCCCGCAGCTCTAGAAATTTCATCTGCAAGAAGATGCATTTGCTCGTTATCTTTGAAATAGCCTTCGCTGTTATGTCGCTCCGTATGGCGATGATGCAGCGGAACTAAATTTCGGGTCGCATCAAGAACATCGGCGACTGGACCATCAATGCGATTAAGCATTCGGACCGCATTACTCAAAATTGCCGGCAAACCGTGATCACGGGCAAAGCCCAGCATCCGAGCTGCTAGCGGAGTTGAAAATGGACCATCACCACGAACTTGGTGCGAAACACATTCCAGCGCTTGATCAGCGAAATATTCTTTTGTGGAGGTATATATAGAGAGAGCTTCCTCGTTACGCCGCTTACTCAATGCGGTGGCCAACTGCGAATCTGCGCCGTGCAGTAATAAAACTTGGGAAGAATATTCTTGGAACTGTTGTAATAATTCGAAGGTAAGTAGATTGTCATCGTTGGCCATGTTGATAGCCGATAGCAATCTATAAAGAGCTGCCAACGCACCAGATTGTGCCAATAAAGTGACTCGATACTTCTTATGAATCAAACTGAGGTTGACTCCTAAGATCGGCGCGATTCCATATGCCTCACAACTTTGAGCAAAGCGAATAGCCCCGGCCATCCCGTCTCGATCTGTTAGCGCCAGCGTGGTCATTCCTAATTGAGCAGCTCGTTCCACTATCTGCCCTGGCGCTGCTGTTCCATATTTAAAGGAATAGCCACTAGCTACATGAAGATGAGTAAATGGGGTGCGTTGTGCAAGAGACATAGCAGGTGCCAATAAAAATTACAGCGGTCGTGAGGTAGGGCGGATCAACCAAGTGCCAGTAATCTCATCCCGCTCAATTTCAAAGGTAGTCATGGCGCCTTCTGGGGCGGCTTCTACTCGCCAAATAGCGCGAGCGCCATCATCGAAAATGTTTGCCTCGGTCAGGTGGCGGTTTCCATCATCAATGCGATTCCACCAGCCTCCAGATTCACGCCAGCGCGAGACGATTGCATGGATATGGAAGCGGCGACCTTTATAAAGGAATTCAACGGGCTCGCCTTCAGGGGCTAGTACCCGAGCGGTCTTAGCGACTGGGTCCACTGGCTCGGCTGGCTGGTTTGAGGTTAATTCGAACATATGTTCGAAAGATAGTCACCTGCGCCGACAGTAGCAAGCCCCGCCCGGCCAGCACCTAGAAATGGGGAAAATAAGCGTCGATAACTGGCACGATGGCCTGGTGCATATCGTCCTAGCCTTGTTGGCCGGAAGTTTCATAGGGACAGTTCTGGGGCTAGTCGGGGCAGGCGGGGCGATGCTCTCGGTTCCCATACTTCTCTACATCTTCCATTTCAGCCCAACCCATGCCACTACGGCAGCCCTGGCCGTGGTCTTCTTGGCTGCCGGCTTTGGCACCATTCCAAAATTTCGTAGCAAAGATGTGCTCATTAGAGATGCCGCGACCATTTGGGGAATTGGGTTGATAACCAATATCGGCGGAGCGGCAATTTCCAAACATCTATCGGGCAATGTCATAGTCACTGGCTTTGCCTTAGTTCTCTGCCTGGCTGGATCTTCCATGCTACGAAAACCTTTGACCTCAAATCCAGAAAAACGAATCCCTTTTTCCATTTTGATCGTTATCTCGTTGATCATCGGCGCGATGACTGGGCTCTTTGGAATTGGCGGAGGGTTCTTGGCCATTCCAGTTCTGGTTTTGTTTTATCACACCCCACAGAACAAGGCAGCTGGTACTTCGCTGCTGATCATCGCCCTCAATAGCATTACTGCATTTTTTGCGCACCACAGCATCTGGCACGAAATTCGTTGGTCCATTCCGATCGCGATGGGATCGGCTGCAATTATTGTTTCCACGCTAGCGTCCCATAATTCCCATAAAGTTCCCGCGGCCAAACTTCGCCGTTACTTTGCGCTACTGCTCTTTACTATTGCGGCATACTCCCTCGTGCGTACCTGGGTCCTTAATTAGGCAACAGAAGGTGGTTCGTCCTTAATCGCTTTGGAAAGATAGCCCGCCACAATCAACACTGCACAGGGGAAATACATTGCTACTGGCAGATTTATTAAGTCGGCCAGGGTTCCCGTCACAACCGGTCCTAGGTAATACGCGATCAAACTGATGACGCCGACTCGGGCAATTGCAACCGAAGGCGCGTAATTAATCATTCGACCAGTAGCAGAAACAAATGCAGGAACCATTGGGCCAATCCCCAGTCCAGCGATGACAAACCCCACAATAATGGTGGCTAGCGCTACATACTTGTTCCACGAAGAAAGCGGAACCGCTAGGGCAATAGAAACTCCTAAACCGACTCCACCAAAATAACCGCCCAGGCGCACAATTCTGGCGGCACCATATTTAGTCATAAGGCGATCTCCGGAAAATCTTCCAACAATCATTGCCATTGCAAATGCGCCGAAAGCCGTGGCATCTAATCCTGTGCCAATATTCATATGTTCGTGGAGCAATATCCCGCCCCAATCTGATGCTGCTGCTTCTGGGATGAGACATCCGATCAGACCGAAACCAATAAGCCAGAGAACCTTGGCTTCTTTTCCAAAGAGGGGAATCTTTCCAGAAATCTTCTCATCTGCTCCTAGATGTCCATCTAAGTCATCGGGAAGTAGCCGGAGCAAATTCGGGATGAATGCCAGAAATGAAATGATGGCAACTCCGACAATATTTTCTTCTGGAGTTGTGTGATGAGATAACACTCCCCCAAGCACTGCCGCGACCAATGCTCCAATGCTCCAGGAACCATGAAAGCCGGACATATATTTCTTTTTCAAAATAATTTCCACAGCTACGGCTTGCGTATTCATTGCATTGTCGATGCCGGAATATCCGATGCTCATCACAAAAAGGGAGATAACCAACATCCACACCGAATGTGCCATTCCTAAAAGCAATAACCCAAAGGACATTTCTAAACCCGAGATGAGCGCAACCCTTCGGGAGCCGAATCTATGCACAGCCCTCCCGGCAAGTTGGGCGCCCACGATCAACCCCATGGGGCTTCCAACTAACGCAAAACCAAACTGTGAATTAGTTAAACCCAAGGCCACTTTAATTTCGGGGATTCTGGGTACCCAAGCGTTTGCCATAATGCCCATAATGCCAAAACCCAGCCAGATCATATTTCGGGCTCGAATGGCTAATTCGCTATTGGATTGAGGATGAAGCACTGGGTTAACTTACAGATAATTATCTGCCAAGAGGTGAACTCTTATGGAACGCTTAGGACATGGAGATCCTCAGGCCTTCAATCGAGTTGCTACCCAGTTATGCCCAGGCGCTACGCCAGGGCTGGACTGGCGACCAAGGTGATGCCGATAGATCTCTCCAAGAGTTGGAAGTAATTGAACTTCAACCAGAAGAACTTGTAGCTTCCAAAGATGATCCGCTTGCACTTGGCGGAGATGTGATTTTAGATGATGGCACTAATGTGCCAAGACTTCCTGGCTATTACCGTTGGATGTGGGATGGCGAAGTCGTTGGAAGTATCAATTTTCGATGGGTTTATGGAACAACAGATTTGCCCGATTACTGTCTGGGACATATTGGCTATTCAGTGGCACCATGGCAGCAAAAGAAAGGCTATGCAACTTCGGCGCTACGCCAAGTTTTGCCCAGTGCCTGGGAGTTAGATATGCCTTTCGTGGAACTGACTACAAATACAAATAACCTGGCATCCCAAAAAGTTATTAAGAACAATGGCGGAGTCCTCGTAGAGGAATTTGTCACCTTGCCAGCACATGGGCAATTCCCCGCGTACCGTTGGCGAATATTCAGACCATGACAATTACCCGAGCAACAGGGCCACAAGACTTTCTTCATCAAACTCTTGAAGTACGTTCCTTGGATCCCTTCCGCACCAATCTCATAGGTAGCGTCGCCACTTCAATCATCGGAACTGAAAGAGATACTGATGCTTGTTTTTGGTGGTTGGTAGAAAATAATCAAGGAAAAATAGTTAGTCTAATGATGCGCACACATGTACATCCTTTGGTGCTTACCCCAATGTCTAGCGATCTTCTTTCAGAAGCAGTTGATGCGGTAATTGCTGCCGATCCCAACTTGCCCGGAGTTTCTGGCCCGAAAGAATTGGTGGAAGAATTTCTTCGCCTCTTTATGCAGCGGCATCCAAACGCTCGCCCCATAAAATCCACGCGGGGTGAATTGCTCTATGCCCTTTCAACGCTTAAAGAACCACAATATGAAGGTGAATTGATTACCGCTACTTCGGCGCACTACGAACGTGCCTTGGAATGGATGATGGCATTTGGCGTAGAAGCAGAATTAATCATGGATGGGGTTAAGGAATCGGTGGCCAAAAAGATAGAAAATAGTGAACTCTATTTTTGGCAACACGAAGATCAAATCGTCAGCGTGGTCGGTCACGCCGCCATCGTTTCCGGGCCAACTGGAAAAGTTGCACGAATTGGTCCGGTTTATACCCCACCAGAATTTCGCGGAAGAGGCTATGCCAGTTTCTGCACCGCAGCCGTTTCTCAAATACTGCTAAAACTTCCAGCACAACTGATGCTTTATACCGATGCTGCCAATCCAACCTCAAATGGAATCTATACCAAATTGGGATATGAACTTATCGACGAAAATATTTCAGTTCTCTTTCTTTAATTTCAGTCGGCTCTCTGCCTCATCTAGAGTGGCCTCATGGAACATGTGAAAGAGAAGGCAGCAGTCAAACGAGTCATCGCCGCACTCCAAGAACACGATGTGCCTGGAAAAGTTCATATTCTTTCAGATAGTGCACGAACGGCTTCCGAAGCCGCCGCCGCCCTCAATATTGAAGTAGGACAAATTGCATCATCGCTCATCTTCAAGCTTCCCGATCATTCACCTTTGTTGGTTATCACCAGCGGTCGGCATAGGGTGGATACTGATCTGATCGCGAAGAATCTTGGGATTGCATCGCTAGAGCGTGTGGATGCGAACTACGTCAAAGAACAAAGTGGGTTTTCTATAGGTGGTGTAGCCCCCATTGGATGGTTATCCCCAGCGACAATTTTAATTGATGAAGCGCTTAACGATTACGACGTTGTTTGGGCAGCAGCAGGTCACCCACATGCGGTGTATCCAACCTCATTCGCCGAGTTACTCCGAATTACCAACGCGACACCCATGGTTGTGGGAATTTAAGTCATCAAAATCAGCCCTATGGCGAATATTCCGTAGAAAACTCCAGCGGCTGAAAGTCGGTATGGCTC
>JBAXSZ010000029.1:0-21731 GCA_037130455.1 Actinomycetes bacterium | reverse complement strand
GCTCGTTCATTCTCAACATCGATATCAATATCGCCATCGAGATCGACAATATCCATCAACGCCTCGAGGTAGTCGGCAGCAACTTCGCCCTCTTCCTCAAGTCGGGAGATAAGGCTCTTCTTTTCGACCTTTTTCTCCTCTTTTGGGGTTGCGCCGGCAGCTTCGACCTGGCTAACTTCTTCAACATCCACAGGGGACATATTCTCTTCGCTCATCTCTCCTCCATCTACCGATATGTCGGTTTTAATACTATTTATGGTGATTTATCCCTTATTTAAGAAAGTTACTTTTTCTTCTTTTTATTTGGCTTTTTTGGTTGCTGCCGTTGTTTTGGCGTTGGGTCTAATACCTCGGTTGAGCCAGAAACTTCCGATTCGTCCGCTGGGGTTAGGCCGCTCTTCTTGGCGCGCTTGGCTAAGAGCTCTTCATAGGCAGGTGAGCCGGGAGTTGGGTTTCGCTTGATTACATAATATTGCTGGCCAAGTGTCCACAAGTTTGTTGTCGACCAATAAATTAAAACACCAACTGGAAAGTTAACTCCGGAAATTGCAAAAATAAATGGGAAAACATAAAGCATAATTTTTTGTTGTTGCGCCATCATGTTATTTGAGGCATCCATCTTTGGCATACCTTTGACCATTAATTGCCGTTGCGTGGTAAATGTTGACGCCGACATAAATGCAATAAGGCCAACAGTTACAAGTTTTGTCGTGGTGATGTGTGACGACAAAAACGTGCTGGAAAGCGGCGCTCCGAAAAACTTAGCTTCGTTGGCTGATAGTAAAAGATCACCTTTCATGAAGCCATGAGGCTTAAGGTGAGCGATTCCATTAAGAACTGTGAAAAGCGAAAAGAAGATTGGTGCTTGCGCCAAAATTGGGAAACAGGAAGCAAGTGGATTGGTTTTGTGTTCTTTATACAGCTTCATCATTTCTTCAGATTGCTTTTGACGATCATCTTTGTATTTCTTTTGAATTTCCTTCATATGTGGTTGTAGTGCGGTTAAAGCTCGCTGGCTCTTAATCTGCTTTACAAAGAGTGGAATTAAAATAATTCTGATGAGAATTACTAAACCGATGATCGACAAACTCCACTTAATGCTTTCGTGTGCATGTTTACCTAAGAAGATTCCAAAGAAGGAATGGAATGCGACCATAACCCAAGAAACCGCGAAATATAAGGGGTTTAGGATAGTTCCCACTAGATAGCTCCTTCTGTTGCGCTATTAGAAATTAAAGCCTTACTTGTACTCTTATTGTTTTTCTCAACTACATAATCGACTCCACCATAAGACCAAGGGTTGCAACGAAGTAATCGCCAACCGGCCATCAGTAGCCCTTTCACGCCATGTATTCGAATCGCGTCAACCGCATATTGCGAGCATGATGGGAAATATTTGCATCGAGGAGCAAAGCTAGGTGAAATCCATTTTTGGTAAAATTTAATTGGCGCAATCAATAAACTTTTCATGATTTAACAAGTAATTTCTTTTGTACTTGAACAACCAGCCCATCGAGTTGGGATTTAAAATCTTCGGAATTACGAAGTACTCGAATTACGATTTGGCTATGTTGGGGAAACCCTACTAAGTGATCTTTTATTAAATGGCGCAGTTGGCGTGAAACTCGGTGACGAACCACCGATCCCCCAATAGATTTGTTCACAATTAATCCAACTTTTGGTTCCTTGGACAATTCTGCATGCGTTATGGCATAGAGAACTAACGATAAGGATGTAGCGCGAGCACCGGATTTAGTGGTGCGAGCGAAATCCTTTCCATTTCGAAGGCGGTTCGCTGCAGGAAGCACGAGTTATGCAGAGATGCGAACGCGACCCTTAGCGCGACGGGAAGAGAGAACTGCTCGTCCGCCACGAGTTGCCATCCGAGCACGGAAACCGTGTTTTTTGGCACGGCGTCGGTTATTAGGTTGGAAGGTGCGCTTAGTCATTTAAAACTCCTTATTAACACGAAAGGGTAGTTCCGTTATTGGACGGATCTGGAGAACTTTCGCAGGCCACAGCTAGTGAGGGGGTAACGGTAGAGGTATCTGTTGATAAGGGTCAAACTCGGGCGCGTCGGCTTTTGCCGGTCGATTTGCCGCATCCGTAAGGAAATTGTGGATAACTACTTGCTTTTCTACCCATTCCGTCCTACCTTCGCTCTCTATCCACAGGAGAAGTAACGTTAATCAAGAATTGACGCTTAACTACCACTGTGAAAAGGTTAAAGTTTGGGTTTAGACCACAGGCTGTGGATAAACCTGTGGATTTATTGGTTTCTTATATGTTTGGCGGCTTTTTGGGGGGTATGTGGCAATTTTAGAGGATGTAGACCTCACCGCGCTTTGGGCTTCGGTTATTGATGCCTTGGGTTTAATTACGCCCCATAATCGAGCCTTTCTCCAATTAACAAAACCATTGGGTTTACTCCAGAGCGAAAGCGGCACAACCTTGCTTCTGGCCGCCCCAAATGGCTTCGCTAAGGATGTATTGGAAAGCCGACTTCGTGGTCCACTCTCTGACGTGCTCTCGGAAAAACTAAACCAGAAGATCAATATTGCCGTCACCATCGAAGAGTCTGTGGAAGATCAGCCAGTTCGTCGCGAAGTTGAAGTTGATCCGATTGTTGAACAACCACAAAAAAGTGGGACCGGCCGTGGATCTTTTACTTCCTCCGCCCCACCAGAGCCCTCCCAACTTAATCCCCGTTATATTTTTGAAACTTTTGTTATCGGCGCCTCAAATCGTTTCGCTCATGCTGCCGCAGTGGCTGTAGCTGAAGCGCCCGCAAAGGCATATAACCCGTTATTTATTTACGGTGAGTCTGGGTTAGGTAAAACGCACCTTCTTCACGCTATTGGCGCCTACGCAAAAGAGCTTTACGGAGGGGTTCGGGTCCGCTACGTCTCCAGCGAGGAGTTCACTAATGACTTTATTAATTCGATTCGAGACGATAAAGCCTCGGTTTTTCAGCGCCGGTATCGGGACTTAGATATCTTGCTTGTTGACGATATTCAGTTCTTAGAAAATAAAGAGCGGACCCAGGAGGAGTTTTTCCATACTTTCAACACTTTATATAACGCTAATAAACAGATCGTCATCTCTAGCGACCGGCCTCCGAAGCAATTAACCACTTTGGAAGATCGGTTAAGAAGTCGTTTTGAGTGGGGTTTAATCACTGATATTCAGCCGCCTGAGTTGGAAACTCGAATTGCCATCCTTCGGAAAAAGGCCGCTCAAGACAAATTAAACGCACCGGATGATGTTTTGGAATATATTGCGAGCAAAATCTCGTCAAATATTCGGGAATTAGAAGGGGCGTTAATCCGAGTTACCGCTTTCGCCTCATTAAACCGACAGAGCGTAGATTTAAGTTTGGCAGAAATCGTTCTAAAAGATCTAATTCCTGATGAAGGTGGTCCTGAAATCACTTCTTCGGCCATTATGGCTCAAACCGCCACATATTTTAGTTTAACCATTGATGACCTGTGTGGATCCTCCCGTTCCCGGGTTTTAGTCAATGCGCGTCAAATAGCTATGTATTTGTGTCGAGAGCTAACCGATTTATCTCTTCCTAAAATCGGACAAACTTTTGGAGGTCGGGACCACACCACAGTTATGCACGCCGACCGAAAAATTCGGCAGTTAATGGCCGAACGTCGTTCGATTTATAACCAAGTGACCGAACTAACCAACCGGATTAAATTGCAATCTAAAGGTTCTTAGCTCTTAGTGAGATTATGTATTAAATGTGAGGGTTGTGAGGATTTCCCCAAGATGTGGGGAAGTTGTGGATAAGTACGAAGGGATCTGTTGATCTACTTTTTTTTACTTGCGGTTTTCTTTAAAAGGGTGGTTTTTCTATTAAGTTATCCACAGCTTTTCCCAAAGGGTAAGTTTCTTAGTGTTTCGCTTCGCTCTTGGGGTTTTACCTTTAATCCACAGAAGTAAGGTTTGGTTACTACTAATACTTATATATATAGATTTAGGTAAGGGAGAGAGAACTTGTGCAAGACTCTCTTAAATTATAAAAAGTAGCAGTCATACAGGCTGAGTAGAGTTGGATGCGAGAAGAGGGAAAATGAAGTTTGTTGTCGAAAGAGATGCCTTAATAGATGCTGTTAATTGGGTTGCCCGCAGCCTATCTACCCGGCCAATTTCTACCGCGTTATTAGGGATCATGTTTGAGGTCACTGATGTAGTCACTCTAACCGGCTCTGATCTTGAAACCTCAACAAAAGCTATCCTTCATGCCGAAATTAACACTCCTGGCAAAGTTCTAGTTCCCGGCCGACTCCTAGCTGAAATTGCTCGTTCCTTGCCGCTAAAACCCATCACTTTTGTTTTAGACGGAACCCGAGTTTTCGTTTCCGCCGGAAGTGCCAAATTCACCCTCCCAACTCTTTCAGTCTCAGAATATCCAACCCTGCCCGAGCTTCCAGAAACAGCCGGAAGTATTAATAGTGAAATTTTCGCCACTGCGATTAATCAAGTAGCCACAGCAGCAGGACGAGACGAGTCTTTACCTAAACTCACCGGAATTCATGTAGAAATAAAACAAAAAACAATTTTATTGGCAGCCACCGACCGGTACCGATTAGCGGTTAAAGAAATTCAATGGAACCCAGAGAATTCAGAAATGGATTCAAAAACTTTAATCCGAGCTAGAACTTTGGCAGACGCAGCAAAATCTCTAGTAACAAACCCAGAAGTAATTTTTGCTATATCTCCAGATGATTCAAAAGAACGATTAATTGGTTTTGTTTCAAAAGAGAAAACCATGACCTCCAGAACCTTAGATGGCGAATTCCCAACATTTAAACATTTAATCCCAACGCAATTTCAAGCGGAAGCAACGGTCGACGTTTCAATGCTCTTGGATTCAGTTCGCCGCGTGGCATTAGTAACCGACAAAACTGTGCCCCTTAGATTAATTTTCGAAAACCAAACCTTACGGTTAGAAGCCGGCGCTGGTGAAGAAGCTCAAGCTACCGAAGAGTTAGATATTGAGTATTCAGGCATTTCCATAAACATCGCTTTCAACCCAACATTTTTAACCGATGGGCTCCACGCGATAAACAACACTTTTGTTCACATTGGTTTCACTGAATCTAGCAAGCCTGCGGTCCTCTCTGGCAGAAAAGAAATCGATGGTGAAATTGATAGTTCTTACAAGTACTTGTTAATGCCAATGAAGTACAGCTCCTAATTACTTGCAATAGTTGAAGTGTTCATTTCCAAACTTTCGTTAACAACTTTTAGGTCCTATAAAAACCTAGAGTTGGATTTTAAGCCTGGAATAAACATTTTTATCGGTAAGAACGGTGAAGGAAAAACTAATATTGTTGAATCAATTCTCTACCTTTCCTACCTTTCCTCTCACCGTGTTGCCAGTGATCAACCACTCGTGCAATTAGGAAACACTTCAGCCTACATAAGAAGCAATGTGACCAATCCCGAACGAGACATTTTGGTTGAGTTAGAGATTAATAGCGAAAAATCTAACCGAGCGAAAATTAATCAAAATCCAACCAAAAGCCAGAAAGATTTGTTTGGTATTGTCCAAGCTATTTATTTTTCTCCGGAAGATTTAGATTTAGTCCGGGGGGATCCAAGCGAACGCCGGAGATTTATTGATCAAATTCTAATTCTACGTTCACCGCGGATGGCAGGAATTATTTCCGATTACGAAAGAGCGGTAAGACAAAGAAATACTTTGTTGAAAACCAGAGCAGGTTTTGATTCGCTCGCACCATGGGATAAACAAGTTGCTGAACATGGCGGAAAAATAATTTCAGCACGACTAAAAACCCTTAAAGATCTCATGCCGCTATTTACCAAAATCTATCAAGATATTTCCGAAGAAAAACCGGCGAGCATTGCTTATAAGTCGAGCATCGAAGAGCCAACAGATAACCACGAAAATAACACAATTAAAATTCTCGAAAGAATGCAAAATACAAGGTCCCAAGAAATAGACCGAGGACTTACTCTCACTGGGCCCCACCGTGACGACCTCGTTTTAAACTTAGGTCAACATATTGTTAAAGGATATGCCAGCCATGGAGAATCTTGGTCGATCGCCCTATCTTTAAAACTGGCAACATTTCATCTTTTGCGAAACGAAGGCCTTTCGCCGATTTTAATTTTAGATGATGTTTTTTCTGAGCTTGATGAAGACCGTCGGCTACAATTAATTGAGCTTGCGAAAAACGCGGAACAAACTTTCATCACAGTTGCAGTGGAGAACGACCTCCCAACAGAATTACATGGTGAACGGTATTTTGTTAAATCTGGCGTAGTAACTCAGGTGAAAAAATGAGCAGAGATTTGGCTCGAGAGTTGTATCTTTCTTACCGAAGTAGATTAAGAAAGAATAAAAATACAAAAGATGAGGTACTGCGAAACCGAATCGACGACCCGACCGCTATTGCTGATGTTATAAATGAATTAATCGGCCAAAAAGAATGGCAGCAAGGAATTGCCGAAGGAACTTTATTCACAGATTGGGATTCATTGGTAGGGCCAGAAATTGCTTCACATGCGACCCCATTAACCCTGGTCGACGGTCGACTAACCATCCAAACCACCTCCACCGCCTGGGCAACACAACTCAACTTGATCTCCCATCAGCTTTTACAAACAATCACCACCCAAGCTGCCGGGGCCCTTGTGGAGGAATTAAAGATCATTGGGCCACACGCCCCCAGTTGGAAGAAAGGGGTTCGAACGATCCGAGGCGCGAAGGGCCCTAGAGACACATATAACTAATTTCGCAGCAAGTTAAATATCCACCCACAACCAAGCGCTAAAAATCCGTTAGGTGACCCTCAAAAGCCCTTTTTCGGTGGTTCTGTTCACCATTTAACGGTAGGATATAGACCTAAAGAAAAAAGAAACCGATTAGGTTGGCCTCTAAGCCATTTTCCTCTCTGGCTGGGTGGATTCAACATCTTATTTAAGGAGTTTGGATGCCGACAAAGTCCTACGACGCCAGCGCCATCACAGTTCTTGAAGGACTAGATGCCGTTCGTAAACGTCCAGGCATGTATATCGGCTCCACTGGAGAGCGCGGACTCCACCACTTGGTTTATGAGGTTGTCGATAACTCAGTGGATGAGGCCCTTGCTGGCTACTGCACCGAAATTCAGGTAACGCTACAACCAGATGGATCGCTCAAAGTTGTGGATAACGGCCGCGGTATCCCAGTTGATATGCATCCAGTCGAAAAGAAGCCAGCACTGGAAGTTGTAATGACAGTTTTACACGCCGGCGGAAAATTTGGCGATGGCGGGTATTCGGTATCGGGTGGCCTTCATGGAGTTGGTATCTCTGTAGTCAACGCCTTAAGCACTGACCTGGCGGTCGAAGTAGCTCGAGACGGTTTCACTTGGTACCAAGAATATAAATTGGGTGTACCGCAACAACCAGTACGAAAAGGCGAAGCGACTACCTCCAAAGGAACCACAGTCACCTTTTGGCCCTCTAAAGAAATTTTTGAAACCACGGATTTTTCATTCGAAGTACTTTCAACTCGATTCCGTGAAATGGCATTTTTAAATAAAGGTCTTGTCCTCACCTTGAAAGATCTCCGTCCTGGCCACGTAGATGAAAAAGGCGAGCCACTCTTTGTGAATTATCACTACGAAGGTGGAATTATTGATTTTGTTAAGCATCTAAATCAATCTAAAGGTGTAACTCATAAATCAATTATCGCTTTCGAAACCAGCGATCAGAAAAACAGCATGACTTTAGAAATTGCCATGCAATGGAACTCTGGCTTTGCTGAGTCTGTCTACACCTTTGCCAACACCATTAATACTCAAGAAGGTGGAACCCATGAAGAAGGTTTCCGAACTTCACTAACTTCTGTGGTAAATAAATTTGGTGAAGAGTGGGGATATATCCGAAAGAAGGAAGACCGACTTACCGGCGATGACATCCGTGAAGGTTTAACGGCCATTGTTTCTATCAAAATTGCCGAACCGCAATTTGAAGGTCAAACAAAGACAAAACTTGGTAATACCGAAGCAAAATCCTTCACACAAAAAGCGCTTAACGAAAATCTCACCGAATGGTTTGAAAAAAATCCAGGTGAAGGAAAGGACATTGTTCGCAAGAGCATTGATGCTGCCGCGGCTCGTGTCGCCGCCCGTAAAGCGCGCGATCTTTCAAGAAGCCGAAAAGGTTTGTTGGAAGGCCGAGGAATGCCAGGAAAGTTGGCCGATTGCCAATGGACCGAACCTGAAAAATGCGAACTTTATATAGTCGAAGGTGATTCAGCAGGAGGGTCCACGAAAGGTGGACGCGATTCCAGAAATCAAGCTGTACTTCCAATCCGAGGAAAAATCCTCAATGTTGAAAAAGCTCGAATCGATCGAGTCCTTCAAAACAATGAAGTCCAGTCACTGATTACTGCATTAGGTACCGGTATTCATGATGATTTTGATATTGCGAAATTGCGTTACCACAAAATCATTTTGATGGCCGATGCCGACGTGGACGGTCAGCACATTCGAACTTTGCTATTAACGCTACTTTTCCGATTTATGAAACCACTAATTGAAAACGGTTTTGTGTATTTAGCCCAACCTCCGCTATACAAATTAAAATGGGGTGGCAAAGAACCGGTTCAATATGCCTTCTCTGACCGTGAACGAGATGGTTTTATAAAAATAGGTTTGGAAGCCGGAAAGCGACTTCCAAAAGAGGATGGTATCCAACGCTTCAAAGGCTTAGGAGAAATGCCGGCAAAAGAACTATGGGATACGACCATGGATCCGGCGCACCGAGTGCTTATTCAAGTAACTATTGATGATGCTGCTGCCGCGGATGATCTATTTTCCGTACTTATGGGCGAAGATGTAGAACTTCGCCGTAACTTTATTCAACGAAATGCTAAAGATGTTAGGTTTTTGGATATCTAATGGAATATGACCGCATTGAATCAGTAGACCTTCAAGTTGAGATGGCCCGTTCCTATTTGGACTATGCCATGAGCGTGATTGTTGGTCGAGCACTACCGGATGTTCGCGATGGATTAAAACCAGTTCACCGCCGAGTTCTCTATGCGATGTATGACGCTGGTTATCGTCCTGACAAGGGCTACTACAAATCATCCCGTATCGTCGGTGATGTGATGGGTAACTATCACCCACATGGTGACACAGCTATCTACGATGCAGTGGTTCGTTTGGCACAATTTTGGTCACTGAGATTTCCACTCATTGATGGAAATGGAAACTTCGGTTCTCCCGGAAACGATCCGGCCGCAGCTATGCGTTATACCGAAGCTCGGTTGGCGCCATTAGCAATGGAAATGATGCGGGATATTGATGAAGATACGGTCGATTTCATCCCCAACTACGATGGTCGATCCAGAGAACCTTTAGTACTTCCAAGTCGTTTTCCAAATCTATTAGTTAATGGAAGCGCTGGAATTGCCGTTGGAATGGCGACCAATATCCCACCACATAACCTGACTGAAATTATCGAAGGTGTTTGTTGGTCGCTGGAACATCCAGATCAACCGCAACAAGAATTACTTGAAAAATTAATGACCATTATTAAAGGTCCGGACTTTCCAACAAAAGCTCTTATTGTGGGACGTTCTGGAATTGAAGATGCCTACCGAACTGGCCGAGGCTCCATCATTATGCGTGCCGTGGTTGAGATTGAAGAAATTAATAAACGGACTTGTTTAGTAGTTACCGAACTTCCTTACCAAGTAAACCCAGATAATTTAGCTTTGAAAATTGCCGAGCTCGTCAAAGATGGTCGCATCAAAGGTATCGCAGACGTCCGAGATGAAGGTAATGAGCGACTTGGACAGAGATTAGTAATTGTGTTACGAAATGATGCCATACCTAAAGTTGTCTTAAACAACTTATACAAACACACACAACTTCAGGATTCGTTCGGGGCGAACATGTTGGCTTTGGTCGACAATGTCCCAAGAACGCTTCGCTTAGATGAATTCATTCGCTACTACATTGAACATCAAGTTGAAGTGATAGTCCGACGCACCAAGTACCGTTTATTAGAGCGGGAAAAGCGTGCTCATATCTTGCGCGGATACCTCAAAGCCCTCGATGCTCTAGATGCTGTTATCGCGCTAATCCGGGCTAGTTCAACTTCTGAAGAAGCCCGAACTGGCTTAATGAAGTTGCTGGATGTTGATGAGATCCAAGCGAATGCAATTTTGGATATGCAACTTCGTCGAATCGCCGCACTGGAACGTCAGAAGATTAATGATGAATATGACGGACTTATGGCTGACATCGTTCTATTAAACGAAATTCTCGCCAGTCCTGCCAGACAACGAGAGATCATCAAAGAAGAACTTTCTGAAATTTCCATTAAATATGGCAACGAGCGCCGCACCCAAATTATCTTGGGCGATACAGATATTTCAGTGGAAGATTTAATTCCGGAGCAAGATGTTGTGGTCACGATTACCAGAACTGGTTATGCGAAGCGAACCAAAGCTGATCTCTATCGCTCGCAACGCCGCGGTGGAAAAGGTGTTAAAGGGGCTGCGCTACGACAAGACGATTTAGTAGATCATTTCTTTGTTGCTTCCACTCACGATTGGCTCTTGTTCTTCACCAACAAAGGTCGCGTATACCGAGCCAAGGTTCATGAATTACCAGACACTGGAAGAGATGCTCGCGGACAGCATGTTGCAAATCTCCTAGCTTTCAAACCGGATGAAGGAATAGCGCAAGTAATTGCCCTTTCCGAATACGACCCAAATTCATTTCTTGTTATCGCAACAAAATCTGGAATGGTTAAGAAAAGCCCATTGTCCGAATACGACTCAGCTCGTACCGGTGGACTTATTGCCATCAACCTAAGAGAAGATGATGAAGTGGTCTCCGCTGCGCTAGTAAATGAAAAAGATGAACTCTTGCTCGTTTCTAGAAAAGGAATGTCGTTGAGATTCTCAGCTGGCGATGCTTCGCTTCGTCCAATGGGACGTTCCACTAGTGGAGTAATCGGAATGAAATTCCGTGCTGGCGATTTACTTCTATCAATGGCTCGAATCACCGACAACCCAAATCAGCAATATGTACTGACCGCCACAGATGGCGGTTATGCCAAGCGCACAGTTCTTGAGGAATATCGACCTCAAGGCCGAGGCGGAATTGGTGTAAAAGCTGCAAAAATCGATGAAGATTCACGGGGTGTGCTTGTCGGAGCCATGATTGTGGAAGCCGACGAAGAAATTTTGGCTATTACCTCCGGCGGAACTGTCATTAGAACCGCCGCTGCCGAGATTCGCGAAACAAGTAGAGATACCCTTGGAGTTAGGCTGGTAAACCTTGGAGAGGGCGTCTCAGTGGTCTCTATCGCCCAAGTTAGAGATGAAGCTGAACTTTCTGAACCCGCAGAACTCACCATTGAATCGATCGAGGAGTAGTTTTTTGCGAGTTGGGCTCTAATTCGGGTAACCTTCACCAGCCCCGAAAGGGGCCTGTAGCTCAGCCTGGTTAGAGCGCTTCCCTGATAAGGAAGAGGTCGGAGGTTCAAGTCCTCCCAGGCCCACGCTCATAGAGATATGGGGACTTAGCTCAATTGGTAGAGCGCCTGCTTTGCAAGCAGGAGGTCAGGAGTTCGATCCTCCTAGTCTCCACTTTAAGTGGATTAACGAGAATGAGGTTTACTTATGAAACTCTCATTATTAATCGCGGGATTTAACCGCTCCCTTTCTCACACGTGGCCTGGAATTAAAGCTAACGTTATTGAACCGCTTCGCGAATACGGAATAGACGTTGAAATCCAAGGCGCAATTTCTCGGTCTAAAAATTTGGTTACCAATATCTGGTCCAAAGAAAATGGCATCACCGAATGGGATGTACCAGAACCAGATTATTTCTCGGTTCTAGATTATTTCGAACAAGAAGATATTGATGTAACCATAAAAGCGATGTCGGATCTAGCTAGAACCGCGGGCGATCCTTGGCCAGAAGTGCATGACAATTTCGCTTCACTGCAAAATCATCTTCGTTTTCTCTATTTAATAAAAAAAGGCTATGAAAAGATTCCTTTTGAATCCAACACCGTATTTTTTATGCGTCCCGATCTTTATCCAGTCGATCGGTTGGAAGTGGATCGCTATTTTAAGAAGGATTCATCCGGTGCAATCTCTGAACGATTCCTAGGTATCGTCACTCCACATTGGCAACAATGGGAAGGGCTTAATGACCGGGTGGCAATCATTTCTCGGCCATTCGCCAGAATTTATTTATCTCGGTTCGACGAAATTCCACATCGAGTTGCTGAAGCTTTCCCGATTCACTCCGAGACCTATTTAAAACACTCGTTACGCGACGTTCCAGTCCACCCACTCTTGAAAGAATTCTTTGGCCGAATTCGAGTGGGCGGGGAACGTAGTAGGTACGATAAACAGGAGCGAGACTACTAACGAATAGTTAAGCTCTTGATCGAAACTGTTTGCGCTGGAGCGCCATCAGGTCCGCCACCAGCAACTCCTTTAGCGCCTATCGCTTTAAGAATATCCAAACCAGAAGTTATATGACCCCAGATTGTGTAACTAGCAGGCAAGTCATAAGTGTCATCAGCCCACACTAAGAAAAATTGCGAACCATTGGTTCCAGGTCCAGCGTTTGCCATAGCAATAGTTCCAGCAGGGTAGCGGCCTTTAACAATTTTAGTTGGAAGATTTTCGTCGGCGTAAGCAAAACCCGGCCCGCCAGTTCCAGTTCCAGTTGGATCACCACATTGAAGTACATCGATTCCAGATGTGGTTAAACGATGACACAAAGTATTATCGAAGTATTTCTTACCTGCCAAAAAACTCATATTGGTGACCGTTATTGGCGCATTCTTTCCATCAAGTGTTGCGACAATAGTTCCGCAATTAGTCAGAATCCTCATGGTGTAGTTCTTGGCTTGTAATAACTTTTTTGGTGCCGCATAAGTTCCAGCAGAGTGATCAACTGCTGTCGACTTAGAGCAATGCAAAGTCTTGACGGTAACGGCTTTAACCGCTGCTTGAGATGAAGGAGTTACCAAACCCAGCAGGGAGAGTGAAAGCACTGCAGAAAGAGCAATATTGACGGCAAAAGGCCGCAGGATGGTTGATGGGCGCATTTGGGTATCTTATAACTCAAGGCAGGCAAATCTTGGGCACCCTTAACTCACGTTTACACTCAGGTGCCGTTAAGATTGGCACCACTGCAAATCCTCACATTTTCCATTGCTCGTCTCGCCGAAAGGGTCCTCATGTCCACAGCAATTCTTCACACTTCAATGGGTGATATCACCGTAGAGCTTTTCCAAAACCATGCACCAAAAACAGTCGCGAACTTTGTTGAACTAGCCACTGGCGCTAGAGAATGGGTTGATCCACGAACTGGCGCGAAGACCAATGCCAACCTCTTTGATGGCACCGTATTTCACCGGGTTATTGCGAACTTTATGATCCAAGGCGGAGACCCACTTGGCACAGGTACTGGCGGTCCAGGATATAAGTTTGCCGATGAGTTTCACGGAGAATTGAATTTTGATCGTCCTTACCTTTTAGCGATGGCAAACTCGGGACCGGGAACAAATGGTTCACAATTTTTTATCACTGTTGCTCCAACCGCCTGGCTTAATCGCAAACACTCCATCTTCGGAGAAGTAACCGATGCAGAATCACAAAAGATTGTTGACGCGATTGCAACTACAAAGACTGGATCTGGAGATCGCCCACTGCAGGCAATCACAATCAATTCGGTAACTATTTCCGAATAAGGTAATTCAGCAATTTTTATTTACTTTGATAGGGAGCTATAAGTGTTACGTGACAAGAGAACACTGACTAGCTCCCTCATCTTTGTTATAAGTGGTTTTTTTATTGTGGCTACTTATTTTCCCAATTTGACTAACCCGCCGCTTCAAGAACAACTTTTTCTGATCCGTCGTGCCATTTTGAGCGACGGCGCTGTTCATGGAGTTGCAACCGGTGAGTGGTATCGATTAGCCACTGTTGCACTCACTCACGGTGGATGGACCCATCTGATATTTAATATGTTGGCGCTGCTTTCAGTGGGCACACCAGTTGAGGCCTATTACGGCAAGGTCCGTTATTCGATCATTTTCTTAGTTTCACTCCTCACCGCTTCAGCGGCTTCGGTATTTTTTAATGCCGAAAATGTGCCGGCAGTAGGAGCCTCAGGTGCCATCTTTGGGTTATTCGCCGCCATGCTAGTTACCGGCAAGCGCATGGGGGTCGACTACCGAAGTGTGGGCGGAGTGATCGTCGTCAACCTCATCATTACCTTCACCATCCCAGGAATCGACTGGCATGCTCATTTAGGTGGTTTGGTCGGCGGGGCGCTCGCCACATATTTGATTAAATCAGTTAAATAGCCAAGTTATCCACAAGAGTTATCCACCTTGTGGAGAATTACACTGTTGTTATTTACTCCTTATTATTACGCGGAGTTAACGTATTATGCGGCGTTAACGCATTATGCGGAGATAATAACCTTTCGATCCAGATTGGCCGGCTTTTCGCCTAATTAGCGCCAACGGGTAGCGAGCGTAAAGCCAACTCCCACGAAACCGAAGCCAACCACCATGTTCCAGGCGCCGATATGCGGGATTGGGTAGCTAGTGGAGCTAATGTAAAAGATAACGATCCAGAGCAGACCTACCAAGAAGGCAGACACCATGGCTGGAGCAAGCCAGCGTGGGCTCTCTTTGGGGGCGGTGGAGGCGTTGAGAACTTGTGGCGGGACATATCCCGGGTCCTTTTTGCGAACCTTCGATTTAGGCATAGCGAAAGGTTACACCACAATAAAGCCATGATTACGGGCCGTGCCAAGATTCTGGTTGTCGACAACTACGACTCATTCGTCTTTAACCTCGTCCAATATTTGGCACAAATAGGAGCAGAGTGCACCGTGCTTCGAAACGATGAGGTCGATGTTGCAGCAGCAAGTAACTTCGATGGTGTTCTTATTTCCCCCGGTCCTGGAATTCCAGAAACTGCTGGAATCAGTGTTGACCTTGTGAAATATTGTGCAGAGAAAAAGATTTCACTGCTGGGAGTTTGTCTTGGGCATCAAGCAATCGGTGTTGCATTTGGGGCTACCGTTTCAAGAGCTCCGGAATTACTTCACGGAAAAACCTCCACTGTGCTGCATGACGGCGCTGGGCTCTTCACAGATATTCCTTCACCTTTTACTGCAACGAGATACCACTCTTTGGCGATCGAATTAGATACTGTTCCTGGCGAATTAGAAATTACAGCGAAGACTGACTCCGGAGTAATTATGGCGGTCCAACATAAAACTTTACCGATTGCGGGAGTTCAGTTTCATCCAGAATCAGTTCTCACCGAACACGGCCATCAATTACTTGGAAACTGGTTGGAAATTTGCGGCGATACCGGAGCAAGAAAAAGATCCGAAGGATTATCTCCGGTTGTTAACCGGAAATAGTTATTGAGTAGGAGTGCTGGATGGTGTTTCTGTCGGAATTGGCGTTGGTGTTTCCGTTGGTAAGGAAATTCTATTAATCGTAATCGTGACAGTGCTACCAATTGTTTGGCTTGTTCCAGCATCTGGCGCTTGTGCTAATACTTTATTGGCAGCTTGAGAGGGATCAGTGGCATCGACTTCTCTCACCAAGAATCCGGCTTGAACTAAAATAGTTTTAGCTTGGATCTCATCTACTCCAACTAATGTTGGAACTTGAACGCTTCCGCTGGCGACTTCCAAAATTACGCCACTACCTGCAACAACAGTGGAACCAACATCCGGAATTACTTTTAATACTGTTCCTGGTTGTTCGTTTGAGTCCATAGGAATTGAACGGGAAATTACCAGACCTACCGAAGTTAAACTATTTCTGGCATCTGCCAATGACATTCCAACCAATCCAACTGGGACCACAGTATTCCCAGGGCCATCGGAAATTGTTATAGAGATGCTGCTGCCTTTTGGAACTTTTGAGGAGGCGGCTGGTAATTGACTAGCAATACGATCTTTTGGAATATGTCCATCCGGAGCATGCGCAACATTTGTTGTAAATGCCGAAAGCAACGGCGCTGCTTGTTTCAAAGTCAAACCAACAACATTGGGAACTTGTAAGAAAGTAACCGCTTTTGGTCTAGCGGCTAAGCCGTAAAAAGTACCAATAAGCAGAATAACAATTCCCGCTACCGCGGTAATGGTTCG
This sequence comes from Actinomycetes bacterium, assembly GCA_037130455.1. Taxonomy (GTDB): domain Bacteria; phylum Actinomycetota; class Actinomycetes; order Nanopelagicales; family Nanopelagicaceae; genus CAIMZW01. The sequence continues at coordinate 5,538 of JBAXSZ010000029.1, read as the reverse complement.
TTTCTTTGGCCTCTTCTTCTGATAAATCTTTGTGGTGACTTCTTTTCCTTGCTTAACCCTCTGGATATCAGAGAGCATTTCGTCGGCACTTTGATAGCGATTATTGGGATCTTTAGCCAAAGCAACAGAAAGAACTGTGTCTAGATTTGAATCGATAAGGGGATCAATTTCAGAAGGTTTTTGAAAGACCGATGAAACATGTTGATAAGCAATGGAAACAGGAGTGTCACCGATAAAAGGCGGACGTCCAGTGAGTAGTTCGTAGAGCAAACACCCCACGGAATAAATATCGCTCCTGCGATCTGCAGTCTCGCCAGTTGCTTGCTCTGGAGAAAGATATTGAGCGGTCCCAATAACATTCCAAGTATTAGTCATAGTCGCTCCGATGTCATCCAAAGCTCGTGCGATACCGAAGTCCATAACCTTTACGTCGCCGTCATCGGTCAACATAATGTTTCCAGGTTTAATATCTCGGTGAATGATTCCATTTGCGTGCGAGTAGGCCAATGCGGCCAAAACCCCAGAGATAATTTCCAAAGAATGATCCAGGCTTATTGGGACCCCGCTGTGAATTAGCTCGCGAAGTGTTTGACCATTCACCAACTCCATAACGATGTAGGAGTTTCCCTCTTCTTCTCCCGAGTCATACACAGCGACAATCCCAGGGTGGTTTAACCCGGCAGCAGCAAGCGCTTCTTTTCGGAATCGAGCAATGAATGATGGATCCTTAGCAAGATCACTTCGCAAGATCTTAATTGCAACTTTTCGCGAAAGCCTTAAGTCCTGTCCAATGTAAACATCGGCCATTCCCCCAGTACCAATCATTTCGCCTAATTGGTAGCGCTTTCCTAAAATTTTAATCATGAGCCGCACCTATCAAAACAGTACTTACCGAACCTTTGTTGGCTACGACGACTTCAGCCCAAAGAATCGTAATGTTATCGGGAGCACCCTTAGATTTTGTTGCCGAAATTAATGCGGGTAGAAGTTCGGAGTCACTTCTTTCACGAATAATTTCCACGATTTCAAGATCTGACAAAACGCTTGTTAATCCATCACTACATAATAAAAAATGATCGCCGACTTCAGTTGGAAAGATTTGCAAAACCGGATCAAGTTGCGAGTTACCCATCAGCACTTGGGTGAGCACTGATCGTTGCGGATGATCAAAGACTTCTTCATAAGTCAGTCGCCCTTGGTCGATCAGTTCTTGCATCACAGTGTGGTCGTAGCTCAATTGCGTTAGCTTTCCATCTCGATATCGATAACAGCGGGAATCGCCAACATGAAGTAATTCGATGGACTTCTTTTCAAGGTGGATCGCAGTGAGCGTCGTCCCCATGCCCGCCAAGCTTGGATCAAGTTGTGACTGAAGGGCAATTTCATGATCTATTTCCAAAGTGATGTTTAGGAGCAAATCTTCGCGAGAATCCACATCGATTTTCGATTCATTCAATACTGGTTCAAGTTTGGCCAAAGAATGAATCGCAATCTTGGAAGCAACTTCACCACCGACATGGCCACCCATGCCATCAGCCACAGCCAAAAGTCGGGCGGTTACAAGCCCCGAGTCTTCGTTTCCCTCGCGGATTAAACCTAAGTCTGATTCAGCAATGGTTCTAAACACCCACATATCGATTCACCTCCTTGACTTCAGGTTACTAGCGTACGGTGCTAATCTGACTTTCAAAGAAGCGCGAGTGGCGGAACGGCAGACGCGCACGGTTCAGGTCCGTGTACTCGCAAGGGTGTAGGGGTTCAAATCCCCTCTCGCGCACATGTTGATATACGCACACCGAGGCGCATCCGCCGATTTTCCTGAGCATTCTCAGGTTGCCTATGAAGCGGCTGTAAAACAAGGAGCCGATGGCTTTGAATGTGACATTCGGCTGACTCAGGATAGAGAAATCATTTGTTGGCATGATTCCAATACAAAACGGAATAGCTCGAAAAATTTAATAATTTCACAATCAACCTTTGCGGAATTGGAATTTGCCCAACCATTGAAATTTTCCTGGCTTTTAGATTTTGCCATCTCACAAGGAAAGAACTTGGCGATTGAAACAAAACATCCAGTGTCTACCGGTGGTGCAATCGAAGTAGAGATACTAAAACTTCTCAAAACTCGAGAAGAAGATATTAGAGCCAGCGGAATTTGGATAACAATTATGTCCTTTTCAGTCCGCGCCGTTCAGCGGGTGAAAAAATCGCCGTTCGAAAGAGTCTTCTTGATCGAAAGACCACTCTTCTTGCAAGATAACCCCGCCCAGATATTAGGGCCAGGAATTCACCTTGTGAGAAAGAATCCCCACATTGTTAAGCAAATACATAAAGAAGGAAAAAAGGTATTTGTTTGGACTGTAAACGATGATGATGATGTCCGTTTCTGTAATGACCTAGGCGTGGATGTCATCATGAGCGACAAACCTGGGCAGGCGCGCGCCGCACTCAGATACTCTTAGGGCATGACGCGTTATGCCTATTTAGGTCCGGCTGGGACCTTCACTGAAGCGGCGCTCCTGCAAATCACAGCCCCATCGGATGAACTCTTTCCGTATGCAAATGTGACCGCCGCCTTGGATGCGGTGCGGTCTGGTTCGGTGGAAAAGGCGCTTGTTCCTATCGAAAACTCCGTTGAAGGCGTAGTCGCCCGAACCTTGGACGAACTTGCCACAGGTGATCCACTGGTTATCTCTGCCGAAACTACTCTTCCGGTCTCCTTTGCCTTGATGGTTTTGCCGGAAAATGCCAAATCCCCAATTACCCGGATTGCAACTCATCCCCATGCCGAAGCCCAATGCCGAACCTTCATCGCGAAAGAATGGCCAGCCGCCGAAATAATGGAAACCCCTTCCACAGCCGCAGCCGCAGCAGGATTGGTTTCCAAGAATTACGACGCGGCTATTGCCTCATCTTTTGCGGCAGAAAAATATGGCTTGACGATTGTCGCCGAAAATATTGGCGACAACGAAGGTGCCATTACTCGATTTGTTGTAGTAGAAAAACCCGGACCCGTATCTCTTCCGAGCGGTAATGATCGGACCTCTCTTGCTGCCTTTATCGATATCGATCATGCCGGTGCTTTACTTGAAATTCTGACTGAATTCGCAAAACAAAATGTGAATTTAACTTTTATTCAAAGCCGACCAACTGGACGAGAACTCGGCCACTATCACTTCATTATTGATGCAGAAGGTCATATTGAAGATAAGCCCGTTCATCAAGCCATTGAAGGTTTAAAAGAAATTTGTGAAGAAATTCGTTTTCTTGGTTCTTATCCCCGAGCCGCTCGTGTTCAAAAATAGATAGGAAATAACTAACAAAAATGATCGATATTAAAGTAATTCGCGATAATCCGGATGCGGTAAGAAAGTCTCAAGAAGTAAGAGGCGAAGACCCAACGGTGGTAGATAAATTCTTACTGGCTGACGATGCTCGTCGCAGTGCCATTGTCGAATTCGAAGCGCTACGAGCTGAGCAAAATATTTTGTCAAAAGCTGTGGGATCTGCGAAAGGCGAAGACAAAGCCGCCCTCTTGGAAAATGCTAAAGAGTTAGCTCAAAAAGTTAAAGCAGCCGATAGCCGACGAGCAGATGCAGAAATCCTGAACAAACATTTGTTGCTTCAGATTTCCAACCTCATTGATCCAGATGCGCCTGTAGGTGGAGAAGCCGACTTTAAAGTTTTGGAGCGAATCGGAACCCCAAGGGATTTCTCCGCCGAAGGTTTTGAACCGAAAGATCACGTTGAGCTGGGAAAGATTCTTAAAGCCATAGACACTGAACGAGGAGCAAAAGTTTCAGGAGCTCGCTTCTATTATTTAACTGGCATGGGAGCTTTGTTGGAATTCGCGCTAGTCAACTATGCGATTTCTTCAGCTACTAAAGCCGGTTTTACTCCAGTAATTCCGCCAGTTTTGGTCAAGCCTCCCGCAATGGAGGGGACGGGATTTCTAGGACAAGCTGCTGAAAATGTTTTTCATTTAGAAGAAGATGACTTCTATCTGGTAGGAACTTCCGAAGTTCCACTGGCCGCATTTCACATGGATGAAATTTTGGAGGAACAATCTCTCCCCCTACGTTATGCGGGATATTCAACTTGTTTTCGTCGTGAAGCTGGTACTTATGGCAAAGATACTCGAGGAATTATTCGTGTCCATCAATTCGACAAAGTTGAAATGTTCTCGTATTGCAAAATCGAAGATGCCCCAGCCGAGCATCAACGACTTTTACAATGGGAAAAGGATTTCCTTAATGCAATGGAAATTCCTTACCAAGTCATTGATGTAGCGTCAGGAGATTTGGGTTCCAGCGCAATTCGTAAATTCGATTGTGAGGCCTGGATCCCAACTCAAAGTACTTATCGCGAAGTGACCAGCACTTCTAACTGCACAGAATTCCAAGCGCGGCGATTAAATATAAGATACAAAGATTCCTCGGGGACTAAATCAGTTGCAACTCTTAATGGCACGCTGGTTGCAATTCCTAGAATGATTGTTGCGATATTAGAGAATCATCAAAATTCAGATGGTTCAGTAAATGTTCCCATGGCGCTGCGCCCATTTTTAGGTGTGGACACTTTGGTGCCTGCGTGAGCATTCCAGGTAAACGGCCAAAGTTAATTGCCACTGATTTAGATGGAACCATCGTCTCGAACTATGGATTTATTTCTGAACGGACTGTTGCTGCATTTACTAAAGCACACCATTTAGGCATTGAAATATTTTTTGTCACCGGCCGGCCACCGCGATGGATGGAAGAAATTCGCGATACCTTCGGTTTTGGAAATGCTATTTGCGCGAACGGGGCGCTACTTTTTGATTTACCGACTCATAAAGTTGTTGAAAAATGGCTCATCTCTGTGGAATCTCAATTAATGATTGCTGGAAAACTGCGAAGTGCGATTCCTACCATTTCATTTGCAATCGAATTCGACGACACTTTCCATAGGGAGATTGCCTACGTTCCAAGGTGGGATATCGGCATGGACAATATTGGTGTTGAGCACATTGAAACCTTAATGAAGCAACCAGCCTTCAAAATCCTGGCTCGTTGTTCAGATGGAGATCTCTCCTCAGATGAAATGTTGGAGATTGCGCTTCGGGAACTAGAAGGAATTGCCACAGTTACTCATTCAAATGCCGTGGACTCACTCCTAGAAATTTCAGCCGTTGGAGTTTCAAAAGGCTTAATTTTGGCGAAAATGGCGGCTCGAGCAGGTTTTACTGCCGAAGAGTGCGTGAGTTTCGGGGATAACCCCAATGACTTCTCCATGTTGGCTTGGACCCAGCGATCTTGGGCGATGGCCGATGGCCATCCTGATGCGCGTAAATACGCAAAATTTGTGGCAGAGCCACACCAAGAAGATGGGGTAGCTAAGGTTATTGAGGAGCTATTGCTCCTCCCAGAGTAAAAAGTGGAGCTATTGCTCCTCCCAGAGTAAATCCCTCGTTTTGAGCCACTTCTACTAAACCTGTAAGTTTGCCCGCGGAGGGCTCGCATAGCGGCCGAGTGCACCGGTCTTGAAAACCGGCAAGGG
>JBAXSZ010000028.1:0-23332 GCA_037130455.1 Actinomycetes bacterium | reverse complement strand
CCGTGTTACCGCCGTGAAAGGGCGATGTCCTAGGCCTCTAGACGATGGGGACGTAAGAACAGAGGGTAAGGGTATCGGAGAGCGGGGCCAAGGTAAAACCACTCTCATCGGTGAAGTGGCTGCCAAAATTGTTAACAGTTATCCGAAATCGGCTAGGCTGGCGCCTTCCCATTGGAGAGGCCCTGACTAGTTTTGGAATCCTTTCGAAAGTACATCCGACCTTCACATTCGGTGCCATCTACTATTTGGGCGGCTCCCCATCGGTGGTCTATGAACTTCTCGCGATTCCTTATTTTGATGACGGGGCTGCTGATGATGGGGTTTGCGAACTCATTATTACTTCATGCCCATCTAGGTTCGTCTTCCTGGACCGTTTTTGCCGATGGGCTTTCGCGTCACCTAGATATAACGGTGGGAAGTGCCACCTTTTTAATTAGCTCCTTAGTTTTTTTGCTTTGGATCCCCATTAAACAAAAGCCAGGGATAGGGACAATCCTCAACATTGTGGTCACCGCGGTGGCAGTCGACGTCGGATATGCGATCTTCCCGGACGTGAATAACAAGCCGGTCCTTCAGGGTCTCTATATTTTTTCTGCCATATTGCTGGGCGGTGGAGGTGGAGCGCTTTACATCACCTGTCGACTTGGCTTAGGTCCACGCGATGGACTCGCTATTGGTGTGAATGAAAAATACGGCATCAGCATAAGTCGAATTCGGCTCAGCATTGAAGTTACAGTTTTAGCCATCGGCATATTGCTGGGTGGAAAATTCGGAATTGGAACAATTTTGGTTTCGTTGTTCGTGGGTGGTTCTTTAGCCATTTGGCTAAATATGATGGGAATATTAGGAAACTAAACTGCGGTGAGAATCTCTTTGTGGGCGGTGCCCACCAGCGGTCCGATTTCGGCCCGATAAGGATCCATAGAAGGCGAAGTGGAATGAGCATCCAGGGATGCTTGGTCGCGCCAACGTTCAATTAACTTGAAAGTGTTTTCGGTTTCCGTGCTCTTTGTCATGGAATACCACATGCAACCATCGTCCTGAGTAAGGCTCTTGACGATCAATTTATTGAAAGCAGTGACGAAGGCGCTGTGATTTTCTGGTGCGACTTCATAGGTCATGATCAGATAGATATTTTCAGCAGACATAGCGCTTCCTTCAGGTTAGTGTGATCGTGGATAAATGAGGTCTGGAGTAAGTTCTTGAAGTGATGACGCTCCAAGGAAAATCATTGTTTGGGATATTTCTGTTTTTAAGATTTCAATCGCACGATCCACGCCAGCTTCACCGCCGGCCATTAATCCATAGAGGTACGCACGGCCGACAAAAGTGTATTTGGCACCAAGAGCTATTGCAGTGACGATGTCAGCGCCAGAAGTAATTCCACCGTCAACGTAGAAATCTATTTCATTGCCGAAGTGCGAAATCATTTCGGGGAGGATTTCCATCGGCGATGGGGAGCGGTCCAATTGCCGACCGCCGTGATTGGAAAGCCAGATCGCATCTACGCCGGCATCAATAGCTTTGCGCACATCGTCAATTCTCTGAACGCCTTTAATAACAAGGTTTCCATTCCATTCATTGCGAAGCCACTTCAAATCCTCGAAGGTGTTGGTGGGGTCAAACATGGAATTTGAAAGATCAGCAATAGTTCCGTGGTAATCGGCAAATGAGGCGAATGTAAGTGGCTCAGTGGAAAGAAAATCTTTAAGCCAACCAAACCTGGTTAGCGTATTGAAGAAAGTTTTCATCGTTATTGTTGGTGGAATCGTTAGTCCATTGCGAACATCGCGAAGCCGCCTGCTAGTCCTGGGAACATCAACGGTGAGAACCAAGGTATCAACTCCGGCGTTTCTGGCATCAGCTAAGAATTTAAGACTCTTCTCACGATCTTTCCAGAGGTACAGTTGAAACCAGTTATTTCCATTGTTAACTTCTTTGGCCAGTTCTGACATTGAAGTGGTGCCCATAGTTGAAAGTACGTAGGGGATTTCATTTCGTGCCGCCGCAGAACTGACTGCAATTTCGCCATCAACATGCATCATGCGGGTGTAGCCAGTTGGCGCAAATCCGAAAGGTAGATTTGTGTGCTTTCCCAACAACTGTGAGCCGAGATCTATTTTGGATATATCACGAAGTACGTGGGGGCTGAATTGAACCCTTTGGAAGAAATCTAGATTTCGCTGCAACGTAATTTCAGCTTCGGCCCCGCCTTCGACGTAATCGAATTGACCCTTTGGAGTGCGCTTCTTAGCAAGATTGCGAAGATCGGCAACGGTCATGGCGCGCGATAACCGGCGCGTTTTGCCGTTCCAAATGAATTTACGAAATTTAACCAGTCGCCGAATTTCCCATGGCCTGGGGAATCGTCGTTGCATGGTTACATCCTAGATAAAGCAGTCAATGCGTAAGCTCGTATTGCTTGAATATCTCCGGTATCTGCGATTTCTGGAGTCCACAAAGCCCCACCCATGCAGACGCTGACGCATCCCAATGCTAAATAATCCTGAACTTCTTCGGGCTGGACTCCGCCTGAAACAACTAAACGAGCATCTGGCAACGGCTCTAGGACCGCCTTAACAAAAGCCTGTCCGCCCACAAGTGAGACGGGAAAAACCTTTTGCGACGTTGCTCCCCAATTTATCGCTTGGACAATTTCAGATGGAGTCATCGTCCCAGGAGTGGAAGCTAAGCCCAGATCTACGGAAGTTTTAACAATGGCTTCTTCTAGATGAGGTGAGACCACGAAAGTCCCGCCAATTCGCTTGATCTCCCTAACCTGTTCAACAGTTCGGACAGTTCCGGCCCCAACTCGCTCGATGCCTTCATCAACCAAAGTCTGGATAACTCGCATCGCATCGGGAACCGTCATGGTGACTTCAATGGCTGAGATGGCGGTATCTGCGAAAGCTCGACCTAAATTCAGCGCGTGTTGTGGGTTATCCGTGCGAATTACTGCGACAACTCCAGAATTGTATTGTGATTCACTCATACAGCAGTTAACCCACCATCCATGACGAAGACCGATCCATTAACAAAGCGTGCTGCTGGGCTGAGTAAGAAGTTGATTCCTTCGGCAATTTCTTCTGGCGTTCCCATTTTCCCATCCAACTGTCGAGCCTCCATCATTTTTCTGGTGGCTACTGGATCTGGAACATCAGAGAGAATCTTTTCAATCCATTCCGATCCAACTGTTCCAGGAGCAATGGCGTTGATGCGAATTCCTTGCGTGGCATGGTCGGCGGCAATGCACCGAGTCAGTCCGACTACCGCGGCTTTTGATGCACAGTAGGCGACTCGGTTCTTTAGACCAACGATGGCACCGGCTGAAGCAACGTTAACAATGGCGCCGCCGCCACGAGCCAACATTTGTGGAAGGACCATTTTACAAAAGAGGAAGGTCGCGGTGATATTGACGTTGAAGGTCAAGTCCCATTCGGCCAGAGTTGTTTGTTCCGTGGTCCGAGCAAAGCCAAGGCCAGCGTCATTCACTAAGTAATCGATTTCAAATTGATCAATGACGGGCTGCATTTCGGCCAGAACTGCCTCCGGATTGGATAGATCAATCTGATGAGTTTTTACGGAAGCACCTAACGCTTCAGCGCGCTTTTTAGTCTCTTCTAAGCCAGGACCATCTCGGTCAATAATAAAAAGGTCGCATCCTTCGGTAGCTAACCGTAGGCAAGTTGCCCTTCCAATCCCAGATGCAGCACCAGTAAGCAGAACTAATTTTCGGTCGGATCCTGGCAAGGCCATGATTACTCCGCCACTACATGATTGCGAAGGATTCCGATCTTTTCGATTTCGACCTCAATCACATCGCCAGGCTTCATAAAGATTGGCGGGTTCCAGAAGGTGCCAACTCCATGGGGTGTTCCAGTGGTGATGACATCACCAGCTTCCAAAGTGATAGTGCGGCTGATATAGGCAATCAAGTAGTCGACCCGGAAAATTAAATTGCTGGTGTTGCTTGATTGCATCGTCTTGCCATTAAGACGGGCCTCAATCTTTAGCGCATGGGGGTCACCAATTGCCGAGGCGGGGATGACAACTGGGCCGATCGGACCAAAGGTGTCATAGGACTTGGAGCGAACCCACTGGCCATCTTTGCCTTGCGCTTCACGATCGGTAACGTCATTCATGCAGGTATAGCCAGCGACATAATCCATGGCATCTTCGATGCTTACACGGCTGGCGGTCTTGCCAATAACAACCGCCAACTCTGCTTCCCAATCCACTTGAGTGATTCCGTGGGGGATGACAATGGGGGCTTCGTGGTGAGTCAAACTTGTGGTGAATTTCGTGAACAAAACCGGTGCAAGTGGTAACGGAACGCCAGCTTCCGCAGCGTGATCCTTGTAGTTCAAGCCAACGGCGATTACTTTTCCAGGCCTAGGCAATGGCAGATTTTGCGGCATAAGTGGGCCTCCTTGAGGGATTTAAAAAAATATATTGGAAAGGGTATACGGAATGTTGTGAATTGTATACAGTAAACCCATTCAAAACCCAGGGAAAGGGAACATGTGAATTCGACTCGAGTTGCATTGGTAAACGGGACTGTGGCCGATGGTTCTTGGATTTATCCAGTGGCCAAAGAGCTCGGCGTAGAACTCGTCGAAGGCCCAGCAGGAACGCCCGAAGAGGTTGCAAAGTTAACCCAAGGTTGCTCGGCAATAATGATTTCATTGCACCGAATGACCCCAGCGATCATCGATGCCTTCGCTCCCACTGTAAAAATCATTGGTAGAGCCGGCGTTGGATTAGACACCATCGATGTTGAATACGCCAAGAGTCGCGATATCGCCGTCGTTAATCAGCCACTGTATGCAATTCACGAAGTTTCAAATCATGCAGTAGCGATGATGCTTGCTCTACACCGTGGACTGTTCGCCGCCAATACCTGGACGAGGGAAAAGGGCTGGGGCGGCGCAACAGATATGACCAAGGTTCACTCCATTCAGGATTGCACCATCGGCGTAATTGGATGCGGTCGTATCGGACAATCGGCAATTTCAAAATTGATTCCGTTTGCCAAGAAAGTTGTCGGATTCGATCCTGCTGCTGCAGTAAATTTGCATGGAATTGAAATGGTGGACACTCTGGATGAATTACTAGAGCAATGCGAGATGATCACTTTGCATGCTCCATACTTGCCATCAACCCATCACATGATCGGTGCCGCACAAATTGCGAAGATGCCCAAAGGTTCCATAATCGTCAATGTATCTAGAGGCGGTTTGATTGATGAGGTCGCACTTGCCGAGGGTTTGGGTAGCGGACAGATTTCTGGGGCCGGATTGGATGTCTTCCAAACCGAACCTCTGCCAGATGATTCACCGCTTCGTAACGCCCCTAACTTAATTCTGTCCCCGCATATGGCTTGGTACTCGGAAAGTTCAGGACCTCGGCTAATTGAATGGACCATTCGGGATGTATTTACTTATGTAAATGGGAATTCCATAAATCACGGAAATTTTGCTGCTGGCCCGTTTTAAAACTGCACGAAAAATTGTCACTACGAGGAAAGGTATTTCATGGAAGAGGTTTTTGTTCCGGCATTAGGAATGGCAATGGACAATGCAGTTTTATTGGAATGGTTAAAGAATCCCGGCGACCCTGTAGCCGCCGGGGATGTTATTGCAGTCATTGAAACAGATAAAACGACTCTGGATTTGACCGCAGAAACTGGTGGCGTTCTCGGAAAGCATCGCTATCAGCCCAATGATGAAGTGCCAGTAGGCAACACCATATCTGTTGTTTTGGCACCAGGAGAGGTGGAGTAAAAGATGGCCTATACCGATCTTCAATCACTGCTGCGCGAAATGTTGGTTATTCGCGAATTTGAAGAGACAGCCGACAAGCTAACTCTTCGCGGAAAAGTTCCGGGTGGAATGCACAACTCTTCCGGACAGGAAGCAGTCGCGGTTGGTGTCATGTCGGCACTTGCCCCTGATGATGTCATTGCCACTACTCACCGTTCGCATCACCACACCTTGGCAAAAGGATTCACGCCAAACGAAATAATGGCCGAGCTGTTTACAAAGGCAACGGGTGTTTCGAAAGGCCGTGGCGCTTCCATGCACTTGGGTGATTTCAAAAGAGGTCATTTTGGTGGAAATGGAATTGTCGGTGCAGGCGTCGGTATCGCGATGGGCGCGGCGATGGGAATCCACCAACGCGGCGATAAGAATGTTGCAGTCGGATTTGTCGGTGATGGTGGCTTAAATACTGGTCGTACTTGGGAAGCTCTCAACATGGCCGTGATTTACAAACTCCCATTTATTTTGGTCGTTGATAACAATCAGTATGCCGTTGAAACTTTCGTTGGCCGAGTTACTGGCGGCAATGACCCAGCAAAACGAGCCGCAGGATTTGGTCTTCCTTCTTTTAACATCGATGGAAATGATGTGCTGGAAGTTCAAAAGTACACCGCCGAGGCACGCGTCCGCGCGGTGGCTGGCGAAGGTCCAACCTTTATTAACGCATTGACTTACCGTTACAACGGTCACAACGTAGGCGAGCGCGGGCAGTATCGAACTCTGGAAGAAATCGCAGATTGGCGCGAGCATAAAGATCCAATTGACCGGTTCACTGCCTACCTCTTGTCCACCGGTGATATGTCTCAATCCGATCTAGATGCCATGAAGGCATCAGTTCATGCAGAGATAGAGGAAGCCGTTGCATTCGCAGAAAGTTCACCTGAACCGGATCTTTCTACTCTGACAGATGGCGTCGATTCTGGGCTATTGGGGGCAAAATAATTATGAGTACTGATACACCTACACGCGTTTCACATCCAAGCTATTCCGAGGCCTTTCAACAGGGCGTGCGCGAAGAAATGACAACCAACCCAGATATTTTCATTCTGGGCACCGACTTGGTAGAAAGAGGTGGGCACTTTGCGCAGGTAAAGGGCATCGCCCAAGAGTTTGGTGAAAGCCGAGTCAAAGATTCGCCAATCTCCGAAGCGGCCATGGTTGCCTCCGGACTTGGCGCTGCGATGTACGGGTTACATCCGATTATTGACTTGAACTTCATTGACTTCTCATTCGGAGCCATGGATGAAATTATCAATCAGGCAGCAAAGATTCGATTTATGTTTGGTCAGCCAGTTCCGCTGGTAATTCGAGCGACTTCTGGTGTAGCTCTAGGCGGGGCCCACCATACCAATGCGCTGGAAGCATTCTTTGCTTCAACGCCAGGACTATCGTTGGCTATTCCCTCTTGCTCCAACGATGTGAAAGGTTTGATCAAGACCGCACTTCGAGTACCAGATCCAGTGATCTTTTTGATGCATAAGAAGCTTTCCGGAGTCAGAAGTGAAATCACAACTGGGCATCAACCAATTCCATTTGGAAAGGCCAATTCAGTTCGCCCTGGAAAAGATGCTGCAATCATCACGTGGAGTTATACGCTCGTTACAGCTTTGAAAGCAGCGGAAGAGTTAGCAAAAGAGGGCATCGAAGTTGAAGTTATCGACTTACGAACCCTCTGGCCGTTAGATGAGGACGCAGTGGATGAGGCTATTAAGAAATATGGCCGAGTAGTCATTGCCGACGAGGCGCCAAAGTTTGGTTCACTCACCGCCGAAATCGCTGCCTCTGCCACCGAGCGATGCAATTCGGATCTGAAAGGTCCAATCGTCCGCGTTGGCGGAGTTCGCGCACCAATCAGCGCAAACCCACGTCATTCAGATGCAGCAATTCCAACAGTTGCCGGAATGATCGAAGCCGTACATAAGGTCATGAAGTATTAGAAATTTACACAACTAAGGGGGAAGTTCAATGAAGAATATTTACAACCTCGATAATAAGACCGTTGTTGTCACCGGTGGCGCCGGCGGAATTGGCATGGCCGTCTGCAGATTGTTGGGAAGCTTTGGCGCGAAGATTGTCCTGACGGATTTCAATCAAGATGCCATCGCCGTCGCGATCAAAGAGTTAGATGGAATGGGAATATCGGCAGTTGGTTTCTTATGTGACACCAGTCAGGAATCTCAAGTACTTTCTACTTTTGCCAAAATCGTTTCCGAAGTTGGAACGCCGGATATTCTGATCAACAATGCCGCATCGGGAATACATGTCCCACCTCAGGACACCAGTCTTGAAGAGTGGAATGGAGTCATAGAAACTTCACTCACCGGTTACTTCCTTAATGCCAGATCTTTTGCCAGAGCGGTAATGGCCGCCAATAAACCAGGCGTTATTGTCAATATTGCTTCCATCGCTGGCAGTTCTGCGATTGGCCGGGGTAATTTTGCCTATAGCGTCGCAAAAGGCGGCGTCATCCAAATGACAAAGGAGTTGGCCATTGAATGGGCAACCGCCAAGATTCGCGTTAACGCAATTCAACCTTGTTCGGTAAATACACCTGGTTGGCGCAAATGGGTGGAGTCAGAACCTGAAGCCAGCGCCAAGCTCTTAACCAAACTTCTTACTGGTATCCCTCTTGGTCGCGTTGCCGAACCAGAAGATATTGCTGCTGGGGTTCACTTCTTAGCCAGTGATGCAGCGGCCATGGTCACCGGTGTGATCTTGCCCATAGACGGTGGAAATCTTGCGTTTAATGCCGGAGGTACCCTCGGGTCCTACTAGGCGCTACGGCTTTCTGAGGAGTACTGTTGTTTGTTAACAACAAACTACCAGAGGCAGGAAAGCCCATGTCTGATGCATTGCCAAAGCTAGGTATGGCTAAGCGCCGCGTATTGGCCGATGAAGTTACCGATGATCTACGGGAAGCAATTGTCAGCCATGAACTAGAACCTGGAAGACGGCTAGCAGAAGATGAATTAGCAGCTCAATTGGGCGTCAGTAGAGGCCCAGTCCGTGAAGCCCTCATGCGTCTAGAGCGAGAAGGCCTGATCACGATAGAACGTCACCGTGGTGCTCGAGTTGCATCATGGGACCGACACGACATTGAGGAAATTTACTCAATGCGTCGGGTCTTAGAAGAGCTAGCAATTGAGTGGGCTTGCAAGAACGCAAATAGTGCTGATATCGCTGCGATGGAAAAGGTGCTCAAGGAATATTCCAAACTGACGGCAAAGCAACGAACCCCCAAAGAAGTCAGCCGTATCGATCTTGAATTTCACTCAGCGCTGTTTATGTCAGCACATCACGAACGACTCTTTAAGTCATGGGAAATATTGCGCTCGCAGATCCATGCGTTCCTCATTTATACCTGGTCCGATAACGACGCCGAAAACAAACTTTTCTTGCCAAAATGGGGACCGGACCATGAAAAGATGGTTACGGTCATTAAGAGTGGAAAAGTGGATGACGCTAAAAAATCCGTTCACGAGCACGTAGAACGTGGTTTTCAACGAGTTTCTAAGCACTTCCCAGAACCGGCTGCATTGGTTATCAAGAAAAAGTCCTAAAACGTTTTCTAGTGAGAACTTTGTAACTCCGCTTTTAGAGAGTTTATTGATGCCCAAATGGGTTCATCAACTACGACCATTCCGCCATTTTTGGCTTTAATTGAGTTCTCTAAATCTCCTGGCATCATGACTGGAAATGCTGGGTCGGATGGAGGAGATTGACGAATTCGGTTGGAGGCTTGAACAACGTCATCTAGAAATTCACCGTAAGGGATGAACTTTGCCGGGTTAATCACTAACAGGACCGCACCATTACCAACAACATAATTGTCGTTGATGGATGGGTGATTTCCTGAAAGCGCACCACCTAAGAGTTCGATCATCAAACTCATTCCATAACCCTTATGTTCGCCAAAAGGAAGTAACGCTCCACCATCATAGAAGTCGTTGGGATTAGTGCTGGGTTTTCCATCTTTATCAATGATCTGGCCGGGCTTTACTTGTTGACCGTTGGCCCGAGCGACGCGGATTTTCCCTTCCGCACTTGCTGAAGTTGCAAAATCCAGAACTAGTGGCTTCTGGTCGGTTGGGATTCCAGAAGCAAATGGATTGGTACCTAGGAGTCTTTGGGTACCACCGAAGGCTGCTACTGCAGGATCAGCATTGCACCACATTAAAGAAACTAATTTTTGCTCAGCGAGCAATTCCACGTATTCGCCCAACCGACCAATGTGATTGCAAGAGCGAATAGTTATACCCATAACCCCATGTACGGCCGCGCGTTCAACTGCGAGATCCACTGCCAATTTGCAGGCGATTTGGCCCCAACCCCAATTGCCATCAATAACAATCGCACTTCCATTGTCCGTGACAATCGCCGGTTCTGCATGGGGAATTACTTGACCCTTCTCCACAAATTTCGTGTATTCCAAGAGCCGGATCAAACCATGAGAGGCGTGACCTACTTCCTGCGCACCCACCAACGATTCGGCAACTTCGACTGCTAAGTGATGGGGTGTGCCGTTTAACTCCAAAATTGTTGTGGCTTCTTCAACCACTTCAGCTCTAGAAATTCTCAAAACAGATGGCGAAGTCATGGGCTCCCTCTTGACCAAATTCAGTAAATAGTTAACAATTTACAGGTTAGGGTATACGGGGTATTCCACTTATTCAAGGGTTTTGTGGTCATGGGATTTGGAGAGCGAAAATGAAAGTTACTGCGCTTGAAACCATTAGGTTAAAAGAGTTTCCTGCCATTCTCTTTCTGCAAATCCATACCGATGAGGGGATTATTGGATTAGGCGAAAACTGCATCGGTGTAGAAACAGTGGAAACTTTTCTCCATGAAACTGTTGCGCCTCGGTTATTGGGAAAGAATCCTTTAGAAATCACCGCACTCCATGAAACCTTGCACCAAGATTTTATTGGTTTTTCAGGATCCGCTGTGGCCGTGAGGGCGGCTTCCAGCGTTGATATTGCCCTCTGGGACATCTTGGGTCAGGTGACTGGGCAACCTATTTATCAATTACTTGGTGGCAAAGTAAGAGATTCGATTCGTGCCTATAACACCTGTGCCGGACCCGGTTACGGCAAAGGTTCTTCCAATATTGATCGAAACCGTAAGGCTCAAATTGGCGAACATGTGGGTGCAGATTTTGAAGATTTAGTTGGATTTCTCAATACCCCCGAAGAGCTGGTTGCAAGTCTGAAAGATATGGGCTTTACCGCTATGAAGATCTGGCCATTTGATGAGGCAGCTATGAGATCCGGTGGTCAAACAATCGCCGGCGCAGATTTGCGGGAAGGGGTGGATCTTTTTGCTCGCGCTCGCGCAGCCGCAGGTCCTGACTTCGACATTATGTTGGAACTGCATGCCCTGTGGTCAACGCCAGCTGCAACTGTCATCGCCAATGCCGTGGAGGACTACAAGCCATTTTGGGTGGAAGATCCCATCAAACATGAAAGCTCGGAAGCGCTGAAGCGATTCAAGGCTTCAATTAATTCACCGCTTACAGTTGGGGAAACCACCGGAACGCGTTGGGATCATTGGCGACTGCTTTCCACGGGGGCGGTAGATCATTTGATGCTAGATCCAGGTTGGGTAGGGGGAATCACCGAGGCAGTGAAAGTCACTGCACTGGCTTCTACCTACGGAGTACCGGTCGCACCTCATGATTGCACTGGTCCAGTCGTACTCACAGCGGGGGTGCATCTAGGAATGTCCCAACCCAATATTGAATTGCAGGAAATGGTTCGCGCTTACTATTTCGGTTGGTATCAGGAAATGGTTACCGAACTTCCACCCTATAAGGATGGAAAAATCTGGGCAACCGAAAAACCTGGATTAGGAATTTCATTGCGAAAAGAAGTTCCGTTGCGTGATGATGCGATTGTCAGATGGAGTCGGCTTGAATAGTCCAACACATTCTGCAGATTCACTCTTGCTAGGTGTCGATGTAGGAACCTCTTCACTCAAAGTTCTTTTCTTGTCACTTGAAGGAGTGGTTATAGATAAGGCGGAGGCAAAAATTTCCAGCGACTATGGGCCTGGAGGAAAAGCTGAACAAAATGCAATGGATTATCTCCAGGGCCTAAAGAAAGTTCTAGCAAAGAAAAGTCGCCTTTTGTCTCGCGTTGTCGCGATCGGCTTGTCCGGACAAACGCCATCATTAGTTTGCATTGATGAAAAAGGCGAACCGACTACGCCAGTACTTACTTGGCAAGATAATCGCCCAGTTCAAGAAGCGAAAGACTTGGAAGAAAAATTCGGAAATCCAATGGAAGTAGTAGGAACATCGCTGCCGTGGTCGGCAAGTGCTTGTCCGGCAAAGTTGTTGTGGTTGAGTCGTCATCGCCCTGAAATTATTCGCAAAACAAGGTGGCTGCTACAACCGAAAGACTTCATCGGATTTCATTTAACAGGAGAGGCAATCTCCGATCCTTGGTCCACCAAAGGAATATGCAATGTAGAAAGTTTGAAAGCGATAACTCCGCTGATGAAATTTGTCGGTTGGGGACCGGAGAAGATGCCCAAACTTCAAGATGGCTATGTCTCACGAGGAAAATTAACTCCCTACGCCGCTTTCTTCTTTGGATTTCCAAACATTGGAATCCCAGTGAGCACGGGTTGGTCTGATGCAATGTCAGGGATGCTTTCCCTAGGAGTTTTTACTGAGCCTTCGGCATTTATCTTCACCGGGACTTCGGCGATCGTGGGTATTTCCACGCAGACCCCACCTAAAGATGGCAAGAACTTGTACATAATTCCTAAGACGTGTGCCCCATTGAGCGTGCTCTATGGACCAACACAATCCAGTGGTTCGGCGATTTCATGGTTTGGCCAACAACATCTACTCACACCCGATGAAGTCATTGATGAAGCGGTCAAATCTACAAAGAAGAGTGTGCCGGTTTTTACTCCATACCTAAGCGGAGAGCGGGCTCCTATCTGGCGAAGTGATATCCGGGCATCCTTCTTTGGACTTGGCGCAGAAGATGCCGTCTGCGATCTTTCCAGGTCGGTTCTTGAGGGAATCTCATTCGGTGAGCGACATGTGCTTGAAGTGGCGATGTTGGGGTTGGGTCAAAGCACTTCCCTGATTAAATTGGGTGGCCACGCTGGAAAAGATCCACGTTGGGATGTAATTCGACTTCGAACTTTAGGAACTAATCTTCGCCGCTATAAGGATGAGGAAACTACCACCAGAGGGGCGGCGATGTTGGCGGCAACATTGGTCGGTTACTCGCTTTCCGATGCGGTTATCGCTTTGCAAGCACCGAATTCGCTATCGACACCCAATTTAGAGCAGATTGACTATTCTGGAAAAAACTACGCCCGATTCCTTTTGGCAAGTCGTTTAACTGCTACTTTTGCGGATTCGAAAAGTTAGGTGTGAGGTAAAAAAATGACCATCGTTTTAACCAACGACCAGCTGAAGAAAAAAATTGATTTCGAAACTCAACTTTTCGAAATCTTAGAAATCTTGCGAAGCGGATCGTTGATTTGTGCTGCGTTGGAAAATGCCTATGTCTTAATTGCCGATCCCACATCCGAAGATGCCGTGGTGAAACTGAAAGAAGTCAAAGGTATTCAGGAAGACACGTACTTCCCGTTACTAGTGGCCAATGTCGATTCCTTAAAGGACTACAGCCCAAGTGTCACACCTTCGTTACGCCTGATTGGGCTGGAGTTCTGGCCAGGTCCGCTTAACCTTGAAGTCCAAGCTCGAACAGGTCTGCCATGGACTCTTGGCGCAGTAAACGAACCTAGTGTTCTTATCGCACGCTCTCCTTCAAGCAAATTCCTGCGTGGGGTTTTAGAACTTTCTGGACCGCTTATGTACTCACCTGCAGCAGTGGTAGGAGATAAGGCACCGAAGCAAGTAGCAGATATCGCTCACGCCATCACCGAACAAGTCGCAGTGATTATCGATAGCGGCCCGTGCATCTTGGAAGGTATCGCTTCGACCGTCAATTTTCAGACGGACAACCCCAAAATGGTTCGAGAAGGGTCCATCAAGTTTTTCGAAATGAATAAAATTTTGCCGTCACTGCGTCAAAAATAAAGTTACTTCATTTCGATAGGAACACCAAGGACTGGGATTTCATACTTTCCATTTGGTTCTAGCGCCATATAGGTGTCAATGAACTCTTGCAGATCCAAGGTCGCACCGCCCGCAGCAGCAGCCCCATCCCACAAGCCAAAGTGCATCGGGACGGCCAACTTGCATTGTTGACGCCAAGCAAGGAAACCAGCTTCTTTGGTATCCATATTTCCGGTTACGCCATTGATGCAGATCAAAGAGATATCGACTCGACCTTCGGTATCGTCCACGATTCGGGCATCGTATTCAGTGTCGCCGGAGTGGTAGATCCGCCATTTTCCAACAGTTATTAAGTACCCGCAAGCATCAGGAGTATCTTCCAATTCAAAGTTGTGGCGTGCATACACTGCTTCAACGGTAATGTCGCCAACCATTGTGGATTCTTTACGATTCAATATTGTGGTTCGATCACCGTAGAACCCGCCACACCGTGCTTGCTTCACGACTGAGAATGGTCCTAGATAGCGCATCTTCTTATGCTTAGAGAAGGGAATGATGCATTCAGGATCTTGGTGATCATCATGGGGGTGGGTTGCCATTACCGCGTCGAATTCACACTCTTCTGGAAGAACTGGAGCAGGATTTTCGCGAGCTTGGCTATAGGAAGTGATAACCGAGTCAGTGAGGTAAGGGTCAATGGAGACCATAAATCCGCCGGGGCTTTTAATGACGAAGCCAGCTTGGAGAAGCCACCAGATATGCACTCCACCTTCAGGAACCTTTGTGTCGCGAATTAACGGCCAGAGGGAATTTCCATTAGCAGCGTCGAAAGTCATGAGAGCTCCTGTTCCTAGATTTAACCTTTAATTGCGCCAGCCGTTAGTCCAGAAATAACAAATCTTTGGATGAACATATAAAGAATGACAGGTGGCAGTCCGTAGAGAAGTGCCCCAGAGAGCAATGTTTGAATTGGAGTATCTAACTGCGACATAGTCGAGGCCAAACCGACAGAGGCGGGGTAGAGCTCCTTCTTTGAGATCATGGTGACGGCCATCAGGTAGTCACCCCAACTGGCGAAGAAGGAAACAACGCCAACTGCGATGATTGCTGGAGAAGTAAGCGGTAGCACAATCTTTCGAAGGATTGCCATGTCGGAGCATCCATCAATAGATGCCGCTTCATTAACTTCCTTAGGGATGGATTCAAAAGCCGGGCGCAAAATCCACACGCCAACTGGGATAACGAAGGCTGCATGGATTAGCGAAAGCGCAGGCAGTTGGTTGAGCAGATGCAATCGGTCATAAATCTTGAAGATCGGAATAACAATGAGCGCTTCAGGCATCATCTGTGTGAAAAGAAGCAAGAATGCGAAGGCAGCACGCCCTCGCCATTTAAAATAAGAAATCGAATAAGCGCCTAATATGGAGAACGAAACGGTGATAATAGTCGTAATTGATGCAACGAATCCGGAGTTTAGTAACCAACGTGCCATTGGATTGCCATGGAAGAGTTGCTTGAAACCGAGCAAATTTGGGTGGACCGGGTAGAGCACTGGTGGATATTGAAGTGTCACGTTTGGTGGCTGAATTGCCGTAACCACCATCCAATAGAGCGGGAAGATGACTAAGGTACAGATAATGCCTACAAAAATGTAGCGTGCCGAGTTCATGACAAATACTTTTTTGCGTGAACCTCTAACGACGGCCATTAGCGAGCACCTTTTTCTGATCTGCCGGTAAGCAAAAGATAAGTAGATGCTACGGCGACGGTCACAATGAGGCCGGCTACTCCGATTGCGGAAGAAAATGCATAGTCAAAATATTTAAATGCAGTGTTATAAACCATAAGAACTAACGTTTCGGTATCACGCTCAGGACCGCCACCGGTGGTCAGATAAATCATGCTGAATTGACGGAAAGCAAAAATAAAGGCCAATAGCGAAAGTAGCAATACGGTAGGTCGAATACTAGGCAAGATAACCGTCTTGAATCTTTGAATTGGTCCAGCACCATCTACCGTTGCAGCTTCTAACAGGTCTTCTGGAACACCCTGGAGCGCCGAGAGAATAACGATGCTATAGAAAGGAAAAGTCTTCCACATAGAAATACCCACGACAGAAATAAAGGCGTAAGGGCTCGAAGTCAGCCAGCCTCCAGATGTGTCGAAGGGTAAATGCACATTGATGATCCCGATTACTCCAAATGCGGAGTTGAGGATCCAAATGAAAATAATTACCGAAGCAATGTCGGGAAATGCCCAGGGTGCCGTAAGAAGTGCTCTTACGCCACCCCGACCACGAAACTTCTTATTAACGGTAAGCGCTGTGATTAAACCTGCCCCGACTGAAAAAATCACATTCATAATTGCGTAAATAACCGTCAAACGAAGTGAATTAAGAAAAGCCGAACTATGAAGCAATTCGTTGTAATTTTTAAGCCCTACAAAACTAACTTTCTTCCCGGTTGCAGCACCTAAGGTCTTATCTGTCAGACTTATATAAATACCTTGGATGATTGGGTAAAGGACCAAAAAGAACGATAGCGCGATGATCGGCAACGCCAGCAGATACGGAAGCCGAGATCGCGAAACTCGAGATGACCTAACTTTTTTCATTATTACACCATCTCGAGTTTCACTAATGCAGGTTTACCTTCTAGAGACCCTTCGCAGCCAAGGCTACGAGTTGAGTTTGTGCTTTGTCCATGGCTTGTTGAACAGTGACTTTTTTGTTGATCGCTGCCTGCAAGTTTGTCAGGACGATATGGCCGTACTCATCACTCTTAGTGATGAATGAGCCCATCATGTCCATTGGCGTGATTGGAACGCTTGGAGGAGTCAAGAAGCCATCAATCCAAGTCAAGTCCTTCAGGTAAGCCTGGAATGCAGGAACCTTGGTCATTTCTGGGAATGGTGGAATGAAGTCAAGACACTTCATGGTCAAGTCAGCCATGTTTTCTGGCTTGAACAACCAGGTCAAGAATTCATCAGCATTGGCCTTGTTCTTGCCCAACTTATTTAGCGAAATTGGGTGAACACGGGATGCAGCCTTCTTGCTTGCGTGAGGAAGTGCAACTGAACGTAACTTGGCATAAACCGCAGGGTTTGTGCTCTTTAATACGTTAACAGCTGCAGATACCCAGAAGCCCTGAGCAATACGACCGTTAGCTGCAAGTTGAGTTGCAGCAGCGTTGTTGATGCCCTTTGGAATAGCTGAGTTGTAAAGATCAAGCCATAGTTGAAGTGCCTTGACAACAGATGGGGAGTTAGCAAGAGGAGTCTTACCCTTTGCCCAAACGCCGTCATACATGTTGACCCAGTTCTGGAGGTTGAACCAGAAGTCGCCTTCTTCAGCCATGATATTTGGATGCCAGAAACCGTATTGGTTTGGTTTCTTTGTTAGAGCCTTTGCGCTGGAGAGCAGAGTCTCAGGGGTGGTAGCTGGCTTGATCTTTGCCTTTGCTAACAGGTCGCTGTTGTACAGCAATCCGAAGTTAACAGTAACGATGCTCACGCCATGAACAGCGCCGGCGGCGTTGGTCAAGTAAGCGTGAATCTTTGGATTCGGGGTTACACCAGCAGCCTTGATTTGCTCAGTAAGTGGAAGGAAGTATCCATTTCTGAATAGACGAACGGCAAGGTCTGGTGTTGACATGATCAGGTCATCGGTGAGTGAACCAGATTCCAAACCAGTCAAAACCTGGTTTACATATTGGGCGAATGGCCAACCCGACAATGCAACTTCAGTTGTTGAGCTTTGAGCATTGAACGCATCGCACATTGCTTGCCATGCTTCGTGACGTCCTGGTTCAAAGCCCATCCAGGTCGTGATGTTGATCTTTACTTTATCCGCGGCGCGAGCTGCAGGAGCGCCAGTGATGAGAGGGGCGGCAAGAGCTGCGCCTCCAACTGCACCAACACCTTTAACGAACGAACGACGTGATGGTTGAAGAGCCACTTCGCTGGCTATTGAAGCGGAGGATTCTTTCGATGTCTTCTTTGTCACCTATTCCACTTTCCTTCCCTGTGAGTGCGGCCACACCTGCATTAAATTGTTTACAGTATGTAGTCAACGGTTAGCGTAATGGTGGTGTGCTTTCCCTTCTAAGTCAAGGGTCTAGTCACAACATTTAGATAACAGAATTACTAATTTGCGAGGAAGCCACCGTCGACTGGAAGTACAACTCCACTTACATAATCTGAGGCTTTTGCGGCTAAAAATATGGCCGCGCCTGCTAAATCATCAGGGTTTCCCCAACGCCCAATTGGGATTCGACTGGAGATCTGTTCCATCCGTTTTGGGTCGTTTCGGACCGGCGCCGTGATGTCCGTGGCGATGAATCCCGGTGCAATTCCATTGACGTTAATGCCAGATCCGATCAATTCGTTGGACATTCCTCGGGTCAATCCGACGATTCCGGTCTTGGCAGCGGTGTAGGAAATGACATTTAAGCCCCCCTGAAAACTCCACATAGAGGCAATAAAGATAATCTTTCCGTAACCGCGCTTGGCCATCCCCTTAGCGATCTCCTGGGAGAGAAAAAATGGTGCGGTTAAGTCGATTTCTAGCGTCTGATCCCAGTTTTCATAGGTGTGGTCCAGCACTTTGTTTCGCTTGGAAAAGCCGGAGTTGTTGACCAAAATATCAATTGGGCTATCGGAAATTTGATTGCAGAGGGCGCCAAGTTCGGCCCGCTGGGTGAGGTCACATTTGATCCCCGTGAACTTTCGACCGAAGCCTTTAACAATGCTTTCCAGCTCATCGCCAGTTTCGCTTTGTTGCGAGCTGACCGAAATAATGTCAGCGCCTTGCCTGGCCAATCCGCTGGCGATCCCTAGCCCTATGCCCTTTCGGCCACCAGTTACCAGCGCGGTTTTTCCACTGAGGTCGAACAAATCTTCGTTGATCATGTCACTCCTACCTTCTCCTATGGAGGGTTAATAGTGACGAACTTTTAGTCTTTTGTCATCTGTTTACAATTCTGGGCAGAAAAAACCCCTTCGAACCTTAGCGACCATTCGAAGGGGTTTTAGTGGAATTACTTAGTTGATATAGAACCGGATGTTGATTGATACTGAAACATCTTGCTGACCAAGATCTACTTGAGTTGCTCCGGCATCGCTCTTAGCAACAGTTCCGTACATGATCGGATATGAAGTTGGAGTGCTGGTTTCTTCCATGTAAATGACTGGACCGAGCTTTACGCCCATAAGTTTGGCATAAGAAGCAGCACGGGTACGGGCACGCTTTACCGCATCGACTCGGGCGCTTTCGGTGGCAGCGGCATTATCAAGAACAAAGGGAGTGACGCCATCAATGCGAAGTGCATCAGTTCCGGCCGCAACTACAGCATCCACGATGGTGCCAGCATTTTGAGCATTGACAATAGTGACGTCAAAGCTTTGCGAAGCGCGGTATCCAATGAGAACTGAGCCCTTGTCCTGGGTGTAGTTATATTCTGGATAAACCGTCAAGGATGTGGTCTTTATGTACTTGGTGACAATCCCATTGGCTAACAAGGCGGCACGCACTGCAGCTGATGCAGTGGAGGCTGTGCTGAGCGCCTCTTTGTTAGATGCTCCTACCAGTGAAACCGATGCATTCAACCGAACGGCATCTGGAAGTACTTTGACGGTCCCAGTAGAGGAGAGGCTGATATAGCGGGTTGGCGTATTTTTAGATGAAGCGGCATCTGCGGAAGTGGTACCCAGGAGCGATGCGCCTAAGCCAATAATTCCTACAAGAGTCAAGCCAATTTTCTTTCGAGGGGTAAGTTTCATACCTCTAGCCTGCCATATCAACCCTGCGCTTTCGGCTGGAAATAAGTGAGAGAATGCTGACTATGTCACTGCTTTCGGTATGCACAACTGAGACCTTAACCAGTGCGGCACAATCGTTACAAAAGGGTGCCTTGGTCGCCTTTCCCACCGAAACTGTCTACGGCTTAGGTGCTGATGCCACAAATGAAACTGCGGTGGCTCGCATTTATGTCACAAAAAATCGCCCTCAAGATCATCCGCTAATCGTCCACATTCATTCCATGGAGGCCATGGGGGAATGGGCAGCAGATATTTCAGAATATGCCATTCAATTAGCGCGTGATTTTTGGCCGGGTCCAATGACTTTGATTGTGGATCGAACTTCATTAGCCGCTGATTTCATAACAGGTGGCCAAGACACTGTAGGACTTCGGGTTCCTGCTCAACCTTTAGCTCTGGCACTACTCAAGGCATTTCACGACCTTGGTGGCAAAGGCGTGGCAGCCCCTAGCGCCAATCGGTTCGGAGCAGTGTCGCCAACTACAGCTCAGGCAGTCAATGACGAGATCGGTACATATTTAGATGAATCCCAAGACTTAATTTTGGATGGCGGTCCATGTTTAGTCGGAGTCGAATCCACGATTATCGATTGCACCGGTGCAACGCCCCGAATTCTTCGTCCAGGCGCGATTACTCAAGCGATGATCGAAGAAAGTACCGGGCTCCCTGTTGAGCAAAATTCGGGGGAGAGTGCGATTCGTGTCTCAGGTGCCCTTGAATCGCATTACTCACCAAAGGCAACGGTGATACTTGATGCGCTCGCCGAAACTGGCGAAGGTTTCATTGCGATGAGTACTTTTGCTACTCCACAGGGAGCGATTCGCTTAGCATCACCTACAACAGTTGAGCAATATGCCCGTGATTTATATGCCGCACTTCGCAGCGCTGATGAACAGGGACTTTCGAAAATTGCTGTTATTCAGCCTCAAGGTTCGGGTTTGGCTGAGGCAATAAGGGATAGATTGAAGAAAGCAGCGCATAACGGGCTGGATTTTTCACGTGAGGCAATGCCCTAGACTTGCCCATCTTGGGGCCTCTAGCTCAGTCGGTAGAGCAACGGACTTTTAATCCGTGGGTCGTCGGTTCGATCCCGACGGGGCCCACTTTCTCAAACCGGAGTTATTCTCTGTATTCGGCCAAATAACTATGCTTAACCCTATTAAATTTTCAAGAGCCCGGAACTCAGGCGATAATGCTGAAAGTTAACTCAACCAATTCCAACGCGGATTCAGTTGGCACGTATGGGTGCTGGACAAGTTTTGCAGATATATCAAAGGTCAAGTTAAGTATTGTTCCAACGCCAATACTAATACGGGTAATTAAATCTACGCCGACACCTATGGCTAAAATGCATACGATTACTTGTCTTAAAGGTAAAGCGTCAAAGAAAATTTCTGGAATTAATCCACAATGCCCCAAAGGCTACAAAATTAAGAAATAATTTGCACAAACAATTCACTCACAAACATTCGTGCCCTCGCGTCATTTCACACGACTAGATATCGAAAACTGGTTTTAATATGCTTCCTTCCCAATGAGGCATAACCCATGATCAAAGCACATCCGGACTTAATCGTCGTAGGGGCAGGCCTAACCGGCCTAACCATTGCCGAACGTGTTGCCGGGGAACTGGGCAAGAACGTGCTTATCTACGAGACCCGGGGCCATATCGGGGGCAACGCGTTCTCTTATTTTGAACCAAATTCTGGGATCGAAATTCACAAATATGGAACCCATGTTTTCCATACGGCCAATGAAAAAGTTTTTGAATACATCTCTGGATTTACAAAACTCAATAACTTTCAGCATGAAGTTCTCTCGAACCACAAGGGCAAACTCTATAACTTTCCCATTAACTTAAATACTTTAAATTCCTTTTTTAAACTATCCATGAATGAAAATGAAGCAAAGATTTTTTTAGATTCATTGAAAGAATTTCCTGAGGGTAGGGCAGAAAACCTAGAAGACAAGGCTAAGCAGCTTGTTGGAAGCGACTTATACGAATCTTTCATTAAAGGCTATTCGCAAAAACAGTGGCAAGAAGATCCAAGAAATCTTCCGAGCAGCATCATCAATCGGATACCCGTGAGATTCAATTCTGATTCTAGATATTTTGATGCTCCCCATCAAGGGTTGCCATTGAATGGCTACGGTGCCTGGTTTGAATCTATGGCGGCGAACAAGAAGATTACAATCCTTCTAGAGACGGATTATTTCGACATTAAGAAAGATATAAATCCAGATATCCCGATTGTCTATACCGGGCCGATCGATCGATATTTCGACTATAAGCATGGATTACTAGGTTGGCGAACTTTGGATTTCGAGCATGAGGTCTTGCCTGTTGATTCATTCCAATCGGCAGCGGTTGTTAATTACCCCGATCTAGATGTGGCATTTACGCGCATTCACGAATTTATGAAATTGTATCCGGAGCGGAAGACTGCCGAAGGTACGACGCACATCATGCGTGAATATTCGCGAAGCGCGGGTAGAGAAGATGATCCTTTCTATCCCATGAATCGTTCAACTGATAAAGAGATTCTCTTAAAATATAAGAATGAGAAAGTTGGCAACACGATTTTCGCTGGCCGACTGGGTTCTTACAAGTACATGGATATGGATGTGGCTATTGCGGCGGCACTCACACTGTATCGAAATACGATTATTCCACTTCTAACTTGATTTAGGAGCGCGGAATAAAGAGCGCCACAATGCTCTTATAAGCCTTGTACTTAGCCTTTGCGAAAGCTGCGTCAGTTTTAAATTCCTTACAAACTTCTTGGGGGTCACTATCTATGGGCCATATGTACCATTCGTGGGGCATCGGATTCCCGCCATAAGTACCCGCCCAGTCTCGGCCACCAAAACTCATATTCTTCAATGTTCCAGAGCTATCCAACTTTATCCTTAAGGATTGTTCATAGCCCTTCGAATTGTAGATTGAGATATTTACGGCGCTGCCTATTGCAAGCGCTGGGATCACGCTATAGGTGATAGGTAAGGATAAACCACTACATTTCATGGTTTGGGGTGCAGACTTTGAATAATCCAATTTCACCTGGATATCTTTCGTTGCTCCATTGGCCCATGTGGGCAGAAGAAATAAAACGAGAGTAATTGCAAAAGTAGCGGAAATTGATCTTCTCATTTGGCAAAGGTAACAGTAAACAAGTTATATCTTCGTTTCCGTTTTTAAGATTTAAAGATCGGCAGTTAGTCCGCCATCAATCCAGAATGGTGAACCAACAATGAAACTGGCGTCAGGAGAAGCAAGGAAAGTTATTCCTGCAGCAATTTCGGTGGGGTGTCCGGTACGTCCCACGACTTTTGGATCTTCAATGAAACCTAAATTATCCATAGTTGCACCGCCAGCTAGCGCTAATCCAATGGACATATCGGTATTTACTCCACCAACAACGACCGAATTAACCCGAATTCCATCTGCAGTGTGATCAAGTGCCATCTGACGACTTAATGAAACCACGGCACCCTTGCTGGCTGCATAAGCGGCATATTTATTATATGAAGCGAAGGCATGCACGGAGGCGATGTTAATGATGGCTCCGCCTGTCTTCTTCATAACGGGAATCGTGAATTTCGAAGTTAAGAAAATGCTTTTCAAATTCACAGCCATGACCGAGTCCCAGTC
>JBAXSZ010000027.1:0-23976 GCA_037130455.1 Actinomycetes bacterium | reverse complement strand
CAAAAGTGAGACAAAAGTGATGTGCATTCTTGCAACATGCTTGCATAAATAATTTGATAATCAACTCGCTTTAATGAGTTTTAATCAGCACAATATCCGAATGCGAAATCTTTCACGGAGAAGTTTGATCTCAGCAGTAAGTGCATTATTTGTTTCAACAATTGGCAACCGTGCTTTCGGTGCCACCAAGGCAACTGCCAAGCCAAAAGTGATTAAGAAATCACCGACTCCAAAACCGACCATCAAACCAAAGGTAACAGCAAAGCCATTACCCAAACTTGCGCCGATTCAAACCAAGAAACCAACCCCGACTCCAACCCCGACTCCAACTCCTACTAAAACTTCTACACCAACTCCTTCTGCAACTTCTACAATTACGCCAACCCCAACGCCAACCCCAACGCCAACCCCAACGCCAACCCCAACAATTTCTGAAACTCCAATCGCTTCATCCAGTGCGACACCAACACCAACACCGACAATTTCCGAAACTCCATCCGCCTCACCATCTGCAACACCGACACCTACTTCCACTCCAAGCGCTTCGAAAAATAGTGAAATTGATGTCGCTTCAAATGGCAAGAAACTCTTCCTAACGTCGCTGAAAATAGGGGATAGCGTTAATGCGCTATATACCGACCCCAACACAAATTCTCGAGAAGAAATTGTGGTCCATCGACTTTCCGAAGATACCATTGTGGCCTTTACAGCAATCTGCACACATCAAGGTTGCATTGTGGAAGCGCTTCAAAAGACTTTTGAATGCCCGTGCCACGGTTCTGTTTACGATAGCTCTACTGGGACTGTTCTCCAAGGTCCTGCGAAGAAATCGTTGAAGAAGTTTTCTGTTGTGATACAGGATGGAGCCTTGTTCATTCAAAATGGCTAGACTCGACCCTAGTTAAATTACATAACTGGGGAAAGTGGCTATGGCTCGAAGTAATAAGTCTTTGACGTGGATTAATCTCTGGACGGTTTATTTAATTTGGGGTTCTACTTACTTTGCTATTGCCGTTGCGGTGAAGTCGATGCCCTCATTGCTAGCCATGGGAATTAGATTCACCGCCGCTGGCATTATTTTGGCCGTAGTTCTCTTGGTTAAAAGTGGCGCAAAAGCCTTGCTGGTGCCTAGAAAAGAAATCTTCTCTGCTTCGGCCATGGGTGCAGTTTTGCTGGGTTTTGGTATAGGGAATGTTTCCTTGGCGGAGCACACGGTTCCTAGTGGAGTCGTTGCCCTGATTATTTCGGCGATGCCATTTTGGATTGCCCTCTTTAGGGCATTGACGGGAGATCATCCGGCGAAATTAAGTTGGATTGGCGTCATTTTCGGCTTTGTCGGTGTGGCAATTTTGCTAAAACCCGGACAAGTTCATTCCATGAATCATGCATCCAATTCTAAACTTCTCTTTTGGATGATTATGGTCTTGATCGGAAATATATGTTGGGCTTACGGAACTTTCATTTCGCCGAAACTATCTTTACCTAAGAATGCCTTAGTGCTCACAACATACGAAATGTTTGCTGGCGGATTGGGCTTGTTATTAGCGGCTTTAATAAGCGGGGAGCGATTCTCATCTTTGAGCACAGCGAGGGCATCTTCGTGGTGGGCGCTGCTCTATCTCGTTCTGGTGGGTTCGATCATTGCTTATAGCGCTTACCTGTGGTTGGTGGGGAATGCCCCGGTTTCCTTGACTTCCACTTATGCTTACGTAAATCCAGTAATCGCAGTATTTCTGGGATCGCTTTTCTTGCACGAGAAAATGAGTCCTTCAATATTTATTGGTGGTGCCATTGTTGTCGCCGGAGTAGTCATGGTGATTTCTGCCGAGAGTCGCGTTAAAAGCACTCAAATAGTTCCAGAATGAGTGACAGTCACTGATACTCCGTGATAGGACTGGACAATGGAGTTGGACTTTGATGTCGTAATTGTCGGATCTGGATTTGGCGGTTCGGTTTCTGCGCTTCGCCTAAGTGAAAAAGAATACACAGTCGCCGTCATCGAGGCCGGTCGCAGATTTTCTGATAAGGATTTCCCAAAAACTTCCTGGCGAATTTCGCGTTTCCTCTTTCTCCCGCGGTTGGGCCTTCGTGGAATTCAAAGAATTCACGCGCTGCCTAATGTTCTGGTTTTAGCCGGCGCCGGAGTTGGTGGCGGATCCTTGGTATATGCCAACACTCTTTATATTCCGCCCGATACCTATTTTGAGGATCAACAATGGCGGCACATCACTGATTGGAAGGCAGAACTGATGCCCTGGTACGACCAGGCTTCTCGAATGCTTGGAGTTGCCGAAAATCCATATTTCTCGGCTTCCGATCAAGCTATGAAGGATGTCGCAATTGAAATGGGAGTGGGACACACCTTCAAAATGACTCCTCTGGGTGTGTATTTTGGAGAAGGGCCAACCATTAGCGCGAAGGATCCATTCTTCGGTGGCGTTGGACCAGATCGCAACGGTTGCAAGCAATGTGGTGGATGCATGACGGGGTGTCTTTACAACGCGAAAAATACCTTGCCGAAGAATTATTTAGGTTTAGCCGAAACGGCCGGCGCCCAGGTATTTCCAGAGACAACCGTTACCAAGGTAGAAATGACGAATGACGGAAACTGGCGAATTCATACTCGTGGCAGTTCGGCTTGGTTTGGCCGGAAGAAAGTGTTCACCGCACAGCAAGTGATTATCGCTGCTGGTACTTTCAACACTCAGAAATTACTTCATCGAATGAAATCCGACTCAGTACTTCCCAAACTGTCACATCAGTTAGGGAAACTTTCGCGCACCAATAGCGAGGCATTGGTGGGGGCCATGATGCCAACCACAGATATTGATTACAGCAAAGGCCCGGCAATTACCTCATCATTTTT
This sequence comes from Actinomycetes bacterium, assembly GCA_037130455.1. GTDB lineage: Bacteria > Actinomycetota > Actinomycetes > Nanopelagicales > Nanopelagicaceae > CAIMZW01. The sequence continues at coordinate 21,110 of JBAXSZ010000027.1, read as the reverse complement.
TCCTAACGAACATACACATGTAGAACCAGTTCGCTATGGAAAGGGAAGTAACTTGATGGGGATGCTCCAGACGGTGATGACCGATGGAGATTCTGCGAAAGTGCGTCGACGCCAATGGTTGAGAACTGTGATTGCTCATCCGTCTCAGCTAGCTAAAATTCTCAATGTCAGAAAGTGGAGTGAGCGGACGGTCATTGCGTTAGTCATGCAAAATGTGAACTCGTCAGTTTCGGTTTTTGGTAAACGAAGCTTCCTTGGCTGGCATCTAACTTCTTCCAACGATTCAGAACATCCCAACGCAACTTTCATTCCTGAAGCAAATGAAGTGGTCCGCCGAATCGCCAAGAAAAACCATGGCGTTCCTGGTGGGCATATCGGGGACCTTATCAACGCGCCATTTACCGCGCACTTTGTTGGCGGCTGCGTTATCGGGGATTCTGAAAAAACCGGGGTAATCGATCCCTACCACCGCGTATGGAATTACCCAACCATGCATATTGTGGATGGAGCAAGCTTGACGGCCAACTTAGGTGTAAATCCTTCGCTAACTATTACGGCACAAGCAGAACGGGCGCTGTCGATGTGGCCCAATAAAGGTGAGTCCGATTTAAGACCTTTGCAGAATTCGCCGTATGAAAAGGTCGCGGCCGTTGCTCCGAAGAAACCGCTGGTTCCCGAAAGCGCCATTGGCGCTTTGCGGTTACCGAAATAATTTACTTCTTTCGCATCCGCGGATACTTGGTCACTGGGTAATCGGGGTTGTCGAAGAAATCTTTAATAGTGGCAATCATTAATTCGTTTCGTTCGTGAACTACATAATGAGACGCGGCAGGAATGACAGCCAAACGTCCATCTGGAAGGGCTTCATAAAGATCTACTGAATGATGGATGGAGAATGGTTCATCATCACCAGATAGCACCAATACTGGACAGGAAATCTTTGCCAGATCTAATTTTGTTAGCGTGGGTTCCGAGCGCCACACATCAAAAGCTTTCTTTACTATCTCATCTTGGATCGGTGCCGGGTCTGGCGAACGCTGGGCAAATTCGGCGCGACCTTCTTCGTCGATAACAATCTCTTCCTCTGGATCGCCCATGATCAACAAGGAATCCCAATGAAAGTTAGTGCCGATTGCAACTATGGATTTAACTAAGTCTGGTCGCTTTAAGGCAACCAACAAGGAGATAATCCCGCCATCGCTCCAGCCCAACAGATGGGTGGGTTGACCTATAACCGTTTCGATGTAAGCGATGGCTTCATCGGCTTGGAAATCAAAATGGTAAAAACCTGGTTGAATACCTGTTCTTCCATGAGCAGTTCGGTCGTAAGCAAAAACATGATGGTTTGTCGCGATCGCAGGCAATATATCGAAATCCCAATCTTCAGTGGCGCTTAATCCGCCGTGCATTAAGAGCGCAGGTTCGCCATTGTTCGCCCACTCGGTGCTCCAAGTGGGATGTCCATTAAGGGGTAAATATCCCTGCTTTATAAAATTACTCATTGATCCACGGAACCGATGATGTGTCGGTTGCCTCTATCAAACGTTAAATAGTTCCATGACCAATCTGCAATAGTTCCAATGCGATTTCTTCCACCCATCAAATAAAACAGGTGGAGGAATAACCAAATCACCCACGCCAATGGACCAGAAATCTTTATCTTTTTTGCCTCAACGACCGCTTTATGTCGACCAATAGTTGCCATGGAGCCTTTATCTTTGTAAGAAAACTTCTTTAAAGATTGGCCCGCATGCGCACGCAAGATTTGTTTGGCAACGAAGCGCCCTTGCTGCATTGCAACAGGTGCGATCATGGGGAGGAAACGACCATTGGCCGACTTGGCCCCAGAAATATCGCCCACCGCCCAAACGTTGGGATAGTTTTTTGACTGCAACGTTTCATCGCAATCGATCCGCCCTGCCACGATGGGTATGTGCAGAAACTCGGCATCGGGGGAACCCTTTACTCCAGCGGCCCACACAGTTACTTCTGAAGGAATCAGCCCACCATCGGAGAGAACAATATTGCGCGACTCAACGGATTTGACGGCGGTATTGCACTTTACTTTGACACCTAATTTCTCTAAATCTTTTTGGGTCTTGGCCGAAAGAGATTCGGAGAACATCGGTAATAACCGAGGGCCGGCCTCTATTAGGTAGATATCAATATGTTTAGCGGCATGGGATTGATCATTTTTTAATGGACCTCGAACCAGCTCGGCTAAAGCTCCGGCTAATTCAACCCCCGTGGGACCGCCACCAACGATAACAATGGAAAAAATGGTTTCATCTTCGAAGCGACACAAATCTTCAAACCGGCGCATGACCTGCGCTCGAATTTCTAAGGCCTCTTCGATGGTTTTCATCCCAAGGGCGTGTTCGTTGACGCCTGGAATTCCAAAATCTGCAGTTACAGAACCCATCGCGATAATGAGATGGTCAAAGTCCAATATTTCACTGCTATCAAGTTTTATTGTCTTATTTTTATAGTCAAGAGAAATGGGCGAACCCATACGAAATTTCCCATGAATACTTCTCAAAGCCCCGCGAATTGGATAGGCCACGTGATCTGCAGCGAGTCCAGCAGTGGAGACCTGGTAGAGCAGTGGAAGAAAGGTTTGGTAATTATGGCGATCCACCACCGTGACGATGGCCTTTCTACCCAGTTTTTTGGCCGCAGCTAATCCGCCAAACCCACCACCAAGGATTAATACACGTGGTTTTGCCATATAGCGGACCTCACGATTTCAAGTGTCGCAGTTGAGAAGTGAAGTCTACTGTTCTTTCTATGAAGCACGCGCCGCAAATAGTTTGGTTACATCTATGAAGGATTTTCATGGTCGAAGAGTTCTGGTTACTGGCGCATCTGGCTATGTAGGTGGTCGTTTGGTTCGCCAATTGTTAACGGAAGGTTTCGTAGTCCGAGTCTTTGTTCGCGATAAGAATAAAATATCTGGGCAATCATGGTTTGACTCAGTTGAAGTTGCAGAAGGTAATGCAGATAATTTTGAGCAAACTAAAAGCGCATTGACTGGAATTCATACGGCTTATTATCTTTTGCATTCCATAAACATGGGTTCGAATTTTCATGAGATTGAAGCAGCTATGGCTCGTGGATTTGCAAAGGCTGCAAGTGAGTCGCAGGTAGAGCAAATTGTTTATTTGGGTGGAATTGCCAACGATAAAAATATAAGTAAGCACCTGCAATCACGAGAAAGAACCGGACAAGAATTGACAACGGGTTCTGTTCCGGTATTGGAACTTCGCGCCGGAATTATTATTGGATCTGGCTCAGCTTCTTTTGAAATGCTGCGGCACCTGACCCATCGCTTGCCCATCATGACAACTCCAAAATGGGTTTCCAATTTGACTCAACCGATCGCGATTCGCGACGTGCTTTGGTATCTGACAAAAATTGCGATGTTGGATAAACCAGTGAGTGGCCAATTCGATATTGGTGGTCCGGAAGTCCTTTCCTATGCGGACATGATGCAAACTTTTGCCAAACTCTCTGGGTTGCCTCGTAGAATCATTATCAAAGTTCCCATTCTTTCTCCTGGTCTTTCCAGTTTGTGGATTGGTTTGGTTACTCCCGTCCCAACCGCGTTAGCCAGGCCATTGGTCGGATCCCTGATCAGCGAAGTTGTCGCTGACCCAAAGAAGAGCATCGAGCATTTGATCTCGGCGCCAAAAGAAGGTCTGTTGCCGTTAGCGACGGCTATTGAATTGGCACTATCAAGCATTAACTCAAACCAGGTGGAAACTCGTTGGTCTGATGCCACTTTCCCGGCGGCACCGTGGCAGAAAGCGCAGAGCGATCCGTCATGGGCTGGGGAAACTTTGTATCGAGATTTTCGAACAGCTGATGTGACAATTCCTGCGGAAGATCTTTGGAAGACCATCGAAGCTATTGGCGGCAAAACCGGTTGGTATGGCGCCGATTTTCTTTGGTGGGCAAGAGGAGTTTTGGATCGAATGGTTGGGGGAGTCGGACTTCGTCGTGGTCGCCGGGATCCGTTCCATCTACGCGCCGGCGATAGTTTGGATTTTTGGCGTGTAGAAATTGTCGAACCGGGTGTTCGCCTTCGACTCTATGCTGAAATGATTCTGCCCGGAAAGGCATGGTTGGAATTTAGGATTGTTGAAGCCGAACGAGAAGGCCTTCCTTATCGACGAATTGAACAGGAGGCCACCTTTTCCCCGCGTGGCTTAGGCGGCCAGTTGTACTGGTTTGCAGTGATGCCCTTCCATAGCTTTGTTTTCCCAACTATGTTGAAGAAGATAGTCAAAGCGGCAGAAGGCTTAAACCAGAGTCGAACTTAACTGGCACAATCAGCCCGTGCATGAATTTACCCCCGAGGTTGAAGCGCTCGCCCATCAGGTTTTGGAATACAGTCTGGATCGTCTTAAGAATGACCCACCTCTTGATGGCCCAAAATCGGCAGAAGAGTTATTTGCTTTAGTTGGTAACACCATCACGCCCGCTGGCTTGGGTGGTGAAAAAGCGATGGATCTTTTCAAAGATGTATTAGCTAAAGCCTGCATTTCTACCGATCATCCCCGTTATCTAGCTTTCATTCCTTCAGCACCGAGTGAATACGCAAACCTTTTTGATTTAGTTGTAGGTGCAAGTGCCTTGTATGGCGGTTCATGGTTAGAAGGTGCTGGCGCGGTCTTTGCTGAAAATCAAGCGCTCCGATGGATTTCAGACCTGGCTGGTTTACCAGAAACGGCTGGTGGAGTTTTTGTTCAAGGCGGAACAATTGGAAACCTTTCTGCCTTGGTTGCGGCTCGCGCGCATTTTCGAAGCAAAAGGTCAGATGTAACTCAGTGGGTGGTGGCCGCCAGCTCTGAAGCACACTCTTCCATCAAGGCAGCTGCACAAGTGATGGATATTGAAACATTACTTATTGAACCAAAGTTAAATGGTTCACTTTCAGGAGACGAAGCCGCCAACATTATTGATAAGTACCATCTGGAAAATCCAACTCATCAAGTCTTTGCACTAGTCGCAACTGCTGGCACAACTAACTTAGGAATCATTGATCAACTTTCCTCCTTAGGTGATGTCGCTCGTGACCGAGGGATTTGGTTTCACGTTGATGGCGCCTATGGATTGGCGGCGCTCTGTGCTCCTAAATCTCGCCACTTATTTGATGGAGTTGAAAAAGCCGATTCATTAATCGTTGATCCTCATAAATGGTTATTCGCACCTTTCGATGCCTGCGCACTTATTTATCGAAATCCGGAACTGGGAAAGAAAGCACATTTGCAGCACGCCGCATATTTGGAAACTTTGGAAGATGAGAGCGAATGGAATCCCTCTGACTATGCCATTCATTTAACCAGGCGGGCCCGAGGATTGCCGTTCTGGTTTTCCTTGGCTGCGCATGGGACCACTGAATACGCCCAGGCAGTTGAAGACACCATGGAGATGGCTCGGACTGCAGCGACCATGATTCGCAACCATCCGAACCTGGAATTGGTTGTCGAACCTACCTTGTCAGTTGTGGCCTTTACTCGGAAAGGTTGGAACGCAACTCAGTACCAAACCTGGTCCGATAAGTTGCTGGAAGATCAGATTGGGTTCGTTACCCCTTCGGCCCATCATGGGGCTCCCATACTTCGCTTTGCCATCGTGAACCCCTGGACGAAGGAAAGTGATTTAGCAGAAATCTTGGCAACTCTCTAGTCGGCACAGATTCGCTAGAAACACAGGTTTTGTCCCGAACTCTCCTATGATTTCGGGTATGGAGAACCTCGCCCTTAACTCTGCCGCCATCAATTCCCCGGAATTTGAGGCAGCCAAATCCTCGGCCACTACCCTGACCGATCTGGAGCTGCGCATTCTGGAGTTTGAGCGTCAATGGTGGCGTTACGCCGGCGCCAAGGAGAGCGCTCTCAAAGAGCTCTTTGATATGAATCCACCTTCTTATTACCAACTCCTCAATCATTTGATCGACCGAGACGATGCCCTCCAGGCTTATCCCATGCTGGTCAAGCGTCTTCGTCGGCTTCGTGAGGCCCGAACGGCGGCCAGAAGCACCCGCCTTTAAGTTGGGTTTGCCCTAACTCCCGCTCTGCCCTAGATTTGGCATTAGCACTCAACGGGTGCGAGTGATAACTTGCACATTTATCTGAGGGAGATACTTAAGCTATGGCAAAGATGATTGCCTTTAATGAAGAGGCCCGTCGCGGCCTGGAACGTGGAATGAACGTATTGGCAGATGCGGTCAAGGTAACTCTTGGACCCCGTGGCCGTAACGTCGTTCTAGAGAAGAAGTGGGGAGCCCCCACAATCACCAATGATGGAGTTTCGATTGCTAAAGAGATCGAACTAGATGATCCTTGGGAAAAAATCGGTGCAGAACTGGTTAAAGAAGTAGCAAAGAAAACTGATGATGTCGCTGGCGATGGAACGACCACGGCTACCGTTTTGGCACAAGCTTTGGTTCGCGAAGGTCTTCGCAACGTTGCTGCCGGTTCAAATCCAATGGCACTTAAGCGCGGAATTGAAAAGGCAGTTGAAGCAATTTCTGCAGAACTTTCAGCTATGGCCAAGCCAGTGGAAACCAAAGAACAGATTTCCGCTACTGCATCAATTTCTGCCGCGGATACAACTATCGGTGAAATGATCGCTGAAGCGATGGACAAAGTTGGCAAGGAAGGTGTTATCACTGTTGAAGAGAGCAACACATTCGGACTTGAGTTAGAGCTCACCGAAGGTATGCGCTTCGATAAGGGATACATCTCGCCTTACTTCACCACCGATACCGATCGCATGGAAGCAGTATTAGAAGATCCATACATTCTTATTGCTAACTCCAAGATCACCAACATTAAAGACTTACTTCCAATTCTGGAAAAAGTTATGCAATCCGGAAAGCCTCTTGTTATCTTGGCTGAAGATGTTGAAGGTGAAGCCTTGGCAACTTTGGTAGTCAACAAGATTCGCGGAACTTTCCGTTCTGCAGCAGTAAAAGCCCCTGGCTTTGGCGACCGTCGTAAGGCGATGTTGCAAGACATTGCAATCCTTACTGGTGCAACAGTTATTTCTGAAGAAGTTGGCTTAAAGCTAGAAACCGCAACCATGGATCTTTTGGGTCGCGCTCGCAAGGTTGTTATTGCGAAGGAAGAGACCACTATCGTTGAAGGTTCTGGCGACGCCGAGCAAATCAAAGGTCGCGTAACTCAGATTCGTTCTGAAATTGAAAAGAGCGATTCCGATTATGACCGTGAGAAGTTGCAAGAGCGTTTGGCAAAACTTGCTGGTGGCGTAGCCGTTATCAAAGCCGGCGCAGCTACTGAAGTTGAATTAAAAGAGCGAAAGCACCGCATCGAAGATGCAGTTCGAAATGCAAAAGCAGCCGTTGAAGAAGGAATTGTCGCCGGTGGTGGCGTTGCTCTTCTCCAAGCAGGCAAGGCAGCATTTGCCAAGTTGAATCTAACTGGTGATGAAGCAACAGGAGCTCGAATTGTAGAAGCTGCAATCGAAGCTCCTTTGAAGCAGATCGCTATCAACGCTGGCCTTGAAGGCGGAGTTGTTGTTGAGCGCGTTGGTCGCGAAGCAGCAGGATTCGGTCTCAATGCCGCAACTGGCGAATATGTGGACATGATCAAGGCCGGAATTATTGATCCAGCCAAGGTGACTCGTTCAGCACTTCAAAATGCGGCATCTATTGCGGCGTTATTCCTCACTACCGAAGCGGTCATTGCTGATAAGCCAGAGCAGCGTCCTGCTCCAGCCCAGCAAGGCGGCGACATGGATTTCTAGCTAACGGCTAGTTGTCACCTTTAAACCCCTCGAATTCATTCGGGGGGTTTTTAGTTTAAGGTGGTGCCATGGATATCGTGGATATGTATGGGGCGTTGGAGATTGCTCGCGCTGCCGCTATTGAAGATGCCCAGAAATCTGAATATGTGGGCGAACTAGTCGCTATTGAAGATGAAAACGATCGAATTGGTACCTATCTATTTGCAGCTTCGCTGCCGGGATATGTGGGTTGGCGCTGGGCTGTAACCGTTGCCAAGGTTGATCAAGGTTCTGCGGCGACCCTCTGTGACGTTGTTTTACTGCCAGGTCATGATTCGTTATTAGCTCCCGAATGGGTTCCTTATATGGACCGAATTCAACCTGGAGATGTTGGAGTCGGAGATATTGTTCCAACTGCAGCCGATGATGAGCGATTGGTTCCAGGCATGTCAGCCCTCCCTGGCGAAGAGGAACTCGAAGCAGTTCAAATTTGGGAATTGGGATTGGGCCGTGCCCGTACGCTTTCGATTATTGGCCGAGATCAAGCAAGCAAGCGCTGGTATGAAGGTGATCGCGGTCCAAATACCCCGATTGCCCAAAATGCACCACATCCATGTGCCTCTTGTGGCTTCTTTATTCCGATCGCTGGTTCGCTTCGTTCGGCATTTGGAGTCTGCTCGAATGCAATATCACCTGAAGATGCCCGCGTGGTCTCTGTTGATCACGGATGCGGGGCTCATTCGGAGGCTTTAGTAGTCACTGAATAACCCTCACGCCGTTACGCCGCGTGAGTTAAACTAACCCTCTGCCCGTTTTTTTGCGGCCCACCAGATTTACTAAGAATGGAGCTCACCATGCCAATTGGTCGCGTGAAGTGGTTTAGTCTGGAAAAAGGCTTTGGTTTCATTTCATCTGAAGAGGGCGAAGATGTATATCTTGCTGCCGCTGCACTTCCGGCTGGCACAACCAGCGTGAAGCCAGGAACCAAGTTGGAGTTCGGTGTTGCTGAAGGTCGGCGCGGTCCGCAAGCTCTTTCGGTTCGAATCATTGAAGCCCCAGCATCCATTGTGGCCAATACCCGAATCAATACCGATGATTTGGCGACGATGATTGAAGACACAATCAAGATTTTGGACAAAGTTGGAAATGGGCTTCGTCATGGTCGTCACCCACAAGGCCCAGAAGCAGAGCGCTTGGCAAAAGTTCTTCGCGGAATTGCCGGGCAGATCGAAGGTTAATTAATTATTCATCGACTTTAAATGTCGTTCGTGCCTAATCGTGTAAAGCAATCCCACTAATCCAAGCCAGATTGCCACTACACAGATCCACAACACGTCACCACGTGCACCAACGACTATTGCCACAACAAGCGCGATAACGAGTGCCACAATTCCGAGGACGATGATGCCCAGGGAACTTTTCATGCCTCAACCTTAATATAAAAACATTATCCTTACACAATGATCTCTGACTTTCCTTCGATGAGATCTTTCAAACATCGAAATTTTCGGATTCTTTTTGCAGCCAATGCGATGTCAAATATCGGAACTTGGGCGCAGCGAATTGCTCAGGATTGGTTAGTTCTGGAATTAACTCACAGCGGAAGAGATTTGGGACTTGTCACGGGGTTGCAATTTTTACCCGCGCTTTTACTGAGCATGTATGGCGGGTCGTTGGCGGATCGGTTCAATAAAAGAAAATTGTTGATGATCACAAATTTGGGTGGGGGAGTCTCTTCACTTCTCTTAGGTGTGTTGATCGTCACACATACAGTTTCAATCTGGCATGTGTTCATGCTGGCGTTGAGCTTGGGAGTATTTAGTTCGATCGATGCACCGGTTCGACAAAGTTTTAATTCCGAAGTTGTTGGCAAGTCCGACATTGCAAATGCGATCAGCCTAAATTCGGCAAACTTCAATGCCGGCCGATTGGTAGGACCAGGGCTATCAGGCTTGATGATTTCGTGGTTCGGAACTGGCCCTTCCTTTATATTTAATTCGATTTCTTATATTTTCGTTCTCGGCGGGCTATCTCTCATCAAAGAGTCGGATTTATTTATCGAGCATGAACCCAAGGCTGTTGCAAAAATCAGCGAAGCAATTCGATATGTGAGATCTCGAAAAGATATCGTGGCTGTGATGGTGACCGTATTTTTCACGGCTACTTTCGGATTGAATTTTCAGATCTTTAACGCGTTAATGGCCACTAAAGTCTTTGGCAAAGGAGCCGCCTCCTACGGAAGCATGGGTAGCGTCGTGGCGATTGGCTCCCTTACCGGTGCGCTGCTGTCGGCGAAGTTGGATAGAAAGCATGGTCCTAGGTTCGTTATGTTCTTCGCCTCGCTCTTTGGCGCCTCAGAAATTCTCCTCTCCTTCATGCCCAGCTATGACTTCTACCTTTTCATCCTTCCACTCTGCGGCGCTTTTGCCCTGACTACTCTGATCGCGGCGAACTCGTTCGTACAAACGACCTCGGACCCCCATTTGCGAGGTCGGGTCATGGGGATTTACCTGATGATCTTCATGGGGGGCACGCCCTTTGGCTCGCCATTTATCGGCTGGCTCTCGACCTCCATTGGGGTCCGCCAGACCGTCACTTTATGTGGGTCAGTTACGGTGCTGGCAGCGCTGGGGACCGCGTTTATCGTCCGCAACTCTGGAAAATCGGCTCGGTAAGCGCCCACCTTCCCAATTCTTCGTCTTCAAGCTACTTCCCGCGAGCGAAAAGCGCACCAACCATGACTGAAAAATGACCCCCGCGCCGATAAAAAGTGAATCCTTTGGGTTAAATTAACGAACTAAACTTCTAGTACAATACCTTGGTTATAGGAGTGCGCTGGCGAGCCAATAAGTAGGTGGCTCAACAAGGCACGCCAGATGAATAGGGACATTCATTTTTTTATGGGACGGGGACGTTTGTGAGTGGTGCACCAAAGTCGTTGACTGTTGTCAACCGAAAAATGAAATTTATTAGATTGCTTTTATCTGGGGCGCTCAGCGCTTCGATGCTCTCAGTAATTGCGCTATCTCCCGTGCTCTACGGCCGCTAATGCCGCTAATGCCGCTTGTTCCCTTTCAATGTCCGCTCAAAATGGTCTTGTTGCCGTCCCTGCGCAAGCCAAAGTTTTTTATATCGATCAGAAGCAAGGTGTTGATGCTCAATACGTAGGTTATCGAATTGAGAACACCGGTGCATCCGCGATCACCAAACCTTGGGTTTCGCTAGATAACTTCGCCGGTGGAAAAGTTGGTTTGGCGAACTCGCTGGACCAGAATTTGCAACTTCCAAGTCTTCCTGCCGCCGCAACTCTCTCGGCCGCGTCTGTATCTTCGACCACCGTCACTTACACCGGTGCCAACACCTTCGTGGCGGGGCAGATTGTTGACGTTCAAGGTTTCACCGTAGCTTCGGGTCTTTCTCTTAATTCATTTTCTTTACTATTTATGTGCTCCGACAAAAACCAATGCGGTAATCCCGATAAGAACCGCTAATGTGACGAATCTGCGAACCTTGTAGCTCATCGCGAACTAATTAGCCAATGCGGCTACTACGTAGTCGATGCTTGCTGTTAGGTGATCGATATCTGATGGCTCAATAGCGGGGAACATTCCGATTCGCAATTGATTCTTACCCAGCTTGCGATAAGGCTCAGTATCAACGATTCCGTTAGCGCGTAGTACTTTTGCAACTTCCATCGCATCAATCGAATCATCAAAGTTGATGGTGCCGACTACTTTGGATCGCATGCTTGGATCAATAACGAATGGGGTCGTGTAAGCGGTTCTTTCGGCCCAACTATAAAGTCGACTAGAAGAATCAGCAGAACGACCGGCGGCAAATTTTAGCCCGCCATTGTGATTCATCCACTCGATTTGTTCTGCTAGCAAAATCAACGTTGCCACCGCAGGGGTGTTGTAGGTTTGATCTAGTCGGCTGTTTTCAATCGCGATAGTTAAATCAAAAAACGCTGGAGTCCAGCGGCCACTTTCCTTAATTTTTGCAACCCTCTCAATGGCTGCAGGACTCATGATCGCAATCCAGAGGCCGCCATCAGAGGCAAAAGATTTTTGGGGTGCAAAGTAGTAAACATCTGATTGCGACATATCAACATCTAATCCACCAGCTGCACTGGTTGCATCGACCAGAACTAATGCGCCTTCGCTACCTGCGGGTCTCATGATGGGCATAGAAACACCGGTGCTAGTTTCATTATGCGTCACCGCGTAAACATCGATTCCTTCTTCAATCGCCGAAAGAGGATGAGTCCCGGGCTCCGATTTAATAACGGTGGGTTCGCCGAGGAACGGCGCCTCTTTTGCCGCACTGGCGAATTTTGAGGAGAACTCGCCAAAGACTAAATGTTGAGATCTATTTTCGATCAAGCCAAATGTTGCGATATCCCAAAAAGCAGTTGAACCGCCATTGCCGAGAACTACTTCATACCCTTCCGGTAAGTTGAAAAGAGAAGTCAGTCCCGAGCGGACTTTGCCCACCACATTCTTTACAGGTTTCTGGCGGTGGGAAGTGCCAAGAATTGAAGTCCCACTAGCTCCTAGTGCGCTCAGCGAATTTGGACGGATCTTGGATGGACCGCAACCGAAACGACCATCGGAAGGTTTTATATTTTCTGGAATGAGTATGTCAGTCACAAGGTAAGCCTATGGGTAGAAGCGTTCGGCCTTCCAACCATTATTGGAAAGCCCGATGTGTTGGTCATTCGAAGAGGTTGGCGTGTATCTAATGCGATCGTGCAACCTCGAGTAGCGCCCCTGCCAAAATTCAATGCTTGTGGCTTGGACCACATAGCCGCCCCAATAGGGTGGAATTGGAACCGGAGTGCCTTCCGGAAATTCTTTGGAAAATTGTTGAAAGCGAGCTTCTAATTCACTTCGGGATGCAAGTGGTTCTGACTGCTGACTGGCCCAGGCCCCAATTTGGCTACTCCATGGCCGACTCAAAAAATATGTTTCACTTTCAGATCGCGAAATTTGCTTGGCCACCCCCAAGACCATCACCTGGCGCTCCATGGCATACCAAGGAAAGAGCAGACTAACGTTGGGATTGAGGGCGATCTGCCGCCCTTTCTGCGATTGATAATTGCTGAAGAAAGTGAAACCTGCGTCGGTAACATCTTTGAGCAAAACAGTTCTGGAGGTGGGCTTACCTGCATCCACGGTCCCAAGCACCATGGCATTTGCCTCAACGATCACGGGATTTTTGGCGGCCTCATGAAGCCAAGATTGAAATTGGGCCAAGGGGTTGGAAGCAATATCTGTCTCGGATAAGCCCTGGTCCCCATAGGAGCGGCGCATCGCAGAAATGGCAGATTTATCAAGTTCGCTCATGGTCACAAGATACGCCTCAAATCCCAAATCAGCCTGGTGCAATATTTTGATGTATCGCAGGTCACTTAGGACTAACACTTCAAGAACCTTTTTTGGTTTGGAACGGCTCGTTAATGGGGGCAGAATAAGCGAATTGAAGTGAACGTCGTAATTAGGGGAGTGCGCTGTGACCGATGATTTTAAGCCTGGTCTTGAAGGTGTGATTGCTTTCGAATCCATTATTGCTGAACCAGATAAAGAAGGAAGTTCACTTCGCTACCGCGGAGTAGACATTGAAGATTTAGTAGGAAAAGTTTCCTTCGAAAAAGTATGGGGACTTCTGGTTGATGATTCTTTCGAATCAGGAATGCCGACCGAAGAAGTTTTCGCTCTGCCAGTTCATACCGGTGATGTTCGAGTAGATGTGCAATCTGCGATCGCAATGTTGGCACCGGCGTGGGGGTTTAAGCCACTTCTTGACACTTCTGATGCAGAAGCCCGTGACGGGGTTGGTCGCGCGTCTGCGATGGTTTTATCTTTTGTAGCGCAGTCCGCTCGTGGCGAAAAGTTAACGCCCGTTGCCGAATCAGAAATTGCTAAGGGAAACAGCGCGGTAGAGCGCATGTTAATTCGCTGGCGCGGAGAAGCCGATCCAAAGCACGTTAAAGCTATTGACGCATACTTTGTTTCTGCGGCTGAACATGGAATGAATGCTTCGACATTTACATCACGAGTAATCGCATCTACTGGTGCTGATGTGGCCGCCGCACTTTCCGGTGCGATCGGTGCAATGTCTGGTCCACTCCACGGTGGTGCTCCGTCTCGCGTGCTCGGCATGATTGAGGATGTTGAAAAGTCTGGCGATGCACGTGCGTATGTAAAAGGCATCATGGATCGCGGTGAAAGACTGATGGGCTTTGGCCATCGTGTCTATCGTGCTGAAGATCCGCGCGCTCGCACCCTTCGCCGAATTGCTACTGAACTTGGCGCACCACGTTATGAAGTTGCTTTGGCGTTAGAGAAGGCGGCGCTGGCTGAACTTCACGAGCGCTATCCAGATCGAGTCTTGGAAACCAACGTTGAATTTTGGGCCGCGATCGTTTTGGATTTCGCCCAAATTCCAGCCAATCTATTTACCTCTATGTTCACATCGGCACGTACCGCAGGTTGGTCTGCACATATATTGGAACAAAAGCAGGCGGGTCGAATTATTCGACCTTCAGCTCGTTATGTTGGTCATGGACCTCGAAAAGCAGAAGAAGTTGCTGGGTGGAGTGGCGCTTTACATTCATAAAATCCTAAGAAAAATGCCCGAATATCGCTGATATTCGGGCATTTTTGTGAATTTTTATAACAATCGCGTAACGGCACCCAGATATGGGTGCTGGCAGGCACGAATGGCTTGCCTTGAACCTGATACTCAAGTGTAATTAGCCAGTTGCCTCCCTCGGGCAGCACAAATTCATGGAGGAAATTAATGATGAAAAAGCGGAACAGTGCTTTTGGCATAATTGCCATTGCCGCAATCGCAATTTCAACTCTCGTTGTTCCAGCCGCTAAGGCTGCGAACGAGATTGTTGTCTGGGCCGACGAAACACGTGGCCCAAATCTTCAGGCAGTTTTGAAGGCAAAGAGTGACTGGGTTCCTGGTTACACCATCAAGGTCGTACCTTTCTCAAGCTTTGATGCTTTGAAAGCCGCTTTCGACAACGCCACGGACCAAACCGGTCCAGATATCGTTGTTGCTGCAAATGACTGGGTTCCAACCGCCGCTAAGAGCGGAAAATTGGCTCCACTAGTTCTCTCTGCAGCCGTTAGAGCTCAGTTCAACCCTTCGCAATTCGTTGACTTGAGTTTCCAGAAGAAGTTGTACGGTATTCCTGTCGACATCAACAACGTTGCAATGATCTACAACACCAAGCTTGTAGCAACCGCACCAAAAACTTTTGGTGACATGGTCAATTATTACAAGGCTAACAAAGCAGCAAAGGGCCTCAAGGCCGGTCTTTGCATCGCTGGTGGCGGAATGTCATGGGGCGCTCACTCAGTGTTCTCAGCTCTTGGACTTGATGCATATCAATTCAACTCAGCTGGCGCTGTTGTTCGTGGTTCAGTTCAAGCACCTACATTTGGTGCAAACGTCAAGACCTACCTGCTCGATAGCAATGGAAAGAGCAATGGCTTCTTCCCTGCTTCAGACACTGGTTGCAAGGACAACTTCCTAGCCGGAACCGTTCCATTTGCTGTCATCGGTAACTGGGAGTGGAAAGACTATGTAGCCAAGGGCTTCGACATGAACCTCATGCCTGTTCCAGGTGTTACAGCTGGTTCTTACGGTCACATGTTCGCAAGCGTTAGCGGTGCATTGCTCACTTCTTATGCTGCAAAGCATGGAAATGCAGCGGGCGCAAAGTCCTTCCTGGTTAACTTCTTTGGATCTGCTGATGGCGCTTCCCGCTATGAGGCAATCGAAGGTCGTCCACCAGCAAATAAGGGTGCTCAATCAAGCGCTTCAGTATCTGCTGGCCAAAAAGGCTTTGGTACTGCAGCTAGCCTTGGAGGAATCCCACAGATTGGTGCTTTCTTGAACAACAACGCCGGTGGTGCAAACTACTGGGATTCAGCTCCAGCTTACTGGACCGCTGTTTTGGTTGATGGAAAAGACCCTGTTAAGGAAGCCAAGAAGTTGGCAGCCATCTGGGTTGGCAATGTGAACGCCGGAAAAGGCGACCTCTAAATCTGGTTGATCCACGGTAAGTAAAAAAAGGGCAATGCGGCCGAGAAAAAGACCGTATTGCCCTTTTTCGTTTAGGCTTCGACAATACGCAGGTGGCAAGCAAAACGCACTCTTCAGTAAATAGACGCTCAGCAACAGTTAGGTAGCAGATTCTGATGATGACATTATTACGCGGCAAGGTTGCCTACGTTCTCAAGCTAATTGTTGTTCTGGTGATCAGCGTGGTCCTGCTGATGCTTACCCAACATGCTGTTGCACAACGCGAATATGCAATTGCAATATTTCTTGCGATAGCAGTGATTCTGATTGCGTTCACCTACTTAACCCAAGTTTCCGTTCCTTTGAAATTCTTTATACCAGGACTCCTGCTCCTCTTTGCATTCGTTCTCTCGCCGATCTTGTACACCGTCGTCATGTCGGAGTTCAATTACAAGACGGGAAATATTCTTTCCAAGCAACAAGCGATAGAGCAGATTATTTCTCGAGCAGTTGAGCCAGATGCAAACGGAACTTCTTTTGACATAAAGATCGGTGTGAGCAACGGTGTCCCAGCAATTTTGGCTAGCGACACAATTAACAAGCAATATTTTCTTGCTACAGAGAAGAGCCGAATAGATTTAACGGCAGATCAAGTAACTCTTGATGCCAACGAAGTCGCGGCAACAGCTCCAAACTTCCGAGTTCTCACTCCTACTGAGATGCAAACGGCCGACACTAAGTACTCGAATGCTCGCTTCGTCTTTGGAAAAACTGGTTATTTCGTAACTTTAGAAGGCTTTGACGTAGGAGTAGTTTCTCACCAAGTTCTCGAGTACTTGCCAGACCAAGGGATATTTAAAAGCTTGGTTGATGACTCCGTGTATCGCGATAACGGACGTGGCAATTTTGCGTTAACAACCGATTCTTCCAATATGTTGAGTCCCGGGTGGCGAGCACCGATTTGGTTTGAGAATTACACCAAACTCTTCTCTGACTCCAAGGTGCGCGGTCCACTGATCAGAGTATTTATTTGGACTATGGTCTTTGCAACTGGCACCGTTCTCACATCCTTTGCCTTAGGCCTACTGCTTGCCATTGCCATGAACAAACCAATGCGGGGTCGTCGTTTTTATCGCTCCATTTTGATTTTGCCATATGCCATGCCGAGCATCATGAGCATTTTGATTTGGGCAGGTATGTTCGATACCGAATTCGGCGCCATAAATAATATTTTGGGCACTCATATTGCCTGGTTCCAAAACGCGAGCTTTGCCCGCCTTGCAGTGATTTTTGTAAACCTATGGCTGGCATTTCCGTATTTCTATCTAATATCCAGCGGTGCCCTCCAAGCTATTCCTTCCGAATTGAATGAAGCAGCAGCGATCGATGGGGCGAATCCCCGTCAAATATTTAGAAAGATCACGCTGCCATTGCTTTTGCAGATTCTTTCGCCACTTCTCATCGCTTCTTTTGCTTTTAATTTTAACAATTTCAATTTGATTTACCTTCTGACAGGTGGCGGTCCAAGAAATGTCTTGAGCGGCGAAATTGCTGGTGGCACAGATATTTTGATCAGCTATACCTACAAAATCGCATTCGGTTCTAATACCCAAGATTTAGGACTTGCCAGCGCAATTTCAGTAGTCATATTTGTAATCGTTGCAGGAATTTCACTTTATGGATTGCGAAAATCTAAAGTTTTGGAGACTTTCAAATGAAAAAGTGGCTGAGAGAAAATTCATGGCGTCACGCGATCGGCATTTTTATCTGCCTCTTTTCGATCTTCCCACTCTATCTGGTTGTCATTTCATCTTTCAATCCATCTGGGAGTCTGCAACTAACCTCCTTCATTCCAAAAGTATTCTCTTGGAATAATTACCATACGCTCTTCAAGAGTCCTGCAATCCCTTACTTAACCTGGATGAAGAACTCCCTTTATATTGCTGGATCAGTTGCTCTCATTTCGGTGATGATCGGATCTGCTGCCGCTTTCGCATTTTCTCGTCTTAATTTCACCGGTAAGAAATTGGGAATTCAGTTATTGCTCCTTGTCCAAATGTTTCCGGCGATTCTGGCGATATCGGCCGTCTATGTCATTATGGAACGAGTTCATAACTTCGCTCCAGATATTGGATTAGGCACTCAACCTGGTCTGCTTCTGGTCTATTTGGGCGGAGCAATGGGAGTCAATATTTGGCTGCTTAAAGGTTTTGTGGATTCCATACCCATGGAATTGGATGAGGCTGCCAAAATTGATGGCGCTAGCGCTGTTCAAACCTTTTGGCTGATCTTCGTTCCCTTGGCAGCTCCAGTACTTGCCGTTGTAACTTTGATGAGTTTTATTGGAACTTTCAATGAATACATTTTGGCCAGACTTTTCCTGGTCAACATGGACACCCGAACAGTTGCCGTTGGACTTCAGCAATTTATTGGCGGCCAATATTCCCAAAACTGGGGACCTTTTGCAGCTGGTTCCATCATTGCCTCAGTACCAATCGTCATCATCTTCTTGTCGCTTCAGAAGTACATTGTCAGCGGTCTAACCGCTGGTTCCGTGAAGGGCTAGTGTGAAGAAGTCCCTCATCGCAGCCTTGTCAGTGGCTGTTTTGTTGGTGGCACCAATGGCCTTGGCGACAACGCCGCAGACCGCGCCTCTTCAGGTGGGGCTGGCCAAAGACATCATTTACTTTGTAATGCCGGATCGATATCTGAACGGAGATCCCAGCAACGATTTAGCTGGTGGAACAACAACCGATCCAACCGGGGGATATAACCCGACTAGTACTGCTTTTTTTCATGGCGGAGATCTAAAAGGTTTGACGGGTAAGTGTTCTTCTGGCGATAACGGCTTAGCCCGAATAAAGGCGTTGGGATTTACTGCAGTGTGGTTAACTCCATTGGTCGTTCAGGTTTTAGCACATGCCAGTGGCGCTGGTTATCACGGATATTGGGGCGCTGATTTCTTGAATGTGGATCCTCATCTAGGTACAAAGAGCGACTTAACTGATCTTTCTGCATGTGCGAAGAAGCTGGGCTTAAAACTGATTTTAGATATTGTCACTAACCACACTGGCGATGTCATCCAGTATCAAGACAAAGTCGCATTCATACCGGCTGGCAAAGAGAACGCCCGAAACCCAGCCTGGCTAAATGATCTTTCCAATTATCACAACGTGGGAACAATCGATCACTGTTGGGGTGATGGTCCTTGTTTGCAACTCGGGGATTTCTACACGCTGGATGATTTAGCGACTGAAAAACCGGTGGTGTACCAAGGTTGGGTAGATGTGTACAGCCAATGGATTAAAGATTATGGATTCGCTGGATTTAGAGTAGATACGGCCCGCCACGTTGACAATGAATTTTTCAAGAATTGGTCTCCTGGAATTCAAGATGCGGCCAAAAGCGTTGGGATAAATAACTTCACAATTTTCGGCGAAGTTTATGACATCAATCCAGTGGATCTCATGGGCTATGTGCGGGTAAATAAAATCCAAACAGTTTTAGATTTTCCATTTCAACATGTCGCCTCAGAATTTGCCTCTGGTTATTCAGATGCGGCCGTCATGCAAAATCTCTTCCTCAAAGATGATATGTACACCAGTCCCACATCGACGGCCAGCAACTTGGTTACATTTTTAGGTAACCACGACATGGGTCGCATTGGCTTTTTGATCTCAGATCTTAAGGATCAAACACAAGCAGAATTGCTTCCCAGAACTGAATTGGCACATGCTCTGCTTTATTTAACTCGTGGAATTCCAACTGTGTATTACGGAGATGAAATGGGAATGACTGGGACCGGACCTGGCCTGGATCAGATGGCCCGTCAGGATATGTTCCCCACCAAGATCGAAGCGTGGAAAACGGAGGCCAGAATTGGCTCACTTCCAATCGGAAATGGCAACTCTTTCACGCAGGGATTAACGAACCCAATTTCTAAATACCTTCAGGTACTAGCTGGTTTGCGAAAGAAATATCCCGGTCTATCCAATGGTCAGATGCAGGTGAGATATGCATCAGGTTCGATACTTGTAGTTTCCAAGCGCGATCCAATTGAAAATAAAGAGTATTTAGTCGCGTTTAATAACGGCAAGAAAGCGGCGAAGGTCAAGATTTCAACTGCATCAACTTCGGGGTGGAACCTTCTTTTGGGCAAATCCACTTTCACCAACGCGGCGGCCGCTCTGACTTTGACTGTGCCCGCTTTAGATACCGTCGTCCTTCAAGCGAAGAAGACGGTAGATGTCACGGCGGTAAAGCTCGGCAAATTAGTGATCCAATCAGATGACCTCACTGGATATGACTTGGCAACCGCTAACATGACCACCAGCAATTTAGTCAGCGTGGAATTCAAGGTTCAAGCCCTTCCCAATGGACCAGTAACCTCTGCGGGTATTGATAACAACGCCCCATATAGCGTCTACTTGGATCCCAATGACTACCCAGGTGCCACTTCAATTTCGGTGACTGCAATTGCAACTAATACCAAGGGAGAACACTTTGCCTACAAAGCCAACACCTTTAGCCTCGAAGGTTAAGGTTCCGATCACTGCTCCACATCATGATGGAAGCGAGCTCTATCTAAGCAACGCGGCTCCGGAGTTGGGTGAAAAAGTTGAGTTCAAAATAAGAAGTGATATCAATCAGAATATCGAAACTGTGCTTATTCGAATTTATATGGATGGCGAGCCGAGATTTCACGAACTCAAACGCGGAAAAGCGAAAGAGGGGGAAAACTGGTGGAGTTGTAAGTTAGAAGTAATCAATCGCCAAACCGCCTACCGATTCCTCCTAATAACTGGTGACACCTTCACCTGGCTCAATGCGGCGGGCGTATCAGATAGCGACGTTACAAGTGCAAACGACTTCCAACTCATTGCTTCGCGCAAGAATCCTGAATGGATACGTGCTTCGGTCTTCTATCAAATTTTTCCCGATCGCTTTGCGACCACCGGTAAATATATTGATCAAGCACCTGAACGCTTCGTCCGGCGCGATTGGAAAGATCTACCACAAGGCAAAGATAAAACTACTGGCATCGAACTTTTTGGCGGAGACCTGGACGGGGTACGCGAACATCTAGATCATTTGGTGGACTTAGGTATCAACGGAATTTACTTCACTCCAGTTTTTCCAGCTCGATCTACCCACCGTTATGACGCCAGTAGTTTCGATCACATTGATCCGATTCTTGGTGGCAACAAGGCAATGGCTTCACTGCTGAAAGTAGCGAAAGCCAAGGGTTTTAATCTTTTAGGAGACCTGACTACTAATCACTGCGGCGCTGGGCACCCTTGGATTCAGAGGGCGCTGAA
>JBAXSZ010000026.1:0-24287 GCA_037130455.1 Actinomycetes bacterium | reverse complement strand
GCAACTTCTGTGAGTCATCGCCTCTTCGGGGGCCAGGGCTTTACAGTGTGGTTACTGGAATCCACTCCAGACCTCATCAACTTGATGGTGGTCGGTGCAATATTGGGCGCTTGGAATTAAGCCGAAGCTTTAACTTTCTGACCTTTTTCCGTTACTGGTACCTTATTGGCACTTTCTTCGTGATAGCGCTCAACGGCTGCTTTCTCGGTGGCAACTTGCTTTTGATAATCAGAGATTGATTTCTTTTTATCGGCCGCGCTCCAACCCAATAGCGGGGCGATAATTTTTGCGACCTCGCTGACAACCCCCAGGCCATGATCTGAAGTTTCGAAGGAGATTCTGGTCCGACGCGCAATCACATCTTCAACAGTCATGGCTCCTTCATGTGTGATGGCAAAGTGAATTTCGGCGCGAAGATACGGCAATCCCTCAGCCAAGGGTTTGCGCAGTTGTGGCTCTTGCTCAATAAGTTCAGCCAATATTTCTATTTGCGATCCGTATCGATCTAATAAGTGAATAACTTGGGCTCGAGACAACCCCATTTCCTCTGCAATAAATTCGGCGCGATTTACCAAAGTTTGATAGCCAATGGCTCCCAAAATGGGCAACTCTTTAGTACAGGATTCATTAACAATCCGACGAAGATCCGGCGCAGCATGGTCAACGGCATCTTCAGCCATAACCCGATAGGTCGTATATTTTCCACCGGCAATACTGACAAAGCCTTGCTCTGGATGATCCACGATATGTACCCGCGAAAGTTTGGTTGTTGCGGTAATACTGGTTTTAGAAACTAATGGCCGAAGCCCGGCATAAACGCCCAAAATATCAGCGGCCTTTAATTTTGGATTAAGTACCTTGTTTGCATGCTCCAAAATGTAATCAACATCTTCTTTCGTTGCCAAAGGTTCTGCGCGATCTCCGGTGTATTCCGTATCTGTTGTACCTACGATCCATTTATCGGCCCAAGGGATAATGAAGAGAACGGAAACTGCAGTTTTAAGAATAATTCCGGAATTGGAAGTGATGGCAGATTTGGGCAGAACGATATGCGTTCCTTTACTCATTCGAACGTGATACCCAGAGGTGATCCCAAATTTCTGGTGCATGGGATCGCTCCACACTCCACCAGCCATAATTGTGACCGCCGCCGAAACGTCAATTGTCTTTCCGGAGACGCGATCCTGAACTTTTGCGCCCACAACTTTTTTGCCTGTTCGAATTAAGGATTCACAACTAACTCGGGTTGCAATAATGGCGCCATATTCGGCTGCGGTACGCGCAATTGTCATCGTATGTCGAGCATCATCAACTTGAGCATCAAAATATTGAATGCCTCCGGTCACGATATCTACTCGAAGCGAAGGAGCAACTTCGTTGATGCGTTTTTGGCTCATATGTTTGTGATTGGGCAATGCGCGTTGAAAACCACGAAGAGCGTCATAAAGCGCAAGACCTGCACCTACATAGGTTCGCTCTTTTACCTTTTCGTGAAGCGGGTAAATAAAAGGAACTGGCTTAACTAAATGTGGCGCCTGTGTTGTCACCATGAGTTCGCGCTCTTGGAGGGCTTCGCGGACCAATTTAAAATCATATTGTTCTAAGTATCGCAATCCACCATGAATCAATTTGCTGGAGCGCGAAGATGTACCTGATGCCAAATCATTGGCTTCGACCAACGCAACTTTTAAACCGCGAGAAGCTGCATCCAAGGCGATGCCTGAGCCAGTCACCCCACCGCCAATCACCAAAATATCAAATTGGTCCTCGGCTAAAGATTTCACGGCAGCGGCGCGTTGCTGCGGATTAAGGGCTGACTTAAAACTCGACATACTCTTAGAATAGGGGTTATGAGCTACATAGGTTCACTGGATCAAGGCACAACTAGTTCGCGTTTCATCATCTTTGATCAGACCGGATCGATAGTTGCGCAGCACCAATTGGAGCACCGCCAAATATTGCCCCAAGCTGGTTGGGTCGAACATGATGCCTCCGAAATCTGGCAAGCAACCCAAGCCGTTATCGCCGGTGCTTTGGCAAAAGCCAATATCTCGGGCTCGGATTTAGTGGCGATGGGAATAACTAATCAGCGCGAAACTGTAGTTGCATGGGACAGAGAGACTGGCCTGCCGTTGCATAACGCTATTGTCTGGCAGGACACCAGAACCCAAGAATTTCTGAGCAGCCTGTCTCAAGAGCAGACCGATTTAATTCGGGGAAAAACCGGGCTAACAATCGCCCCTTACTTCTCCGGTTCCAAGATGAACTGGTTGATCCGCAACTGCCCCGAGGTCCAACGAGCAATCTCGCAGAGGCGAGCGCTTTTCGGAACCATCGATAGTTGGGTGGCGTGGAACCTCTCGGGAGGGCACAACGGGGGCGTCCATATCACCGACGTTACCAATGCCAGCCGAACCTTATTAATGGATTTGGAATCCCTGGAGTGGGATCCTGAACTCCTAGAAATCTTTGGCATTCCCGCCGAGCTACTTCCGGTGATCAAAAGCTCCTCTGAGATTTATGGACACACCACGGCTAGCGGTCCCTTTGGCGCCCGAGTCCCAATCGCGGCGATTTTGGGAGATCAACAGGCCGCCATGGTCGGTCAAGTCTGTTTCGAACGAGGCGACTCCAAAACCACATATGGAACTGGAAATTTTGCGCTGCTAAATACCGGCACGGAAATCGTTCGTTCTAAGCACGGCTTGCTCACGACCGTGTGCTACAAATTCGGGGATGAACCGGCCCGCTATGCCCTGGAAGGTTCGGTGGCGGTGACCGGATCGGCGATTCAATGGTTACGAGATCAACTTGGGGTCATCTCCCATGCTTCAGAGATTGAGGCCTTGGCTGAGTCCGTCAGCGATAGCGGTGGGGTCTATTTCGTGCCCGCCTTCTCTGGCCTCTTCGCACCGCACTGGCGAAGTGATGCTCGAGGTGCCATCGTCGGATTGACGCGCGCGGTAACAAAGGCCCACTTGGCCCGCGCCACGCTAGAAGCGGTCTGTTTTCAGACTCGGGATGTAATCGATGCCATGGCCGAAGAAACTGGAGTCACGCTCACCCAAATGCGTGTGGATGGCGGAATCACGGCGAACTCTTTATGTATGCAACTCCAGGCAAATATTTTGGGCATCGAAATCATTCGCCCAGTAGTTAATGAAACAACCGCACTAGGCGCTGCCTATGCCGCTGGCCTGGCGGTACAGTTTTGGGAGAGCACCGACGAGCTGAAGAAGCAATGGCAGGTTTATAAGCGATGGGCGCCCGAATTAGGTAGCCCGCTTCGGCAAACAGGGTATGAACATTGGAAGAAGGCCTTAGAACGTACCCTCAACTGGGCCTAAAACCACTTCGCCAGTTCACTTTTTTCTCAATTCATCAAAGTCGGCTTAGAATCCCTCCTAAGGTTCGGGCAATTGGGCAGATGGCAGTAGCACGGGATTAGAGGAAAAAATGAGCGATAAGAATTTTCTCTCATGGGTGGGCTTCAAGGCCGATAATGACCGGCCAGCCGCTTCCAGTGAAAATGCGTTAGAGCGAATTCGGGAATTAGAAAGCCAGATTGCCGACCTTCGATCACGTCGCGACATTACCGCACTGTCCAAAGAAGAGTTTGAAATCTTAGCAACTGAAACTGCCATGACCATTATCAAATCAGCGCAGCAACGCGAGCGACAAGCCAGCATACTTGCGCAGAAAGTTATTGCTGACAGCACTCGAAATGCCAAAGAGACTAAAGAGAGCGCCGAGGCAAAGGCTCGTCAAATTCTCAACGCTGCTGAATCGCGGGGCCGAAAATATATTGACGCTGCCGAAAGTGAAGCGGCGGCAATCAAAGAAGCGTCTGAAACCCAGGTTTCAGAATTACTTGCAACTAAACAACGAGAAGCAAACCTTCTTTCGCAAAGTGCGAAGCGCGAAGCTGATCGCATGATTGCTGAAGCGACTCAAGATATTTCCGATTATCGCGGATGGCTAACATCAGCGATTACCGAGGCAGAGAAACTTTATAAAGTTCAAACACAATCGCTTCTGGCCGCAGAGCAAGCGATCTCTGCTTCTCGGGCAAAACTTGGTGGCGCCTTCGAGAAATTAGCCGGGCTTCAAAATGATATCGACACCAACGTTGGTCCAAATAATCGTCCGACCTCTAACACTTTCGTTCGGTCCCTAGACACTTCGCCGGTCGAAGATAAATCAGTAACGACGGCACAAGATATTTCAAATTTGCCTTTGGTTCCGCACAAAATTATTGATAGCAAGCCGGCTCCTGTTCGGCCTCGAGCAGTCAATAGTTCAAAGAGTGGATCAAAGCGAGTACCGTCTAAACGTAAGTGAACTCTTCAAGAAACAAGATTCAATATATTCCGCCGATCGACGGCTTGCGGGCTCTGGCGGTCATCGCAGTTCTTCTGTATCACTTGGGAGTCTCATGGATCCCAGGTGGATTCTTAGGTGTTGATCTCTTCTTCGTAATTTCCGGGTATGTAATTACCAGACTAATTTTGGATTCGATTGATAGATCCAGCGCCCTGGATCTACGCGCATTCTATTTTGCCAGAGTTCGACGGTTGCTACCCAGCTTATTAGTGGTGATCTCATCCAGCATTCTTATCAGTTCAATCTGGGCACCCGAATCTATGCGAAGACTCTTGTCCGACATTCCCTACGTTATCTCTGGGACCAATAACTGGCGCTTAGTAGCGCTGCATCAGGATTATTTTTCTGCCATAGGTCGACCGCCGTTGCTACAACACACGTGGTCTTTGGGAGTCGAAGCTCAGTTCTATTTAATATGGCCGATTGTTTTAGTTCTCATTCTTAAATATTTTGGTAAGAAAAATATCGCAAAAGTAGCACTGGCATTTGCAGGAGTTTCCGGAATAGCACTGTTTGTTTTTTCACTTCGCATCGATGCCTCGAACGGTTTAAATAGCCAGGGTTCTAGCCATATTTATTTTGGCACCGACACCCACAGTCTCGGACTTTTCCTAGGAGCGGCGTTAGCAGTTAGTTGGGTACCTCAAAATCTGAGTTCTAAAATAGCGCAACGAGCCCAAGATTTCGTTGATGGAATTGGTGTCATTGGCTTGCTGGGTTTACTCAGCGCTTTCCTTTTTATCAATGAATCAAATCCCACACTTTACAAATTGGCATTTCCTCTAGCAGGAATTTTTGGTTGTGCGATCATCACTTCGTTGGTGCATCCCTCTTCCAGATTTGCGCCAATCATGAGCTCGAAAGTCTTACTCTGGATTGGAGCCAGGTCATACGGGATCTACCTGTGGCATTGGGTTATCTTCCAGATCACTCGACCCTCGGTGGATTTAGCTGGGTCAGTTTTTGCTCTTAATTGTGCCCGCCTTCTACTAGTTTTTGCATTGGCGGATATATCGCTTCGATGGATTGAACTTCCAATTCGAAGAGGGTTGCTTCAAAATTGGTTTAGAGGGATGAAATATCGGCTACCGACGGTGCGCCGAAAGCAAAAACGAAATGCAACGATTGCGGCGGCAGTATTCTTGGCAATTCTTAGCACGTCTGCATCAGTGGGTCTTTCTCGAGGGGATGACATTTCGCTGAAGTTGGCAATTGAACTGGCAGCACAATCGGCCCCCGAAAGTACAGAATCGGTGGCGCCAGTTTCAAAAAGGGGGTTGTGGGTCACCGGTGATTCCGTAATATTGGGAATCAGAAGTAAATTGGAATCTCGTGCCCATATTGCCTTAATTAATGCCCGAGTAGGACGCCAAATTCAGGAGTTAACCGCCGTTGTTAAGGCTGACAAACCTCAAGTGCCCCACTCCATCGTTATTTTAGACTTAGGAAATAACAACCATTTAACGGAACAGTCCGTAGTTGATCTACTAGAACTTCTTAAAGATCAACCGCAGATAATTTTAGTAAACACAGCAGTGCCCCGGAGTTATCGCGATGACAACAATAAAATTATCAACAGAGTCGCGAAGAAGTATCCCCAACTAACAGTTGTGGATTGGAATTCACTTTCGATTGGCCATCCAGAATTTTTCGCGGCAGATGGAGTTCACTTATCCGACATGGGAAGTGATGTTTACGTAGCAGCAATTCTGGAAGTACTTAATAAAATCGCCTAAATATATTTAGGAGAATTGACCAGGAAGTCCGAAGACCTTTCCGGAAATTGTTTGAGCATCTGAATAAACGCTGGAAACTCTAAATGATGTCCAGCCAGTTGCAGCACCTTTGGTTACATCCAAGGAGAGTTGCGAAGCTGGCACTGTGGAAATCAGTTTCCACTTTCCACCGTTCGCCGAGATCTCAACATTGTAATTTGATAGGCCATCAGATGATGCAGGAGTCTGCCAATAAATCGTCGCACCTTTACTTGTGTACTGAGCAATTATGTTGGCTGGTGCTTCATGGGATGCAACTGCCGCAGAGGTGGCTGCTGGAGATGCGGAATTCATAGTTGACTCAGTTGGCGGAGTTGCAGGTGCCGAAGCGCTTGGAGTAGCCGAAGGAGAATCCACCGAATCGTTCTTTGAAGAAGATGCCGAATTTCGGGCCACAACGATAAGTGTCAGAACAATAATTCCCGCGACAACAGCGATCACAACTCGGTTGGAAGATTTTGGTTTGCGACCTGCGGCAGCGGGCTCGTTGGAGGTTGTTGAAGTGGATATAACCCGAGGGGTCGGGACGGAGGATGTAGTTGTCGGGGTCTGCATGGCGCTTGTTTCGATATCTGCAGATTCTTCCGTCATCGAAGCCAAAATATTAGTTATGGGCTTGGTAGCCTTCACGGCGCTACGTTTTGAAGCAGCCTTTTTGCTAGTCGCTTTTTTGCTAGTCGCTTTTTTGCTAGTGGCCTTTTTGCTAGCAGCTTTCTTTACTGGCGCTTTTTTGGCTGGCGCTTTTTTGGCTGGCGCTTTTTTGGCTGGCGCCTTCTTTACTGGCGCTTTTTTGGCTGGAGCCTTCTTGGCCGGAGCCTTAGTTGCAACTTTCTTGGTGGGTGACTTTTTCGCAGGCGCCTTCTTGGCCGGAACCTTAGCCACAACAACTTTCTTCGCAATGGCCTTTTTTACGGGAGCTTTCTTCGCTGGTGCCTTTTTTGCCACCTGCTTCTTGCTCACACTCTTCTTCGCTACGGCCACTTGTTGACTCCTTGAGTTTGTCCGAAAATATTGGTCTTACCTTCCCGATAATTCTAGGCTACCGCACGACTATTACTGGCGAGATTCCAAAAATTCACCTATTTGTGGCGCAATCTTACGAAGCGCCTGACCCCGATGGCTAATTTTATCTTTCTCTCCTGGAGCAAATTCTCCCAGAGTTAACCCAAAACCATTGGGCTGGAAAATTGGGTCATAGCCAAATCCGGCGCTTCCTCTGGGAAGAAGAGTGATCCGGCCAGCGAGTTGACCGATTTGAACTATTTCCCTGCCATCGGGAAGATGGAGCGCGACTGCACATTGGAACGAGGCGGTGCGTTGGGATTCGGGCACTTCTATTAGCTGAGCCAGCACTTTCTCAATGTTGGCAGCATCATCGCCATGGACTCCGGACCATCTAGCGGAAAAAATGCCTGGGTCACCACCCAGGAAATCGATGCAGAGCCCACTGTCGTCGGCGATCGCGGCAAGGTTAGTGAAGGCGCTGACTTCTCGGGCTTTAATAAAGGCGTTCTCGCTAAAGGTGGACCCAGTCTCATCCACATCTGGCAGATTCGAAAAATCGGTCAACCCCAAGACCTCCACATCTGAGGCATACTCGGCCAATAGTCGTTCAAATTCGGCGACTTTCCCCCGATTGCGGGTGGCTAAAACGATCTGTCTCATCAAAAATCGCCCTGATTGCTCTCGTCAAATTTCTTCGCACCCAAGATACTAAAGTCCCAGTGCGCTCTGTTGCATCGCTGCCAAGGAGGCACAACCTGCTGTACCCAAATCCAGAAGATCATCTAACAATTTACGATCAAATGGCTTTCCTTCAGCAGTTCCTTGTACTTCTACAAAATTCCCATCGCCAGTACACACTATATTCATATCGGTATCGGCGGTGACATCTTCTTCATAACACAGGTCCAACATCGGAACTCCGCCGATGATTCCTACGCTGACTGCAGATACAGATTGAGTAAGCGGATTTCGAGAAGGTAAAATCAGACCTTTACCTTTTGCCCAAGTAATCGCGTCGGCAAGTGCGACATATGCACCCGTGATGGCTGCAGTTCGGGTTCCACCGTCCGCTTGCAATACGTCGCAGTCGATAACGATGGTGTTTTCTCCAAGCGCTTGCATGTCAACTACAGAACGCAGTGACCGGCCAACTAAGCGCGAAATTTCTTGAGTACGTCCGCCAAGTTTACCTTTAACACTTTCGCGATCAGAGCGAGTATGAGTTGCGCGTGGCAGCATCGCATATTCCGAAGTTACCCAACCCTTTCCTCCACCATGCAACCACCGTGGTACACCTGCCGTAAATGAAGCCACACAGAGCACCCGAGTATTTCCGAATTCAACCAGGACTGACCCTTCGGCATTGTTTAACCACGAACGGGTAAATTTAATAGGTCGAAGTTCATCTGGTGAACGACCATCAATGCGCGCCTTCGACATTTTTCTCCTTATTTAACCTTATTGAACCCTATTGAACCTTATTGAACTGAGTTAATTAAATCTGTGAACTCACCCTAACAACTTCCGGACCTAGGAATCTGCGCGCTAACTGCCCAAAACTTTCAGTATCTCCTGTGGCTACAAATTTGTGGACTGGGACTTCGGCATCGTTTAATAACTCTTGCTCAACCAAGATTCGATAGAGATCTTTCGCTGTTTCTTCGGCGCTGGAAACCAAAGTCACGTCATTTCCCATGACATAGGAAATCACACCGGTCAATAACGGATAGTGGGTACAACCTAATACCAAAGTATCGATGTCATCCGCGATTAATGGCGCGAGGTAATCCTTAGCAATGGCGGTAATTGCCGCGCCCGAAGTTTCGCCACGTTCGACATATTCCACAAAGAGTGGACATGCCGCGGCTGAAATATCTAATTGTGGCGCGGCGGCAAAGGCATCTAGGTACGCTCCAGATTCGATGGTTGCTCTGGTTCCAATGACGCCGATCCGACCGCTCCTGGTGGCTGACACCGCACGCCGAACTGCAGGTTGGATCACTTCTATAACGGGAACCGAATAGCGCTCACGAGCATCTCGCAACATTGCAGCACTTGCGGTGTTGCATGCAATTACTAGGGCTTTCACGCCCTCTTCAACTAGTTGATCTAATATTTCCAAAGCAAATGAGCGAACTTCGGCAAGTGGGCGTGGACCGTATGGCGTGCGCGCGGTATCCCCCACATAGAGAATTGATTCGTGTGGAAGCTGATCGATGATGGACCGAGCCACAGTAAGCCCGCCTACACCAGAGTCAAAGACGCCGATTGGTAGGTGGGAATTTAGGCCCATTGTTGATTCTCCAAAGCGCTCATACCCCCATTATTCAAGAGATGTTCGAGTATGACGAATTTGCTAGAAAGTTTCTCGACCTTGGGGCGAGTTCAGTAGGGAAAGCAAGTTCTCTTGTAGCCATCCCAACCAAAAATAAACAGCATAAATCGATTTTTGGGGATTTTCGTCGGGCAGGAGTTCGAAGATTTCAAAACTTTCCGCTGAAATTTCTAACCGAACCGCAAGTGCCAAGCGAAGATCATTGAGCGCCAGAAGCCAAATTTCTGGGTCAAGATCATCAATGACGCCGGAATCTTCAGTTTTATCGACAATGCCCGTGAGTTCTTCCCGGACCTTTCGGAGGGTTCTTTGTTTCATTCCACGTATCGCCGGTTCGGTATAACGACGAAAGTCCGAAGCGGATTCCGGGTCAGCATAAGCGCTAGGAAGTAATCTTCGTAAGACTGGATCTTCCGGAATATCTATCTCTAAGGGCATGGCCAGCATCTGGGCCAACGGGTCGGTGGTGTCATAGTGGTGGAAGAAATCGCCTTCGCCCAAGAGTTCTAAAAGTTGTTCCACTAAGTTGATCAAAATTTCAGCCTCGTCATGCGAAAGGTGAATAGAAAAAGAATGAGAAGAACCTTCAAAATGCGACATCAGACTTTATCTTCTCGCTGCAATGTGGCCCAAAGTCCATGTTCGTGCAATCGCTGCACATCCCGTTCCATCTCTTCCCGAGAACCAGAACTGACTACCGCCCTACCTTCGGTGTGGACTTTCATCATTAGTTCATGAGCCTTCTCAGGTGATACTCCAAAAAGTTTTATGAAAACATAAGTTACATAACTCATGAGATTTACAGGATCGTCCCACACGATCGTTACCCACGGTCGATTGAGCATCAGTTCAATCGAGAGTTCTTCTTGAGCAACAGTTTTAGTCATAGTTTAGTTACCGTACTAGTAAATTCGTGAATGTGCTGTATCCAGAAGCCAATTTATCATCACCGGAAGTTGTCAATCTAACTTTGTGAAAACCTGGTGATGAAAAAGAAATGGAGATAATAAAATTTCCTTCAGCATCAGTCTTTGTGGAAAATGAGGTTTGGTTCTTTCCCGCGCTAACTGTTGCGTCTTCAAAGGTTATGATTTTATCCGCCACTTTAGGCTGAATTCGCCCAGCGATTGAATAAGTCGCGCCGGCCTTGAGCGATGATGGCGGTTGCCAAGTAATTTTTGATTGAACGGCAATATCTAAAGCTTTAGTAGTTTCTGCCAGTCGTTCCCATGAACCTTCCGAAACCATTCGGACTGAAGTCAACTCTGGGAAAATTATCGGAACTGCGACTATCCCATTAACGTCAGTTGTTCCCAAGTAAATGGAGTGCCAGTCGCCCAAAGTATTTCTAATTTCTACGCTAACCGGTACTGATGGGATAGGTCGACTATCTGGTAGTTGAAAAGTTCCAAAGATTGTTACGGCATCGCCTATGACGGCACTCGTATTATCAGCAACAATAGAACCAACAACCACATCGGGAGCAATTGATTTCGCTACGGTTCTGATTGCCTCTGATGCTGTGGGATCTTCCATGCCCAAGGTCCAAGCGGCTAAACCACCCAAGCGGTACTTGCCCACCAGATTTGCGCGAAGTGCATACCCCTGTGCATCTTGAAACCAGGCCGTTCGGGTGGCAGTGCACGAAGTGGCGGCGCCAGAACTGGCCTTGCCACTATAAATCTTGTAATAAGTAAAAGTGCTCTCGCCATATTTCGGGGTGTAGACCGGAACCACGCCATAGCTTGCCGCCAAATTAATGGCATCTTTCATAACGAAAGTAGCAGCATGTGCTTTTGGAGAAACCACGGAAGCAACATTGGCTGGACAGATCCCATCCACTCCGGTCACCCAATCTCTGCCGTAGCCTGCGATACCAAGGAATACCTTTGATGCTGGAATTACCGAGACCGCATATTTGACTGCACTCTCTGCCCAGGTGATTGGTCCGATCGGCCCCGGAGTAGCAGTGGAATAGTCATACGTCATTATTCGGATTCGATCCACAACTGAAGCGATATCGGCCCAGGCATACACGTAGTAGCCCTTCTTGCCAGTGGCCGGATCAAAGAGGACAGGAGTTGTGATCGAAAGTGTTTTGCCGTTTACATGCAATGCGAGTGCTAAATCTTTTACGAATTGAATCCAGTTGGGTTGGGTTGCCGGCCATGTCGAAGTTGAATCAACGAAGGCAAAGTTTTCGAAGTCAAGATCAATGCCGTCAAAATTATTTTTCAGTACAACATCCAAGATAGTTCCAACTACCTGAGCCCTGGTAGCGCTCTTCGATATGAGTCCGGCAAGAACGCCTTTTGCAGTTCCATCAGTAATGGTCGGAACGATTTGGATTTTCAATCCTTGCATTACCTGAAGGGGAACCAACATGGGCATATTCGGATTTGCCGGAGTATAAAGATCGGAGATCTTGGTTGCGCTCTTGAGAGTAAACCAAAATGGATTTACTTCCTGAATTAAATCTGCATTTGCATTTAAGGAACTCAGACCAGAAGCAGTTGCGTAATAAGGCAACCACCCAGAAAGAATTTTGCGCGGCGGATTATCTGCCACTGCTGATTGGCTCACGAAAATTCCTGGGACCAATATAAAACCGAGAATAGCGGCGAGAAGAAGGGACAGTAATTGAGAAGGTCCCATCTTTGTTCGAGCACTTCGACCAACGACTGAGATTGGTTCGGAGTTCATAATTTTTAGGGTATCGCCTTAATCGCAAAATAGGCTGATAAAGCGCCTATGGGACTGGCTATTCCTTCTTTAACCCTTCGTAAATGCTCTTGCAGGTGGGACAGATCGGAAATTTTTCGGGATCTCGGCTTGGAACCCATTTCTTGCCACATAATGCGCGAACAGCTTTGCCCGTGACAGCAGATTCCACGATCTTCTCTTTTCGCACATAATGAGCGAAACGTTCGTGGTCCCCATTTTGATTGGTCAGTTCTTCTTCTTGGACCAATAGATCCGAAAACTCTTCTTCGGTGATCTGGCCCGGACCGGGTTTGCGGGTGAAAATTCCCATACCTGATCTTACTGGCAGGTTATCCGCAGCGCACTCGTTGATTCATCGCGTACCATTTAGAAATGAAAGACCTCCTTCGCACGCAAGATCTCAGTCGAGCCGATGTCGACCTGCTCCTAGATACTGCCGCAGCCTTCGCCGCCAATCCACTTCGATCCACTGATGCGCTTGCGCATCGCACCGTGGCGATTTATATGACCAAGCCATCGACTCGCACCCGACTTGCCTCTGAGACAGCAGTTGCACATTTGGGCGGAACTCCTATCTTTATTCGTGGAGATGATCTACAGATTGGTCGCGGCGAAACGATCGCCGATACTGCTCGCGTTATCAGTGGTTTTGCCTCTGCGCTGATCATTCGCACCTTTGCTCAATCCGATGTTGATGAGCTCGGACGCCATGCCAGCATCCCGATTATTAACGGACTCACCGACGATGACCACCCGACTCAATTATTGGCCGACTGGCTCACCATTCGAGAAGTATTTGGCGCAGATGTATCTGGCCGAAAATTTACTTACGTTGGCGACGGAAACAACATGGCACATGCCTGGTTGACCATGGGAGCAATCATGGGAGCGCACGTTGTCGTGGCAACTCCCACCGGTCCTTGGGCACCGGATCCTGCAGCGGTAGCCAAAGCTCAAAAAATCGCTCTGAAGACCGGTGCCACGGTTGAAGTCTTAACTGACCCAGAAGCGGCGGCAAAAGATGCCAGCGTTCTGTACACCGATGTCTGGATGTCCATGGGCGACCCAGAATCCGAACGAAGCGCCAAACTGGCTGCTCTCTCTCCCTTTGCGGTAACGCCACAACTCATGAATCTGACCGCCCCTGATGGCATTTTCATGCACTGTCTTCCGGCCCACCGCGGTGAAGAAGTCAGCGCGGAAGTGATTGATGGCCCCCGCTCCCACATTTGGCGCGAGGCCTACCACCGTCGCACCACGATTCAGTCGATTTTGTACCACCTAGTACGTGGCGAGCTTGAAGGGTCAGCACTCTTTAATTAAATATCGGCGTCGAATAAGGGCTGTTGGGTGAAATTCACACTCTAGGTGGTGAAAATTAAGTTGACACCCCTATACGGTTCTATCATGTTGATTGCCGTAGCAAAAGAAGTTCGGCCGGGCGAAAAACGAGTCGCCCTCGTGCCAGACATAATCTCAAAACTCACCAAAGCAGGACTGCAAGTTGTCATCGAGTCAGGGGCTGGGGAGTCGGCGCAATTTTCCGATGACCAGTTCACCCAAGCAGGTGCTACCGTAAAAAGTGGCAATGTGATCTCCGATGCCGACGTCGTTGCCTCAGTGCAACCTCTCAACCCAGATCAGATGAAAAGTCTGAAAAAGGGTGCCATCACGATCTCCTTCTTATCTCCAACAACCGCGGTCGATTCCATCGACGCCGCGATCGCTGCCAATGTCACGGCGCTCTCCTTGGAACTGGTTCCGCGAATCTCGCGCGCTCAGTCCATGGATGCCCTGACTTCGCAAGCCCTCTGCGCTGGATATCGGGCCTCACTTGTTGGCGCCGAACTTTCACCACGATTCTTTCCATTACTCATGACTGCAGCTGGAACGGTTACACCCGCTCAAGTTGTCGTTCTAGGTGCCGGAGTTGCTGGACTGCAAGCAATTGCAACCGCCAAGCGTCTAGGTGCGGTTGTTAGCGCCTATGACGTCCGTCCCTCTTCTGCAGATGAAGTGAAATCGATGGGTGCCAAATTCATTAACTTGGAATTGGAAGCGCTTGAAGGAACTGGTGGATACGCCAGAGAGATGACTGAAGATCGGGCCGCCAAGCAGCGCGAACTTTTGACTCCATACATTTCTAACGCGGATGTACTTATTACTACCGCAGCCGTCCCGGGACGACCAGCGCCACGTCTTGTAACTGCCGACATGGTGGCGACAATGAAGCCTGGTGCAGTCATTGTGGACCTAGCCGCTGAAACTGGCGGAAATGTTGAAGGTTCTGTAGCCGGTGAAATAGTGGTCACCGCAAATGGCGTAAAGCAATGGGGCGGCAAAGACGTTCCTAGCCAACTTCCATATCACGCTTCAATGCTCTTCTCCCGTAACGTCGTCAACCTCTTGTTGCTGATGACAAAGTCCGTTGATGGAAAGCCAACCGGTGAAGTTATTCCAGACTTCTCCGATGAAATTATCGATGCCGCAACTGTCACAATGAACGGCGCTCGCAGAACACCGGAAGGAAAGAAGTAACCATGACAACAATGGCGATTCTCACCATCTTCCTTCTCGCGATCTTCGTGGGATTTGAAGTGGTATCAAAAGTTTCAACGACTTTGCACACCCCGCTTATGTCGGGCGCAAATGCGATCCACGGAATCATTCTAGTTGGTGCGATCATCGTTGCCGATAACGCAACCAGCACGCTTGAAACTTCACTCTCAATCTTGGCTGTCGTTCTGGCAACCATCAATATGGTCGGTGGATTTGTTGTTACTGACCGCATGTTGGAGATGTTCAAAGGAAAACCTAAGGCCAAGAAGGAGGTCGCAAAGTGAACCACAATGTCTATGACGTTCTTGGCTTAGCCGCAGCGGTCTGCTTCATCCTTGCCCTGAAAGGTCTTTCAACTCCTAAGACGGCTCGTCGCGGAAACCTGATCGGTGCTGCTGGTGCAACTCTGGCCACCATCATCGTCTTCTTCGCGCCACGACCAGCTGGGGATCCTCATCACAACACATTACTGATTCTTCTTGCCATCGCTTTCGGAGTTTTGGTTGGTGTTCCAGCCGCCCGAAAGATTCAAATGACTCAAATGCCACAATTAGTAGCGCTCTTTAATGGTGTGGGTGGCGGTGCCGCTGCATTAGTAGCAACCGTTGAATACCTGAACCTGAGCAAAGATGGCAAGCCATCTACTGCAAACTTAGTTGCCACGGTCTTTACCGTCATTGTTGGATGTACCTCCTTCTCTGGTTCGGTAATCACCTTCATGAAGTTGCAAGAGTTGATGACAACTCGCCCAGTAGTTTTCCCAGCTGGCCGCTTTGTTATTGCAGCAACTTTGGTTGGCGTTCTCGGCACAGGTGGATGGGTTATTGCATCCGGTGGAAACACTCCCCTCCTTGTTATGGGTGGATTAGCACTGCTCTTCGGTGTGCTCTTCGTGCTCCCAGTAGGTGGCGCAGATGTGCCAATCGTTATCTCACTCTTGAACGCATTTACTGGTTTAACGGTTGCAGCTAGCGGTTATGTACTTCAATCAACTCTTCTTATTGTTGCCGGAACCTTAGTTGGTGCCTCGGGAACAATCTTGACTCGTTTGATGGCAGCAGCAATGGGCCGTTCCCTATTCGGAACCCTATTTGGTGCATTCACTGCAAAGCCCCAAGAGGCAACTGGAACTGGTGAAGTTCGCTCGGTTAAATCAGGTTCACCTGATGACGTAGCAATCTTGCTCAACTACGCACAACGCGTAGTTATAGTTCCCGGTTTTGGATTGGCCGTTGCTCAAGCACAGCACACCGTTCGTGAACTGGCAGATTTGTTGGCCGCAAAGGGAGTGGACGTTGCTTATGGCATTCACCCAGTTGCAGGTCGTATGCCTGGCCATATGAACGTCTTGCTTGCAGAAGCAAATGTTCCTTACGAACAATTGGTAGAAATGGACGAAGTTAACCCCACCTTTCCACAGACAGATGTTGTCTTGGTTGTCGGTGCAAATGACGTAGTTAACCCGGCGGCTAAAACAACCCCTGGTTGCCCAATTTATGGAATGCCAATCTTGGATGTTTCTGAAGCTGGAAATGTCATCTTCTTGAAGCGTTCTATGCGTCCTGGTTTTGCTGGAATTGAGAATGAACTTCTCTACGATGCAAAGACCACATTGCTCTTCGGAGATGCTAAAGATTCATTGACGAAGGTTGTTAGTGCTCTCAAGGCGCTTTAATCTCGGTTAAGAATTAGAAGGTCCGACACTATCTACGTGTCGGACCTTCCTCATTTCTTCACTTTACACTTCCCCAGAAACTCCTCGTGTTAAGAATCGTAGGTGCCGATCAATGGCCTTGCGGTTTCGCAGATGCACAAAACTTGCGTCGGGGTGGGATCGCAGGAATTCCGGGTTGAGATAGGTCCGTCGTCGCCGCGTGAAATTGATAAGTGCGTAGAGCAGAACATTCCGGCCTGGGCGAGGCGAAAGAATCGAGCCGATAGTTTCTCGGTTTCCGTTCCACAATTCACTCCGGCGAATTATGCGAGAAATAGAACGGATGAGGATCCTGTAAACGATAATTCTTCGCGGCAAGTCTAAGAAAATAACGCAGGTGACCCGGCTCTTAATTACATCAGCCACGGCCCGGTAATTTCCATCGATAATCCAACCTGGTGACGCGACAATTTCTTGGACCCGGGTTCGGAATGCTTCTGAGTCAAGAGGTTGCCAATTTCTTTGGTGATAAATGGAATCTAACTGGATGAAGGGGATCTGATAGAACTCCCCCAACGATTTTCCGACCGTTGATTTCCCGGAACCCGAACTACCTACCAACCAGATTCGCGCCTCGCTCACAAGCGAAATTTAGTGCGATTATCCGCACTGTGGAAGTTACTTAAGGGTGCGAGCGCGTTCGTATGGAAGTGGCCAAGCAATGACTTCGCCCAACTCTTCTGCTGCATGCAATGGCCAGCGTGGATTTCGTAGCATTTCTCGCCCGAGCATTACCGCATCTGCCTTACCTGAAGTCAGAATATCTTCGGCCTGCACAGCATCGGTGATTAAGCCAACTGATGAAGTCAGCACCCCACTGGCCTTTCGAATTTCATCGGCGAAGGGAACTTGGTAGCCAGGGCCAACCGGGATTTTCACTCCCGGGACATTTCCACCGGTGGAGACATCGATCAAATCAACGCCAAGTTCGGCAAGGATGATGGCTAATTCAATGGATTGAGCCAGATCCCATCCACCTTCTACCCAATCGGTGGCAGAAATTCGTACGAACAGCGGAACAGTCGAAGGAACTGCGGCACGAATCCCGGAAACAACTTCACGGAGAAATCTGGTTCGACCGTCAAAGTCGCCACCATATTTATCACTTCGAAGGTTGGAAAGTGGTGAGAGGAATTCGTGCAATAAATATCCGTGAGCCGAATGTATTTCCAAAACATCGAAACCAACAGCAACAGCATTTGTAGCGGCGATAATAAAATCTTGAATCGTGGCTTGGATTTCAGCAATGGTCAATGCTTGCGGAACTGGATAACCTTCAAATGCTACGGCGCTAGGAGCAACAGCGGTCCATCCACCTTCGGCCTCACTAGCCATTGGATGATCATCCCAGGGGCGCATGGAGGAAGCTTTCCGTCCGGCATGAGCCAATTGAATGCCCATCTTGGAACCCATGGCATGGGCAAAGTCCACCATTGGTGTAAATGCGTCCGCTAATTCACTATTCCAGATTCCAGGGCAGGCAACTGAAATTCGCCCCTTCGGATTAACGCCAGTTGCTTCCACCATGATTAACCCAGCCCCACCGGTGGCAAAGGATTCCAAGTGCGCCCGATGCCATTCCCCTACCAAACCTTCGACGGCAGAATATTGGCACATTGGACTTACCCAGGCACGATTTTTAAATGTTACGCCGCGAATGGTGAGGGGCGTAAATAGCAGCGGTGACATGCAGTAATTATCCCTCAACTATATTTCGTGGCGCGCCGTGAACGTCGAGGATGTCTGCGCTATCGCTAGTAGAAGTACTTGATTCGGAAGCATTTTTTGACGATGAATACTTTTCGACTGGAACAGTTCCTAACCGACCTTGCTGAAAATCTTCAAAGGCTTGCAAGACTTCGGCCCTGGTGTTCATTACAAAGGGACCCATCCAAGAAACGCTTTCCTTGATAGGAATTCCACCGAGAATCAGTACATCCATTTCCGGGGATCTTGATTCCTGACTTTGATCGGCTTTAATTACTAAGAAATCGCCATCCTCTAGGATTGCCAATTGCCCCATTTTGACGGGCTTGTGCTCTTCGCCAACACTTCCTATGCCAGCCAAGGTATAAACCAAAGCATTGTAATTGCGCGGCCACGGCAATCGGAGTTCGGCACCTGGTTGCAAAGTCGCATGAACTAGCGCAATCGGAGTCTGCGTCGAACCTGGACCTGTGTGGCCATCAACCTCACCGGCGATGATTCGAATTAGCGCGCCACCATCAGTGGACGTCATGAGTGCCACGTCTTTGGCACGAAGATCTTGATAGGCAGGAGCAGACCACTTCTTTGAAGCAGGAAGATTTACCCACAGCTGGAAGCCATGAAAGAGCCCGCCACTCATTACTAGATGTTCTGGTGGCGTTTCAATATGCAATAAGCCAGCACCGGCCGTCATCCATTGAGTATCGCCATTGGTGATCGTGCCGCCGCCGCCGTGATTGTCTTGATGATCGAATATTCCATCAATGATGTAAGTAACTGTTTCGAAACCTCGATGGGGATGCCATGGAGTTCCCTTGGGTTCACCTGGGGCATATTCAACTTCACCCATTTGATCCATGTGAATAAATGGATCTAAATCATCTAGGTGCACGCCAGCGAATGCGCGGCGGACAGGGAAACCTTCACCTTCTAATCCGGAAGGGGCGGTCGTAATACTGGTGACTTTGCGAGGGCGTAAGCCAATGGGAACCTTGATTCTAGGCAAGACCGTGATATCACTGACCGTAACTGCAGGCATCTCAACCCCGTATTCCGTTCGCCGACCCAATTCGAAATTAGTTGAACTTTCAATTAGTTAAACTATATCAAAAGCGTACCGAAAGAACAGTATTCTGTCGGTCCGAACTCTGTGAACATTTGTCACATCGATCCCTTTAAAACCTGTGGATATTCTTTCCGAATTGTCAGAGCCTTAATCGAAAATTTATTCATGTCGCAAATTCATCAGATAAGCGCTAATCAGGTTGTCTCCCTGCTCAATCGTCAGGCGGGCATCCAGGTATTAACCGAACTCATCAAAATAGATCCCATGGAGCTGAGCCGGGTAGGTCGTATTGATTACCTCAGCGCCTTGGAGAAACAGACCGCCTGGTTACAGGCGCTCATGCAGCGAGCCATCATCGCTGTTGCAGGCGAAGAGCCTTCGGTATCCGATTCCATGTGGGCTGGGGTGGATGACTACGAGCGGGAAGATGTGGCCACCGCGCTTCGGTTATCCGGCGGAACCGCACAACTGCGGATCGACGTTGCTCGCACATTAACTAACCATTTACCCATGGCTTGCTCCGCGCTGGCTACGGGTGAAATATCTGCAGCACATGCCAACATCATTGCTCGTGAGCTAGCTCCGTTAATTGATCGTGGCGTCAACGCCCAGGTTTTGAGTGAAATTGAAACTAAAGCGATCAGTCATTCCGAGTTCCACACCCCGGCTCAAGTGGCTCACAAGGTGAGGACAATGGTCGCCAAATCAGCACCAGAAAAATTCGAAGAAATTGCCGAAAGTTCTAGATCTTGTCGCAGGGTCAACCTTTATCCGGAAGCCGATGGAATGGCCACTTTGGTTGCTCTGCTTCCTATCACTGACGCCCAGACAATCATGTTGGCCGTAGATAAGTTGGCTCGGGCAACAAAGGAGGGCAATGACGTGGATGAGAAGATTTCGATCGATGCATACCGTGCCGATGCCTTAACTCTGCTGGCAACCAACTACTTGGCAGCTTCGGAAAACGAAATCCTCAATCATCGACGCCCAGTTACTTTAAATCTCACTCTCGATCTGGCTACCGTGCTTGGCCTGGCTAACAATCCCGGTGAACTGGCTGGCTTCGGGCCCATTCCAGCGTCGATCGCGAGAGAGCTGGCCATGGATGCCAAGTGGCGTCGCTTTATCACCGAACCAGTTTCCGGAGTTCTCTTGGATTATGGACGAGAAAGTTATGAGCCGCCTCAAGCCCTGGTTGATTTTCTTCTAGCCCGAGACCGAACCTGCCGATTCCCTGGTTGCCGCCAACCAGCGCGAACTGCCGATATCGATCACGCCCAACCTTGGGATGAAGGTGGTGAGACCTCGATAGAAAACTTAGGCCTGCTCTGCCGTCGACATCATCGCCTCAAGACGCACGGCAATTGGAAACTTGATAGTTATCCAGATGGTTCCTGCGAATGGACTTCTCCCGTCGGAAAGAAATATCAAGTTCCCGCTCGTCCCATCGGAGAAGCCGTTTAAAGTAGTGCCATGGAAAGTTTGGCGCTCTTTGTAGGCATTATGTTTTTGATCGCAGTGTTATCTGGTCCTTTGGCGTTGGCGATTTCCTTCATCCGCATAGGTAATTTTTTCACGCTCCTCACCAAGCGAGTTTTGGTCGGAATCTTCAGTGTGGCCGCCAGTGTTTCCGGCGCGCTCTTCATCGTTTCCACTTCAACACCGCCAGCAAAGTTGCTTGGACTCTTCAGCCTAGGCA
This sequence comes from Actinomycetes bacterium, assembly GCA_037130455.1. GTDB lineage: Bacteria > Actinomycetota > Actinomycetes > Nanopelagicales > Nanopelagicaceae > CAIMZW01. The sequence goes on along the minus strand of JBAXSZ010000026.1, from coordinate 3,320 downwards.
TGGCCAGCCTTGCGGTCTATCGTGCTTTTCAAGCGCCGGTGGCTGATGATAGTTCGAATTAAATTTCAATTGCATTTGGATTTTCGACTTAAACCCAAATAGCTTTGAAGTGAAATTGCAAAGCCGGCTAGTGCTTCTCTGTCACTTCTTCCGCAACTCCGAAAACATAATAAGTTGCCAAGACGAGACAGATTAAGAAAGCTATAACTGGGTATGCCAAGGCACAAAGAGTCGCGACGATATAAGAAATAATCCCAATAAAACCTTTTCTCAATAAAGATTTTAACGTGACACCAGTTGCGCTCGATGAAAGATGTTCGTGGTCCATGAGGTGACGGATCGTGAGCAAAAAGAAACCTGATACATAAACCCAGTTAGCGCAATAAATTCCCACGGCCAACTTTGCGCTGGATCCCTGATTGAACCATGTCGCTCCCAACGATGTTGTAAAGGGAATTGAAACGATTCCAAGAAGTAGACCAAGATTGGTGAAAAGTAAGTTTCGATCAACCATCTCCACGCGATCTAAGATCGAATGGTGGTTAACCCAACACACTCCAATAGATAAAAAACTGATTACATAAGCCACATAAGAAGGCCATTGAGTACCTAGGAAATTGCCCAAATGTCCCATCGCTACATCTGGAACTTTGAGATTAAAAACTAGCAAAGTGATGGCAACGGCAAATACGCCATCACTAAATGCCTCCAGGCGACTGGGTTTCATTGGAGAAGTATCTCCGATGGGCGCAAGGTGGCAAGCGCTTCAGGAGCATGGTGGGTAGCTAACAAATGCTTTTTCAGGCTTGAAATCTGTCCAACTGGTGAAGCGTTCAAACCTAAAAGGTAAAATTTTCAAACCTTTACCTGATGCCTCTTTTGTTCCAGGGAGGCTGAAGTTTTGCAATAAGCCCGGTCTCAATGAGGTCAAAGTCAGGCGTGAGCAGCACAAACAGCTCTAGGCGATGGCCGTCGATGATTGATTGATGGATGACGATGTTTAGGTGACAGTTGGTCGATTGACCGCCTTGGAAACAGTTGCGCGGCGAGATCGTTGAAGCCCCACTACGCCACCGTTGTCTAATGGATTTTTCCGCTCTGCCGATGTACATGACTTGGGTACCGTTTTGAACCACAGAGTAAACGCCCGTCATATCCGGCGGGGGCGGTGAAAGCCGCAAGAGGACAAATGGCCCAACACCACTGTCTAGCAGTTGAAGTCCATTTTTGTTGTCGTACTCAAGGTGAGGGTATTTCAATATTGGACTGCCATCGGAGTTGCGGCGGATATCAATGGAACTCGCTAAGGAGAATTCGTAATCACCGATTTGCACAATGTAAGGGTCTCACGTGTGAGGTTCAAAATTCGCTATAAATCTACTTTGGTATCAGTATTTGCCTTTGCGCTTTGTACTTCGCTGGCTCCTCTACTCGCTAGAACTATAGTTCGAGCCTTATTCTGTGCTTTCCTCACCTCTGATTGCACCAGCCCTTCATTTTCGGCTTCAACAATAAGCCGGTTTACAAGCCGCTGGTTCGGTGGCTCTTCCGCGTTAAGTATCTTCCGCATAGCTTCTGGAATTTCAACTGTGAGCAATTTCTTTCCGGGCGCGCTATCTATTGCAAGAAGCAACGTTCTAATGTGTTTATTTCTCTTAGGCGTAGATTTCTTTTTTACAAGCTCCTTTTGACCTTCAGCCGGAGAAGTCGGTAAGGACCATATCGGTCGATCATATTGGCTCTCTTCAATCAGTATGCCGCGTTCGACAAGTTCGTTCAACTCCTTTACAGCTCCCTCATTGGATTTCGCAGCCATGAGCCTCGCAGCCAAGTAAGAGTCCAGTACTATATTTCTAAGGATCCCGAGAGGGTCATCGGTCTGGAACTCTTCCAATCTGACCAGAAATGCCAAAATTCGTATTTGCTCATCACTTAATGCCGCGGACGGCCATCGTGCGGTTACTCGAGTAAGCGGAAGTTTTCCACGGATAGCTACAACTGTAAATTCCTCAGGGTTGTCAATAAATATAAATGGCGCAACAGCCGAACGATAACAAAGCCTGTCAGAACCCTTTATTCCCCAAGTGCTACCTTCCGCAATTCGGGCTCCGGTTGTAGTTTGGAGGTTTAGGGCTAGCACAAGTTGAACGAGCGCGTAGTTCTTTGGAGTTGCAAGTACGCCAAAACCAAGTTTTCTGATGTCAACCGCCGGTATCAGTCCACCTGGACTTGTAATAACAATGAGTTCCTCATCGACATAAACTTTGCAACTCGCTTGAAGAAAAGTTGGTGCGACACTTCGGTGCACTAAAGCGTTCGAGATTGCTTCTCGCAATGCTTCAAGAGGGAAGTCTGCCTCATCAAATACTTCGCCGTTTTTTCTTATTGGGGTGAGAGTTAAGTTTTCTCTAAACCATCGCAATACTCCTGAAAGCAATTCACCTACACTTCCTTCAATGTGCTTGGCTATAGGTATCTCTTCTTGATCGCTATTTTTTACGTCTTTTATGCAAACTACTTTTGCAACACCTGCTCGGTGCTCCTTTCCAAATGCCAGCCATCCTGCAAGTGTTGGGCTGCCATCATCTCGGGTAACTCCGCTACCTCTCAGAACCTCATCTAGATCACCTGAGTTAACGGTAAACGTCGCGGCGAGCAGCGCCTCTGAAAGTTTGGCCCCTTCTGGCGCTGGCCCTGCACTGTAATCTTTTGAGGTTCGTATAGCTTTGATTTCATCAACAGCCGCGCGCGGGATCTGCGTATTTCCATCGTTAGACCGTCTGTATGCAGTGGTGTACTCATCTCCTATCTTTGGAAAATGGCAGGGCGTTGGTCCAGGCGAAGGGCATTCTATTTCTACAACTAGGACGGTTTTATCGTCGTAAATAACAGGATGGATAAGAGGAGAAATTTGTGGCTCAGCTTCTAAACACCAGGACGTTATTTTGCTGCCCATTCCTGCAGGATCGCTAACACCAGTAACTGTAAATTTTCCGGATGTTTCACTTACTCCGAGAAGTATTTGCCCTCCTCTCGTGTTCGCAAAAGCTGAGAAGGATTTCCATAAATCGATCGGTAGTTCGTCCCTTGCTTTCTTTGCTTCGACCCATTGGTGATCACCACGTATCTGATTGAGAGTGCTCAATATTCTGTCTAAATCTTCTTTTGTCACAACGTACTCCCACTCGACTATTTATTTGGACCCACGTGCAACTTCGGTAGCTCGTAACTCTAGAATGTCCCGCGAGGCTGTTGGTTGTCCCGCAGCCACTTATAGTGTCCCACGGAGATATCTGAACTGTCCCGCGGGGGTATTAAGT
>JBAXSZ010000025.1:0-24772 GCA_037130455.1 Actinomycetes bacterium | reverse complement strand
CAAAGTGCCATCCCGACCCGATTTGTAAAAGAGACTGACATTGACTTCGTCCTCATCGCTGGGCGCTACACCTTGCTGGATCAGAGCGCTTCTCAAGATTTACTTCCAGCAGCGCTCGAACGGGGAGTCGACGTGATTGCTGCTGGAGTATTTAATTCCGGAATTTTGGCCAATGCTCAACCCGGCGCAACGTATGACTACGCACCGGCGCCCTCTGAAGTATTAGCCCGAGCGCAAAAGTTGGAAGCAATTCTGAGCCAATTCAATGTCAAACTGGAAGAAGCAGCAATTCAATTCCCACTCCGTCACGCAGCTGTCAAAGTGGTATTGACTGGTTGCAGGAGCGCTCTGGAAGTCCAAGCAAATATTGATGCTTTCGATGCTCCAATCCCTGACCAGGCGTGGCAAGCCATTGATGAGTTTTTAGAAAACCAGAGCGAAGGGTGACAGGAATGACCACTACACAATTGCATCCGCAGTGCGCAGCTTTTTTAGCGCTCGGAGCAGGAGCCCCCGATATATCTGAAATTGGTGCCTTCGAGGCCCGAAGAACTGGGCATACCGAACGAGATTTCAGTGGTCCTATTGATCCTTCGGTCAAAATCGAGAATGTTTACATGACTGGTCCAACCGCCGATCTTCCACTTCACATTTACACACCTGCAGGCGTAGGTCCCTTTAACGCGATGGTTTATTTTCATGGTGGCGGCTGGGTGGTTAATTACATCAGCAAGTACGATGCGCAATTAGCCGATATGGCAAAACGAACTAACTCCATCATTGTTTCGGTGAATTACCAGAAGGCTCCAGAACATAAATTTCCGATCCCCTTCGATGATTGCTATGCAGCCTTTGAGTGGACCGTGGCTCACGCCAACGAATTAAACATTAATCCGCAAAAGATCGGGATTGGCGGCGATAGCGCCGGCGGAAATCTGGCTTCAGCGGTAGCGCTCAAAATCAGAGATGTTGGCAAAGATCATCTTGCCTATCAATGGTTGGTATACCCGTGTAATGGCGTGGATTTTGACACCCCATCTTATCTAGCCAATGCCGAAGGAAACGGCTTAAGCAAAATCGGAATGGTCTGGTTATGGGAGTCTTATCTCAATGGCGAAATAGATCACCATAATCCGTATGCGGTCCCTTTGAGTGCCACAAATTTTAAGGGCCTAGCCCCTGCGATTCTCATTACGGCTGGTTTCGATGTTCTTCACGATGACGGAGTTATGTATAAAGAGAAATTGGAGGATGCAGGTGTTCCGGTCGCTTATAAGGATTACTCAGACATGATTCATGGATTCTTTAATTATGGGAAATATATTGATGAAGGTATTGCTGTTCGAGATTTCTTTGCTGATGAAATAAACCGAATTTTGCAGGGATGACTTTAGACATGAACGCCAGCGAAATGTCACCGCCAGAAATGACAACACCCAAAATGACAACACCCGAAATGACGCTGAGAGGAATGACGTGGGACCATCCCCGTGGGCTCGATTGTCTCACCGCATCTAATCAACTCCTTCTGGATAAATGCGGTGTTGGTGTGTCGTGGCAAGCTCGCTCGCTCTTGGCCTTTGGGGACCAACATATAAGTGAATTTTTTCAGGGGAACGATTTGATGGTTATCGATCACCCTCATGTTCCCGATGCAGTCGCCGCGGGAGCGGTTATTGCATTTGATGAGATAGTTTCCGATTCAGAACTGGCCTTGCTCCGAAGAACCAGTGTTGGCGCCTCTCATGATTCTTATAATTATCGTGGGAAACAGTGGGCGCTAGCGCTAGATACCGCTGCTCAAGTCAATGCCTATCGCGCTGACAAAGTTGACGGGGCCCCAATTTTTTGGAGCGATGTCTTAGAGGTTGCCAAAACTGGTCGCCTATTGTGGCCGCACAAGGCGGTAGATGCATTCAGTACTTTCGCCACACTTATGGCTCAGAAAGGCAAACCGCTTGCCGCGAACAATATCTATATCGATGAAGAAATGGCTGCGGAAGTAATAGATTTCATGATTGAACTTGCCGCACATGTTCCGCAGTTGTGTGCGACCAGCAACCCCATAGATGCCGCAGAGCTCTTGGCCAATTCTGATGATTTCGACATCGCAATCTGCTTGTACGGTTATTCCAATTACTCTCGAATCGGTTTCCGCAAAAACCTCATTACCTATGACGATGTTTCTTCCTTCGACGGACGGGCTTCGGGCTCGCAATTAGGTGGAGCTGGAATTGCAATCTCTAGCGCAAGCAAGAATGTAACTAAATCAGCGCAAGTCGCGATGCTTTTATCCCTTCCCCATATTCAGTCAACTAGTTATGTGGCAGGCGGCGGTCAACCTGGCAATCTGGCTGCATGGAAGAGCGAAAGCGCTAATTTCTTGACCTCTAATTTCTTCCGTAACACATTGAGAACTTTGGAACGTGCCTGGGTGCGTCCACGGGTTCTGGGTTGGCCAGATGTTCAATTCCATAGTTCGCAATTGATTCATCAGGCGCTAGTGGAACGAAAATCCACTCCAGCTTTAATCAGTGAAATTTCCGCCACCTACCAGAAATATATTCAGGAGTAGCAGATGATCCTTTATTGGGAAGATTACGAAATCGGTTCTAGTCGCACCAGTTCTGGTCGCACCATTACTGAAGCCGATATCGTGCTACACGCTGGCCAAACTGGCGACTTCTACCCGCACCATATGGATGCCGAATGGTGCAAGACCCAAGCCTTTGGTCAACGCGTTGCCCATGGCACGCTCATCCTTTCGGTAGGAGTTGGAGCGCTGGCTGGTGAAATAAACGAAGCGGCCTTTAGCTATGGGTATGACAAGGTGCGTTTTATCTCACCGGTCTTTATTGGCGACACCATTACCTCGCGTGCCGAGATTGTGGTCAAGCGCGAACATGCGAAAAAGCCCGAGCAATATGGAATTGTCGATGAGCAAGTAACGGTCGTTAACCAACGCGGGGAGCCCGTCCTTGCATTTATTCACGTCTACATGGTGGAGAAAAGTAAATGAACCAATTGAATGTTGACTCTCGTGTTCGTTCGGCCATGGTCTCTGATTGCTTAGATGCGATAGGAATTAGGAATTGCGCCATGGATGGAACAATCAAGCCGTTGCTTCGGGATATGAGGGCGGTTGGTGTAGCGGCAACTATCCAATTCGTGGCAAGTGAAATTTATGATCAAGATGATCCCTATGGCGCTGCCATAGATTATTTGGACACGCTACAAAGCGGCCAAATTGCAATAGTTGCAACGGCAGGCTCCACGAAATCTGCCTTTTGGGGGGAACTTTTTTCGGCGGCGGCAAAAGGGCGGGGCGCAACTGGAGTCGTGACGGATGGTCCACTTCGGGATACAAATCAGATTATCGACGTGGGATTTAGCGCCTTCGGCGCCTCATCTCGGCCCGTTGATTATAAAGGAAGAATGCGAGTTGAATCGATCCATCTTCCGGTGACCTGTGGTGGAGTCCAGGTTCATCAAGGTGACGCAGTCATTGCCGATTCGGATGGAATTGTGGTTGTTCCCTCCAAACATATTGACGAAGTTTTTCGGGCAGCAAATGAGCGAGCTCAGGGGGAAAAAACAGTTTTGCAGGAACTGATGGGTGGCAAAAGCGTCCGGGCGGTCTGGGATGAATATCGATTGCTATAACAATAAAAAGGAGAGGGTGCACCATGGTAAGTAACGAATTAATAGATTCGCATCAACATCTGTGGATGATGAGCGAGCGTGCTTATGACTGGATCGAACCGGCCTATGGTCCGCTGTACGATGATTTCAGTCCAGAGCGATTAGCCCCTGAAATTCCCGCATCCGGGGTAACTGGAAGCGTCCTAGTTCAGGCTGCCGATACCTACGAAGATACGTTCTATATGTTAGATGTTGCCCATCACAGCGACTTTGTCCAAGGGGTAGTTGGCTGGATTCCCTTAGATCGTCCGCGTGAGGCACGAGCTGCCCTTGAACTTCTTCTCAAAGATCCGATGATCAAAGGGATTCGGAATCTGACGCACAATTACTCGGATAAGAAATACGAGTCGGATGACAAATGGATCTTGCGGCCAGAAGTTCAAGAATCTATAGCTATGGTGGAAAAGAGTGGCTTGGCATTTGATTATGTATCAGTCAATGAGGCGCACTTGGCCAACGTTCCAGTCCTCGCTGCAAATTTTCCTCAGTTAACTATTGTCATCGATCACATTTCTAAACCAGATATTAAAGGCAAGAGTTGGGAACCATGGGCCTCACAGATGGCCGAAGCTGCAAAATTGCCCAATGTCATCGCCAAAATATCTGGACTTAACACGGCTTCGGCCCCAGAGTGGACTGTTGCCGACTGGCAACCATACGTAGATTTTGTTATTGAAAAATTTGGCGCAGAACGATGCATGCTCGGCGGAGATTGGCCCGTCATAGTCTTGATGAATAATTACGTTGAAGTGTGGAAGGCACAAGTCGAAGTAATTGCACAGTATTCCGAATCCGATCAAGAATGGATTCGTTCGAAAACCGCCAAACGCGTGTACTCACTAGGGAAGTAGGCCATGATGCAAAGATTCGCTTCCGTCATTGGAATAAAGCCGGAAAATCGCGCCGAATATGAGAAGTTGCATGCCGATGTCTGGCCGGCAGTATTGGAACAGATCAAGACGAGCAACATCAGAAATTACTCAATCTTCCGTTACGGCGAATTGCTCTTCTCGTATTTTGAATATGTAGGGGATGACTTCGACGCGGATATGGCAGCGATGGCCGCCGATCCCACAACGCAAAAGTGGTGGGATGTTTGCAAGCCATTACAAACTCCAGTTGCCGACAGAGCCGATGGGGAGTGGTGGGCAGCAATTCCAGAAATATTCCATACCGATTAATCAACGCTAGTTACATTTAATAACAGAGGAGTTCAGGTGAGTTCACGGGTATCACGACCAGATCTACCGCTAGATGGCATGTTAGTGCTGGATTTCAGCCAATTTTTGGCCGGACCAGTAGCAGCCATGCGTCTGGCTGATTTGGGAGCTCGGGTGATAAAGATTGAAAGACCCGGCGTCGGCGACATAGGAAGAACCTTGGCATTTGCTGGTTTAGAAAGTGATGGCGACACCCTCTCCTTTCACATCATGAACCGAAATAAGGAGAGCTTCGCTGCTGATCTAAAATCATCAGAGGGATTGAAAGAAGTGTGGAAGTTAATCGAAAAGGCGGATGTGATTGTTCAAAATTTTCGGCCTGGAGTTATTGAAAGACTAGGCCTGGGCTATGAAGAGGTAAAAAAGATAAACCCCAGAATCATCTACGCAAGCGCCTCTGGTTATGGAAGCACTGGGCCATGGAAAGATCGTCCGGGACAAGATCTCTTAGCGCAATCCCTTTCCGGGCTTCCGTGGCTTAATGGCTCGGCAGAGAACGCACCCATTCCCGTTGGACTGGCTGTTGCCGATATTTTCACTTCGACCCATTTGGCACATGGAATTACCGCGCTGTTATTGCGACGAGAGCGAACTGGCATGGGCGGTTTAGTGGAATCCAGCCTGATTGAAGCGATGTTAGATTTGCAATTCGAATTAATCAGCGCACATATGTTTGACCCACATGTGGTCGTAAAGCGCGGGGCTAAGAATTCAGCTCACGCATTTTTGCCAGCGCCCTATGGCCTTTATCAAACATCAGATGGATATCTGGCCATTGCCATGACCCCTATTCCAGAATTAGGAAAACTCTTGGAATTGGATTTCTCGGCATATGCAGATCCCAACACCTGGTGGAGCAAGCAAGATGAGATTATGAAAGCCTTGGCCGATCAATTGAAGACGCGCACTACGCAGGATTGGCTCAACATTCTTGATGCCGCAGATATCTGGTGCGCTCCGGTCCTCTCACTTCCCGAATTAGTCGCCCATGAGGGTTTCCAAGAGTTAGATATGGTTCAGAAGACTCAGCGCATTTCTGGAGACGGGCACTCTCAGGTGGAAATTACCACCACTCGATCACCAATGAGATTTGATGGCCGGACGTTAAATTCTGTAAAAGGCGCTCCGCACGTAGGTCAACACACTGAAGAAATTCGAGCCGAATTCATGGGGGAAACCAAATGAAAAATCCCAATCCAGATCCACAATCTCGTTACGAAGTCCCGGTGTGGAATCAGGACACCAAACTCTACGAAGATTATGAAGTAGGTGAGGTCGATCGTTCTATCCGCCGCACAATCTCTGAAGGCGAAGTCATGATTTTTAGTTCCCTACTGTTAGATCTTCACCCTTACGTGGCTGATGACAAGTGGGCGCGAGAAGAAGGTCTATTTAAAAAAAGAATCGTGCCGGGAGCTCTAGTTTTTAGTTATGGGATGGGTCTTTTTGCTCACAACAATGTAAATACTTTTAGTTATGGATATGACCGATTGCGCTTTATTAAGCCGGTATTTATCGGTGACACGATTTATGCCATGCGAACACTGATGGAAAAGACTCCTAAATATGAAAATATGGGACTCTTTAAGGTGTGCTACGAAGTCTTCCGAGCAGACGACGAAGAATTAGTTTTGTATACCGAGCACCTGCAGACCGTCCTTTATCGAACTTCGCAAGCTGAAAATCAAGAATAGGAGATAGGCCATGATTGACCTCTTTTCAGAAGTTGCCAAATATTGCGATTTATCGATTCCAGAAAGCCATAAGGTCCCCATCGCAATTGTTGGAGCTGGTGGAATAGTCGATGGCGCGCATCTTCCCGCATATAAAAAAGCCGGACTCCATGTTGTGGGTATAACTGATGTAGATCCTGAAAAAGCTAATGATGTTGCCAACCGCCATGGAATTGATCGGGTTTATTCCTCCTTGGACGAGTTACTCGCCGATCCGACCCCAGTCATAATTGATATTGCAGTTCCCGCGGCGGCACAGCCGGAAATATTTCTTAAAGTGGCCAATAGCAAGAAACATATATTGGCCCAGAAGCCGATGGCAACCACTGTCGCAGCCGGTTTGCGGATGGCTGAAGCAGTGGCGGCTAACGAGATTGTCGCCGGCGTTAATCACCAACTTCGATTTGAAGAAGGTATGGCCGCGGCTCACAAGATGGTGGAGCTTGGTTGGATCGGCACCGTCACAAACATGACCTTTCACGTAAATTTAATTACGCCGTGGGAACTGTGGCCATGGGCAAAGGATTTAGAGCGGTTAGAGATTATGTTGCATTCCATTCACTACCACGATGTGATGCGATGGTTCTTGGGCAATCCACGTCAGGTTTACTGCGCCGCCGGAAGAACCAATGGACAGTTCCCCAAGGGGGAGACCAGAACGATTTCTACGTATGTCTATGACGACGGAGTCACCGGTTTGGTTCATGCAAACCACATCAACCGTGGTGGCGACAACTATGCCGAATACCGCATCGATGGTGACAAAGGCTCTATTCGCGGCACCATGGGTTTGCTCTATGACTATCCGGTTGGTCGCGTAGATACCTTGGAGGTTAATTCTTTGGTAGTGCCAACTGATGGCTGGACTCCCTATCCCGTTACAACGCGCTGGTTTCCAGATGCCTTTATGGGCACCATGGGATCAGTCATGGCAGCCATCGCCACCGGGTCGCCAGTGCGATCATCGGTAGCCGATAACGTAGACACACTAAAACTAGTTGCAGCCCTTTATGAATCCATGGATTCTGGAGTCGCAATCACATTGTAATTGTTAGCGGTGATCTCTAACACGTGAAGAAATTTCGCCGATGCCCTCAATTCCGGTCGTGAGAATTTGGCCGTCCTTAAGGTATTTGGTTGGCTTGTGCCCCATTCCAACTCCGCTAGGAGTACCAGTATTGATGACATCCCCAGGGAACAACTCCATGAATTGGCTGATGTACCAAACAATGTGATTAATTCCGAAGAGCAAGTCACTGGTGCGCGAATCTTGGCGAGCCTCACCATCAACAGAACACCACAACTTTAAATCGTGTGGGTTGATCTCATCACCTGTCACGATGACCGGGCCCATGGGGTTGAAGTGAGGAAAGGATTTTCCCTTAACCCATTGACCAGAACGCTCCAGTTGCCAATGGCGCTCACTAATATCTTGGGAAACCGAGTAACCCAAAATGTAATTAGGCGATTCGCTGGGATCTGTTAAATAGAGGGCGCGTTTTCCAATGACGACCGCTAGTTCAACTTCGTAGTCAGTATGCATACTTCCTGGAGGAACAACCACATCATCATTGGGTCCAATAAATGAGTCCGGAGCCTTCATGAAAATTACCGGTTCGGCTGGAGTAGCCGCATTGGATTCTTCAATGTGCTTTAAATAATTCAAACCAACGCATATGAGTTTTGTGGGTCGATCTACTGGAGAGCCAATACGACTGGATCCAAAAGCAACTTTTGGAAGCGAAGATAAATCAGCGCTCTCTACTTTTTGCAGCGCACCCGCAGAAAGAGTTTCGCGGTTCCAATCAGAAATAAGTGAATCTACAAATATTGCATCCTCGCCGACAACAACGACCGGGCGTTCACTGCCAATTTCACCGATTCGAGCGATTTTCATTTTTCTCTTCTTTCCGGTTGGAGTTGTGGTTATTTAGGTAAATGTCCAAGTCCACTATGTGTGGCCAGGATCTTGACATGCTTAGGTTCTAATTCATCCAGGGAATTGACCCCCAGAAGTTTCATATTACGGATCATTTGTCCCTGAAGTATTTCCAGCGCCCGCTCTACTCCTGCTTGACCACCGGCCATTAAGCCATACAGATAAGCACGACCGATGTAAGTAAAGTCCGCTCCCAAGGCAAGAGCGGCAAGGATGTCGCCACCATGCATAATTCCAGTATCCAAATGGATTTCAATATCGGATTTCAATTCCTTCTTTACTTCCGCAATCAAATGAAGCGGGACTGGCGCACGGTCTAATTGTCGGCCACCGTGATTGGAGAGTAAGACCGCATCGACACCACAACTAGCTGCGCGTTTTGCATCTTCCACAGTTTGGACACCTTTAACAGTCAAGGTGCCATCCCATTGTGAACGAATCCATTTAAGGTCATCAAAGGTCATGCTTGGATCAAACATGAAATCTAAAAGTTCGGCCACCGTCCCATTCCAGGAAGTCATGGAAGCGAAGGTGATCGGGGGAGAGGTGAGGAAATTCATCCACCATTCTGGACGAGGGATGGCATCGATAATCGTTTTTGCAGACAATCGTGGTGGAACTACCAGGCCATTTCGAACATCTCGCAATCGAGCGCCTGCTACGGGTACATCCACTGTAAGCATGAGATTTTTTACGCCGGCGGCTTTTGCGCGTTCTACCAAGGCCATACTTCGATCGCGGTCTTTCCACATATATAACTGAAACCAATTGGAGCCATCAGGAGCCGCCATCACAACATCTTCAATGGAAGTGGTTCCAAGAGTGGAGAGCGTAAATGGAATACCAAATTTGGCCGCAGCACGTGCTCCAGCGATTTCACCTTCTGAATGCATCATGCGGGTAAAGCCGGTGGGTGCAATCCCAACTGGCATCGCGAATTTTTCGCCCAAAGTTTCGATAGTGGTATTAGCTTCAGAAACATCTTGAAGAATATTGGGACGAAGTTCCAAATCGAGAAATGCCTGACGGGCGCGCTCTAAGGTAACTTCAGATTCTGCGGCGCCATCGGTGTAATCAAAAGGACCCTGCGGTGTCCGTCGCTTTGCGATTGCGCGTAAATCCCACACTGTGAGCGCCTTGGCTAAGCGTGCTTCTCTTCCACCAAAACGAATCAGTTCAAATTTCAAAAGTGGTGAAAGTTCAGACCACTTTGGAAACTGCCGTTTGAAATTTGGATTAGACACGTGGCTCCTTTCAGCCAGCAAAATCATATACGATTCCCAAGCCCTCGGACTCCACAATTGTTAACTATTTACCGGAATGATCATTTCATTATGACGGGCAAAGGGTGGTTTCCACGGGGGATCAAAACGGGCGACCCGAACGGCCCCGTTGGCGGTCAATCCATTGAGCCCCAATAACTGGCGAAGGGTTTCTTCATGGCCGGGCAGGGTCGCTTGTGTGGTTTTGCCCGAGAATTTTATTGCAGCCGCGGTATGACGTTCTGAATTTCTCAAGGTAACTTGGGAGTTGGCAGGCAGCGGAAGTTCTTCCAGAGTCGACCCAGTCGGCATGACGAAGGAAACTCGCCACTTGTGGTTTGGTAGTTCTTCCTGCAGTACTGGGGAAGTCATGGCAATTTTATTAGACGAGATGTATTGAAAAAGGGGAGAGAAGCCTTGGTTGGGAGCCGAATCTCGATCGCCCTCAATTTCCACATCGGCAATCACACAAGGTAAGTACTCTCGAATTTCCAAGCCTTCTAATTTGCGAATTATTCGATACTTCTGATGTTGGGTCATTTCTGCCGATCGAGAATGGCATTTATCTGATCAGCAAGAAATTGCTGACATTCAAATGCCTGTGGAATAGAAGCTGCCAGAGAAATGAATCCATGGACCATCCCAGGAAATTCTCGATAAATTGTTTCAACACCGGCGTTAGCTAGCAATTGCGAATATTCAAATCCGTCATCGCGCAAGGGATCGTATTGAGCCGTGATCACGATGGCAGGTGCCAATCCTGAAAAAGTTTTTGCTTGTGTGGGGACAGCGTACGAATTTTCGCGGTCTTGCGGATTTTGAAGGTACTGGCTCCAAAACCAAGTCATCGCTTGTTTTGAGAGCATGAAACCGGATTCGTTTTCAGTTGCAGATGGATAATTCAGATCGGCGTTATTGCATGGCACGACGAGCATTTGAAATGCCAACTCACACTCTGAGGTATCACGAGCTTTCAAAGCAACTGCCGAAGCCAAGTTTGCGCCTGCGCTGACTCCACCCACGCCAATTTGAGTGGGATCAATTCCTAAATCGGCAGCATTTTCGAAAACCCATGTGGTCGTCGCGTAACAGTCATCAAAAGGAATGGGAAAGGCGTGTTCTGGTGCCTTTTGATATCCAACTGCAACGACGATGAAATTTCCTTTATTAGCCAGCGAGCGAATCAATTGTTCACTGCCATCCATGGTTCCAATGACCCAACCACCGCCATGGATAGATACCAGTGCTGGAAGATTTGGCTCATCGCTAGGGCGATAAATTCTGATCGGAAGATCTGCAGTTGGCCCGGGGATGAAGCGATGATCAATTCGAAAAATTGGTTCTGGAGTTCCCGTTCCTGCTATTCCAGCATGATTGTTCTTTCGAATCACAGCAACTGGCGCTTGCCAGACTTCAGGAAGTCCGCTTGCCGCTCTGGCATCGATTAACTTTTGGGTTTCTGGAGTAACAGGCATATGGAGATTATCTACCATCCCAGCGTGTGTTCGCGCAGGTTGCGGTACCGCACCATTACTTCTGGAGTGGGTTCCTCTAGGTATCGCTCCATTTCACCTAAGTTCCATGGTGTCGGTGTGGTCGATCCCGAGAGCGCCCACGCAGCCTGTCGCGCCGCCCCGCGCGCCACATATTCACCAGGCTCTGGCACTAAGACTTCAGCGCCGAAGAGCGAAGAAGCAATCGGGCCAACGGCGCTATTTTTGGCGGCCCCTCCGATCAGGATGATTCGATGAATAGCAACGCCTGCTTCTCGCAGCGAGTGAACTGCATCTGCCAGTCCGCCCAACATTCCCTCGACCATTGCTCGGGCAATGTTGGCTGGGGTGGCATTACTTAGAGTCATCCCCGATAAAACTCCTTGGGCGCTGGGTCGGTTAGGAGTGCGCTCGCCCTCGAAATAGGGAAGCAAGGTCAATCCGTGGGCGCCTGGTTGAGCTTGTAGCGCGAGCGCTCCAACTTCATCAAGTGTTACCCCAAGAATTCGGCTGGCGGCATCCATAATCCGTGCGGCATTAAGGGTGCAGACCAAAGGCAAGAAGATTCCCGTTGCATCGGCAAAGCCGGCGATTTCACCCTTGCTGTCGTGAGTCGGTGTCGCAGAAACAGCAAAGGCGGTTCCACTAGTTCCTAGGGAGACGATCACGTCTCCGGGTTCGGCTTGAATTCCCAAAGCAGCTGCGGCATTGTCGCCCGCTCCTGCGGCGATCAAAATTCCGCCCGTTGTCTTGCCCCCAAAATCGTGCGGATCGATGATCCGCGGAAGCGAGATGGTCCGATCGGAGCCAAGCGCCAGAGCGAGAAGATCGTGGCGGTACTGGTTAGTTACTGAATTGAAATACCCGGTTCCCGAAGCGTCGCTGCGATCGGTGAATATTTCACCAATGTCGGTTCCACCAGCTAATTTCCAGGAGAGCCAGTCATGCGGGAGAGCAACGGCGGCGATCTCCTTCGCAAGACCGGGTTCGTGATCCCTCACCCAGCGAACTTTTGCAGCGGTGAAGGAGGCCACCAAAACTGAGCCAACGGCATCGGCCATGGCTTGCTCGCCACCACATTCGCGGTTGAGGTCTGCTGCCGCATCGGCCGATCGGGTGTCATTCCAGAGCAGGGCAGGTCGAAGGACTTCTCCAGAAGAATCTAAGGCCACCATTCCATGTTGCTGACCGGCAATTGATATTGCCGAAACATCGGAGAGTCCGCCTGCATCATCTATGGCTTCTTGAAGGGCAACCAGCCACTTTTCGGGATGCACTTCGGTGCCTTCTGGGTGGGTCGCTCGACCTTGGCGAACCAGTTTTCCGGAAATCGCCTCGTGAATCTGGATCTTTACCGATTGGGTCGATGAGTCAACACCTGCAACGAAGTCCATAGGCGAAGGGTAGACTTATTCCGTCATCGTTGACCTTCATTTATCTCTTTTTTTCATTTTCTGATCTGGAGTTCATTATGCGTATTGGTGTCCTCACCGGCGGCGGCGACTGCCCTGGCTTGAATGCAGTTATCCGTGCAGTAGTCCGCAAGGGCGTTAAAGAGTATGGCTATGAATTTGTCGGTTTTCGGGATGGCTGGAAGGGCCCGCTCGAAGGTCTCACTATGCCGCTGGATTTGGCAGCGACCCGAGGAATATTGCCTCGTGGTGGAACAATCTTGGGATCCTCCCGAACCAACCCTTTTAAAATTGACAACGGTGTAGAGCGAATCAAAGAAAATCTCGCCGCAATGAATATCGACGCTCTGATCGCCATCGGTGGCGAGGACACATTAGGCGTTGCCACAAAGTTAGATTCCCTTGGAGTTAAAGTTGTTGGCGTTCCAAAGACTATTGATAACGATCTCAACAACACCGATTACACCTTTGGGTTTGATACCTCGGTAAATATTGCCGTTGAGGCAATCGACCGACTTCATACCACCGCCGAATCCCATCATCGAGCCCTCATCGTTGAGGTTATGGGTCGACATGCTGGTTGGATCGCCCTTCACGCAGGTATCGCTGGCGGTGCCGCCTGTATTTTGATTCCAGAGATCAAGTTCTCCGTAGATCAGGTCTGCAAGTGGGTGGAATCTCGCTTCGAGTCCTCATATGCACCGATCATTGTGATCGCTGAAGGTGCCATTCCACAAGATGGAGATATGAAGACCAAAGACCAGACTCTGGATTCATTCGGACATGTGAAATTATCTGGAATTGGTGAATGGCTTGCCGGTCAGATTGAAGAAAAGACCGGGAAAGAAGCCAGAACTTCAGTACTGGGTCATATCCAACGTGGTGGAACTCCAACAGCTTTCGACCGAGTTCTTGCCACTCGCTTTGGACTATCTGCCATCTCCGCAGTTCACGAAGGTGACTGGGGCAAGATGGTTGCCCTCCATGGCACCAAAATTGAACGTGTTCCATTGGCCTCTGCCACAGATCACTTAAAATTAGTCGATCCTTCCCTCTATGCAGAAGCGGAGATTTTCTTCGGGTAATTACTCGCCATCTTGGCCAGTTCTATCCCTACGATTACAACCATGCTGATTAACCAAGCGCGTAACGAACCGAAAGCCTCGGTCGTCGATATCGATTCTCTCTTTACCTCTGGCCTGGTGGCTGCCCAACAGCCACATTGGCCGGGTGGAAACGATGGCGATGCCATCAACAGCGCCGTCAATACTTTGAAGAAGTTGCCTCCGCTTGTTTTTGCTGGTGAATGCGACAATTTGAAAGCTCGGATTGCACAAGCCGCTGATGGAAAAGCTTTTTGGTTACAAGGCGGCGATTGCGCCGAAACTTTTGTTGCTGCCACGGCAGATTCGATTCGCAATCGAATCAAGACTATCTTGCAGATGGCCGCAGTGTTGCAATATTTCGCCAGCCTGCCTGTCATCAAGGTGGGGCGCATGGCTGGACAATTCGCCAAGCCTCGAAGCAATGACAACGAAACTCGAGGCGAGGTCACGCTTCCGGCTTATCGTGGTGATGCAGTCAATGATTTGGAATTTACACTTGAAGCTCGAACCCCAAATCCAGATCGCTTGATTCAGGTGTACAACACCTCGGCAGCAACGTTGAACTTAGTGAGAGCCTTCACCCAAGGTGGTTTTGCCGATTTACGCCAGGTGCACGAATGGAACAAAGGATTCATCAACGATCCTCGTTATAGCGCTCGCTACGAGCAGATGGCCAATGAAATCGGACGAGCCCTGGAATTTATGGCATCGGCCGGAGTCGACCCAGAAGCATTCAAAACTGTGGATTTCTATTCCAGTCACGAAGCGCTCATTTTGGAATATGAGAAGGCGTTGACTCGAATCGATTCTCGGACCCAACTTCCTTATGATGTTTCGGCGCACTTTCTCTGGATTGGTGAGCGCACTCGGCAGCTAGATGGTGCTCACATGGAATTCGCATCAAAGATCCGAAATCCCATTGGTATCAAACTTGGACCAAAGAGCACTCCCGAAGATGCGCTTGCGATGATTGCCAAGCTCAATCCCACTAATGAACCCGGTCGACTTACTTTCATCACTCGCATGGGTGCTGGAGTGATTCGGGAAAAATTACCGGCTTTAGTGGAAGCAGTAACTGCATCAGGCGCCACAGTTCTCTGGGTGTGTGACCCCATGCATGGCAACACCTACGAAGCCCCAAGCGGGTACAAGACACGTAGATTCGAAGATGTCACGGATGAAGTTCGTGGCTTTTTCGAAGTACATAAAAAGTTGGGAACACACCCTGGTGGTGTTCATATCGAACTCACTGGCGACGATGTCACTGAGTGCGTTGGTGGTGGCGAGCAAATTTCTCATGACGACCTTGCGATGAGATATGAAACCGCATGCGATCCGCGCCTTAACCACACCCAATCTTTAGAGTTGGCTTTTCTCGTAGCCGAGATGCTTCGCGATCGTTAATGCAGATTTCGGTTTACGTTAAACCCGGTTCTTCTAGGAATCGGGTTGGCGGAAGCCATGATGACCGCTTGGTCGTAGCTGTTACCGCTGCCGCCGTAGATGGCGCGGCAAATTCTGCCGTGGTTATAGCACTTTCAGACGCGCTCAATACCCCGAAACGCAACATCCACATCAAGTCTGGGCTTACTGGGAAAAGGAAAATCGTAGAAGTTGACGGAGATTTTCAAGAACTTATTTCGCAACTGCTGAAAGAGCATTAGTATCTGACAATGCTTCAGAGGGCCTCATTAAAAACACCTATAGGAACTCTCTATCTGATCAGCGATGAACATATTTTGCTGGCGGCTGGGTTTGGAAGTTTTGAAGACCTGATGGAACGAATGGATCCTGAAGACTCTGGCAAGAAAATTACTGCAGTAAAAATTATTCCAATCATAAGCGACCTGGTGACTGACTATTTTGATGGTGACCTTGCTGCCTTTGGTGGAATCCAAGTACGACAACCGGGTGCCGATTTTTCGCAGGCGGTTTGGAAGGCGATGCGCAAAATTCCGGTTGGGAAAACCATGTCCTATGCCGAAATTGCAAAACGCGCCGGTTCTCCAGATGCAGTGCGCGCAGCCGGAAGTGCCTGCGCCCGAAATCTCATAGCTCCAATTGTTCCTTGTCACAGAGTTGTTAAATCTGGGGGAGCGCTAGGAAATTATGGTTATGGTCTTGAATCTAAAGAGTGGTTACTTCGCCACGAAGGTGCGCTGAAGTAAATCACTAACTATTGAAGCGGTTCGTTCAATATCGGAATCTGAAATATCTAGGTGGGTCACAAATCTCAGAATTTTAGGTCCTAGAACACTGGCTACAATTCCATCTTCTTTTAGTAGCGCATTGAATTCGGCAGCAGTGGTGGAAACTGATTCTAAGGAAAGAACCACAATATTTGTTGCCACTTGCTTTGGGTCCACGGTTTCAGAAGCGACTTGGGCACATGCAGAAGCCAAAAACTGAGCTCGTTGATGGTCTTTTGCCAAGAGTGGCAAGTTGTTACTTATAGCAAAATCAGCGGCCGCAGCAAGGATCCCCACTTGACGCATTCCAGCGCCATAACGTTTGCGCCATCGTCTGGCCGTGGCAATGCGATCATGAGTGCTGAGCATCATGGAACCAACTGGAGCACCTAACCCTTTTGAAAAGCAGACGCTTATGGTGTCAAAGTATTGGCCGAACTGCGCGAAAGGTATCCCTGATGCAATATGAGCATTCCAAATTCGTGCCCCATCTAAATGCAGAGTTAGGCCAGCAAGATCTGCGCCACTTCTAAGTTTTTGAATTTCTTGAATAGATTGAACTGTTCCGCCACCAAAGTTGTGGGTGTTTTCAACGGCAATCGCGGTTGTTGAAACTAAGTAAGGACCTGAATCCGGCGCCGCTAAATCCAAGGCGGTCTGGGCATTGAGTAAACCGTTGGGGTCTTTCCAGGTTCGGGTTGTGATTCCGCTAAATACCGCCGCAGCACCGAGTTCGGCTCGGACAATATGGGAATTGGATTCAGAGAGTAATTCGTCGCCGGGATTGACTAAAGTCCTAATTGCCAGTTGATTCGCTAACGATCCAGTTGGCGTAAACAACCCAGCTTCTTTTCCGAAAAGTGCTGCGACTCGATTTTCTAACGAATTAACCGTCGGGTCATCGCCGTAAACGTCATCTCCGACCTCTGCGCTCATCATTGCTTCGCGCATCTGTGCCGAAGGTTTGGTCACGGTATCTGAACGTAAATCGATCATGCAGGTATCTTCTCACGACCTTCAGCCCAAATAATCAAATACATCGCCCCAATCACCATGCCGCCTCCCAATATGATTTTAAGCGTCAAGGTTTCGTGAGAAAAGATCACGGCAAGAGCAGCAGCAAATATATATTCCATAGTCAAAATGATGGCAATGGTGGTTGCTGGCATAAAGGATTGAGTCCAGGTTTGAATAATGAAGGCAAAGGCGGTGGCAAAGAGGGCGGTATAAATTATGGCGCGCCAGCCTCCTCCAGAATTGGGAAGGTGGAATCCGCTCTTCATCGAAGCTGCATAAGTCAGCACTGCAGAAGTTCCTAATTGAACAATGGTCAGCGCATATGTGTCCATGGAAGAACTCCACTCGCCGAGAGCAATGATGTGAAAAGCAAAGAGGAGTGCGCTAATGAATACCAGAAATTCGCCGATACCAATACTCAAACCTTTGAAAGAAAGAATCATCAACCCCAGGAAGGATAGAGCAACTGCAATCCATTGAATCCCAGTTATATGCCTCCGAAAAAGAATTGCGGCAAAGATGGGAACGAAGATTGCGTATAAACCAGTGATAAAACCGGTTTTCGCAACGGTGGTCATAGTGAGCCCAAAAGTCTGAAAAATATAGCCGCCACCAAGTAGTAGGCCTATGGTCACACCTTTGACAAGGAATTTTCGATCCATTATTCGAAGTGCTTTCGGCTTTAGCGCAATGAGAACGCAAGTGGCAATAATAAATCGGCAGGCGAGAAATGAATTCACATCTTGATGTTTCAAGGCATCCTTCATGATAACGAAGGCACTTCCCCAGATAAAGGCAACAGTAAGCAGCAGCCCGGCGATCGCAGGCTTGTTCTTAGCTAAACTCACTTTACTTTGGCACGCATCTTCTTAAAGAGTGCAACTTCACGGCCATGTTCTTCTTCTTGTCCAGGAGTTTCTAAAATCAGTGGGGCGTTCTGCACTGCTGGATGAGCCAGCAATTCTTGGAAGGGCGCAAGCCCAATTTTGCCTTCACCGATATTTTGATGGCGATCTTTCAATGCACCACAAACATCCATGGAATCGTTGGCATGAATTAATTGAATTCGTTCAATGCCCACCAAACTGACAAGCAGGTCCAAGGTTTGCGTCATTCCATTTTTAGCACTGATGTCGTGCCCGGCGGCGAAAACGTGACAGGTGTCTAAGCAGACACCAACTTTTGGATGCCATTCCAGGGCCTCAAAATACTTCGTTAAATCTTCCAGCTTCTTTACGAGAGATTGACCTTGCCCAGCGGTTGGCTCAAGCAGAAGCCAGGGGTCTTCATCAGTGAGCTTGTTTAAAACCGGCATCATGCCATCATGAATTTGCTTCCACGCATTTGCGACGTGATTTTCGTCCACTGCCGAGCCGGTATGGATGACTACTCCTTGTGCTCCAATTTCGCGGCCACGTCGTAAGGAGTAAGCGGTGGAAGCCAAGGAATTTTCATAGGTAGAAAGAGTCGGGGAACCCAAGTTAATGAGAAAGGGTGCGTGGACATACGTTTGGATATCTAGCTCAGCCGCCTTATTGCGAAAGGTGCTATCGGCTTCAGGATTGGCATCAGGCATAGCCCATCCGCGGGGATTGGAGGCAAAAACCTGGATTGCCTCGGCTTCGATCGTCAGGGCATAAGCAATAGAACGCTTTGCCATTCCTCCGGAAGTAGGAACGTGTGCACCCAAACGAGGGCGAGTTGGAGTGGCCATGGGGTGAGCCTAGCCGACCGTAATAACCACCGTTGATCCACGGGCAACCTGGGTTCCGACACTGGGAGAAATATTGGTCACCGTCTTGATCTTCTTCTTTCCAAAGACTTTTACTTGGACCTGGAGCTGTAGATTTTCTAAGGCTCGAGTCGCACTTTCGGCGCTGAGCGAGTAGACGTTAGGAATGAAAACTTTCTCAGACCCTTGAGAAACCACCAAAGAGATAGTGCTGCCTTTATCCAATGCAGTTCCGCCTGCGGGATCCTGGGAGATGACTGCTCCGACGGGGACGGTGTCGCTGTACGCGTAGGTACTAGAAACTTGGAAGCCAGCCAAGGTAAGTTCATTGAGCGCCTGATCTCCACTTTGGCCAACATAATCAGTTGCACCGATCTGCTGCGCGCCTTTGCTAATGGTGATGTCAACTAAAGAGTCTTTTCGAACCTCGCTGCCAGGTCCGGGAGAGAGGCCGATAACACTCCCATTTGGAATCTTGGAACTGAAAGCTTCCAAGATTTGGCCAACCTTAAGTCCCAAGGTGGCTAACTGCGATGAAGCAGCTTCGGTGGTCATCCCAGTTAACTTCGGAATAGTGATCCGCTCTTTACCTTTGGAGATCGTGAGTAAGACCGTACCCCCGTCGGCAATATGTCCGCCTCCGCCAGGGGAGGAGGAAACGATTTTTCCAGAAGGTACATCTTCGCTAAAAATTGTGGCGCTCACTTTGGAATGAAGGCCAAGTGGTGTTAATAATTTATCTGCGACTTTTTCAGACATCCCGACTACAGAAGGAATGGAAATTTGCGAACCAGGACCTGCGAACTGATACCACCCGAAGAAAGCCAGCAAGAGAACTAGGGCTATTGCGATAGCGCGATTTCTGCGAACTCGAGGTGAGTTCCCTTTGCGAGTGGAAGGAGCAGGAACT
The DNA here is from genome assembly GCA_037130455.1 of Actinomycetes bacterium. Classification (GTDB taxonomy): domain Bacteria; phylum Actinomycetota; class Actinomycetes; order Nanopelagicales; family Nanopelagicaceae; genus CAIMZW01. The sequence goes on along the minus strand of JBAXSZ010000025.1, from coordinate 5,057 downwards.
GGTGTAGCAGTTTTCATTATTTCCCGTGTCTCTTCGGCCCTGCTAAGGATCTGGGTTCTTTCATTTGCATCCAAGGATTTTTCTGGGGACTTCTCTGGTTTCTTTTCTGCCATAACTCTTGTGCTTCGATTATTTTTCTTCACCGCACGGACAGGTAGTGGCGGGATATCTAACTCTAAAGTGATTTGTTGATGGCCAGGTTCGACCTCGCTTTGAATCGTGCGAATGAGCGTCAGCACTTCACTGGCATCGCGCGGACGCAAATCTGGGTCAATTGCCGTTAATGAATGAATCAAGGAATCGAAGGACTCCGGAATACCACTGCGAATTGTGGATGGAGCAGGAACGTGATCGTTGACGTGACGATAGGCAATCTGAATTGCCGTGTCACCGTCATATGGCTTTTGCCCAGTTACCATTTCGAAGAGCAGGATTCCCAGCGAATAAACATCGCTGCGCGAGTCAGAAATTCCCCGTTGTACTTGTTCTGGAGATAAATATGAAACGCTTCCAAGGATCACGCTGGCTTCAGCGGTTAAGGTCTGTCCCAGAATTGTGCCGCGTGCCAGGCCGAAATCGGCAACCTTTATCCGCCCATCCTTGGCAATCAAAATATTTTCTGGCTTAACATCGCGGTGAATGATGCCTAACTTATGTGCCGCCGAAAGTGCGTTTAAGATTGGGATGATCGTCCTAATCGCCTCGGCAACCGGAAGTGCGCCTCGTTCATTCAATAAATCTCGAAGAGTAAACCCGTCGATATATTCCATGACAATGAAAACTGCTGGCGCTCCACCTTGATTCCACCCTTGATCTTGGATTGCGACCACATTGGGGTGATTAAGGGCGGCGGTGGCTTTCGCTTCCCGAATAAAGCGACCCACAAAATCTTCGTCATTGGCCAGGTGGGCGTGCATGACCTTCACCGCGACTGGTCGGTCCAAGCGCAAATCAAAAGCTTGATAGATAGCGGCCATACCGCCCGAGGCGATCAACTTATTGAGTTGATATCGCCCATCGATGAGTTCGCCTGACAAATCTGGCACATCTAAATCTTACGGAAGTATCAGCGCAGGCAGGGTTTAAGGCGCGCCATTCAATCGGAATTCCGCGGCTTGCGCAGTGCCTTCTTGGAGAAAGTGAGCGGCCTGGTCGATTTGGAATTGTTCCATTCGCTCCGAAATTTCGCTTCCGTCTCGCGAAAGCACCCGCTCCAGCCCCAATTCGTCCGGGACTTCAATCCAGATAAGAAGTGCCGTGCAGTGACGAAGAGATCGTTGACCCGCAGCGACTCCCTCAATAATGACGATTTCACTGGGCAGATAGGTACGAAGCGCGCCCTCTTTTGCCTCATTCCAATCAAAGCGGGGCAGCTGATACACCTGGCCAGAAGCAAGACCTGGGATGACCCACTGTTCAATCTTCTGGGTGAGCGTGGCACCAAGAGCATCGATCCACCCGTGGTACAAATCGTCCATATGAATGGTGGCGCTGGATTTTCCGATTGCAGTTAGTTGCTCGGAAATTCGACTGGCAAGTGAAGTCTTTCCAGAGCCGGCTGGGCCATCGATGGCAATTACCGTGGATCGGCCGCACGAGACCGGTGCTTGTGAAATAGCCGCCATAATTTCGCTAAATTCGGAAGGGCTAATCACCTGCGAAAGGTTAGCGGCAACACTAATCCCGCGCACCTTTCGTAGATATTTATCCAGAGATTCTTGCTATCAAAAGGTGAGAGAATCAGGCGTGTCTCATTTTGGTTACCTAGCCATGTTGGGCTTTACCGTACTTGGTTCATTCTGGTTGGAAATTGTGCTTCGAGTAAATGTACTTCGACGAATCCGACGAGCCATGAAAAGTATTCTTCCGGTGGCTTTTATTTTTATTTTGTGGGATGGCTATGCGATCTCCAGAGGCCATTGGGCTTTTGACGCCCATCAAATCATGGGTCGATTTGGACCGTTGCGTATACCCCTTGAAGAGTATTTATTTTTTATTGTGGTTCCGCTAGCAGCAATTATGACCATGGAGGCAGTAAGAAGAGTTAAAGGTCACTGGGTAGTCGGGGATGAGCCAATTCAATGAGTTACACCCAAATTGCCGTGATGGCTGTTCTGGCAGCGGTTTGTTTCGATCGCTTAATCTTAAAAACTAGCTTGATCACCCGAAAGGCCTTCTGGACCTCTTACGCAATTATTCTTCCCTTCCAATTGTTGACGAATTGGTGGCTCACTTCGCGCTCGATTGTTCAATATAAAAGTTCAACGATTGTTGGATGGAGAATTGCTTCGGCCCCAGTGGAAGATCTCTTCTTTGGTTTCGCACTCATCCTGGGCGTACTTTCCCTTTGGGTGCATTGGGGCAAAGAAAAGCAGAAGTAGTTACCGCGCTTTTCGGGCACGAATAAGTGCTGGTAGCGCCACTTTTATTCTTCGCCAAGTGGAAGTTTTAGCTCTGCGATTAAAGATGTCATATCCAATTTTCTCCACTTCATCGACAATTCCGCAGTAGAGCTCTGACGCCGCTTCGATACAGGCACGACTAGAAGCTTGCAATTGTAATATCCCTGGTTCTGATTCCTTTTGTAGCGATCTGACCCGGGCAATTTGGAACTTGAGCGCGGCAATAATTTCCGGAGTTAGCTTTCTAGACATAAGCATCGATTTAGTTACTCCAAATGATTCGAGTTCATCTAATGGCAAATAGATACGGCCTCTTTCCAAATCTTCGCCAACATCGCGAATAAAATTTGCCAATTGGAATGCGGCGCCTAGTTTTTCTGCGGGTGCGTAGGCCTCAGGCGATAAGGGACCCAAAATAGGAACCATCTGCAAACCGATAACACAGGCTGAGCCGTAGACATATTTCATGAGCTCATCGAAAGTCTGATATTCGCTGATAGTTAAATCCATAGTCATGGAATCCAGAAAAGATTGGAAGTACTCCAAAGGGATATTAAATCTAGTAACGGTGTCCGCCAGTGCTCGGCCAACATGATCAGAACTTCGACCGACCGCTAAGTCGGCCATAATCCCCGCCCCCCAACGGCCAAGGAGATCGGCTTTTTGACTCTGACTGAGCGTGGATTCCAAGTCGTCCACGATCTCATCGGCATATCGCGCAAAGCCGTATAAAGCATGGACAAAAGGGCGCTTCTCTGGTGGCAATAGGAGCGTGGCTAGGTAATAAGTCTTTCCGTGGAGCGAATTGAGGCGTTTGCATTCTTCGTAAGAAGCGCGCAAACCCGGTTCGGTAATGCCCGCCGCCGTTAATTCATCCATAATGCTTAAGATTCTAATCTAAGCCGACTTGGCTATCGCATCCTTGATGAAATGGCTCAAGTGCTAGTTGAGAGTTTACTTTCACATTTTCTCAAAGAGATGCGTGTTTCGGCCCCTACTTTTCTCAGGATTGTTAGAGGCTTCTCCCAATACACAAGCGGTGTGGCCCCTCCACCTCGCCTACCTCAAAGATGAGTAAAACCCATTATGAAGCAGGCCAACAAAAAAATAGGAGAGCAATATGTCTAATCTCGAAATGCGTGAAGGTGAGTACGGCGACAAAGTCATGGCCGTTGAGCCTGGTGGAATCGAGGCAATTCCGGATAAGGATCGTCACGGAAAAGCTTCGCAGTTATTTGCAACATGGATGAGCCCAAACCTTGAGTTCGCAACAATTTATGTTGGCGCGCTTGGAGTATTTTTCGGCCTAAGTTTTACTCAGGCAGTTATCGGAATTTTAATCGGGAACTTCCTTGGGGCTTTCGCTCAATACATTTTGACACAAGATGGTTCCAAGTATGGCGTGCCACAAATGGTTATCGGACGCGCAGCTTTTGGAAAACTAGGAAATATTCTGCCATCAATATTTAATGCCGGTGCTGCTGGTATCGGTTGGTTTGCGGTCAATAGCGTCTCTGGCGCTTTTGCCTTAGCAAGTCTGACCAAACTGAGCAATATTCTTTCGCTTCTCATCGTGGTTTTGATTCAAGTAACCATCGCCTTCATCGGACACAACTTGGTCCAAACAGTTGAAAAATATTTAATGCCATACCTGATTGTCGTCTTTGGAATTGCAGCAGTAATCACCATGAGCAAGAGTCACTTAGCTACCCATGGAAAGCCATTCCCTGGTGCATTCTTGGTATTTGTTGGTGCCGTATACGGATATGCAGCGGGCTGGAATCCATTCTCTGCTGACTATGCTCGCTACCTTCCAAAGAGCGAAGATCCTAAGAAGACCGGTCGCTTCGCCGCAGCTGGCCTCTTTATTTCAACCACAGTTTTGCAAATTGTTGGTGCTGCTGCAGTAACCGCAGGAATGCGCGATTACGGTGCTAAAACTAACCCGGTCGCTGACTTCACCGATGCTCTTCCTGGCTGGCTTGCTAAAGCTGTTCTTCTGGGAATCGTTATCGGATCTATCTGCGCAAACGTGCTGAACATTTACTCAGGCTCCATGTCTTTCTTGACGATTGGATTCAAGCTAGGTTCACATCAACGCCGCGCAATTGCCTCAGTGGTCTTCGGAGTCTTGGGATTCCTCTTGGCTAGAAGTGCAATGAACAATCCGGCAAATAACTACGAAAACTTCCTGCTGGTCATGTCCTACTGGATTGGACCTTGGTTGGGAGTAATGGCTGCGGATAAAGTAATTCGCAAAGGTGCATCTATCGAAAGATTGCTCTTCGCCGATCGCGAAAATCCGGCCGGACCAATTGCCTTCATTATCGGTGTGGTCGTCTCCATTTGGCTCTTCGCCAACCAGAAGTACTACACCGGCGTTGTTCCTAAGCACAATGGCAACTTTGGCGATTTAGCCTTCCCGGTCGGCTTCGCACTAGCCTTTGCAATCTACTTTGCAATCGGGCGAAAGAAAGTTCTTTCGGAGAAGTAAGCAAGATAAAAAGAAGTGGATAGGTCAGAAGCCGTAACTGGTTTCTGACCTATTTTCTTGAGGTAACTAATGTGAGAGAGTTGAACTAATGAGCGATCAAGAATTCATGGCCCATGCAATTGCTGCCGCTCGTCAAGGTCGAAGCGAAGGTGGGATTCCCA
>JBAXSZ010000024.1:0-25027 GCA_037130455.1 Actinomycetes bacterium | reverse complement strand
GCCGAACAATTTGCCAGAGTCGCCAAGGTGGAATGCGCACCCATTGTTGAAGGCGTCTACCCAGATTCGGGGTTGGATTGGCGGACGAGAATGGATTTCGCAATCTCTCCAGCTGGAGAACTTGGTTTGTATGCATCACGAAGTAATGATGTTGTAGCGATCGACGATTGCCTGATCGCCGTTGCGGAGATGAATATTCCAGCCCTGTCCTCTCGGAAATGGAGCGGAGACCAGCGCGTCGAAGCGGCCGTTTCAAGTTCTGGAGAAGTCAATATTTCCAGAGGTGGACGTAGCATTTCTGGGCCAACTCAACTCCACGAAGTCGTAGGTGCACACACTTTTGAAATTTCACCGCAAGCTTTTTGGCAGAGCCATAAATCGGCTCCGGAAACTTTGGTTGCAGCAGCGGTATCTGAGTTAGATTTGCAATACGGAGATCATGTTTGTGATTTATACGGCGGCGTAGGCCTTTTCTCTGCCGAAATTGCTCGAATTGTTGGATCGTCAGGAAAAGTACATTTAATTGAATCTGACAAACGGGCCATCGCCAGCGCCAACCGGATCTTCGCCGATCGAAAGAATGTGCACATTCATGAAGGCACGGTCGAATCCCAACTGCCCAAACTTTCCCGCGTTGACGTCATTTTGTTGGATCCACCAAGGACTGGCGCCGGTGAGATGGTGGTCACATCGATTCTGCGCCACAAGCCCCGAACTATCGTTTATATCTCCTGCGACCCCGCCTCGATGGCTCGAGATTCTAAGTTCTTTTTGGATGCTGGATACGAAATGGACCACATTGTGGGATTCGACCTCTTTCCCATGACTCAGCACGTCGAAACTGTGGCCAAATTTAGTCGTCAAAAGTAAGAGTGGCTAAGATTGGGCTATACCCTTAAAAAATGCAGAGGCGGATGAGAATCGAATATGAGCGCTAGCAAAAATTCCTTTAACGCAAAGAGCACATTAGAAGTTTCTGGCAAAAGTTACGAAATTTTCGATATTTCTGGTTTGGAAGGAAGTCAGACACTTCCGTTTAGTTTAAAAGTTCTATTGGAAAATTTGGTTCGTACCGAGGATGGCGCCAACATAACCGCCGAACAAATTCGAGCGCTTGCAGGTTGGGATCCCAGCGCGGACCCAGATACAGAAATTCAATTCACTCCAGCTCGTGTCATCATGCAAGATTTCACCGGAGTTCCTTGCGTCGTCGATTTAGCAACGATGCGCGAAGCGATTGTCGAATTAGGTGGCGATGCTTCCAGAGTGAATCCATTGGCACCAGCCGAGTTAGTCATTGACCATTCGGTCATCGCTGACATGTTTGGTACCAAAGATTCATTTGAGCAAAATACTGATATTGAATATCAACGAAACCAAGAGCGATATCGCTTCCTTCGATGGGGTCAAGGCGCCTTTGATGAATTTAAAGTTGTCCCACCTGGGACTGGAATTGTCCACCAAGTAAATATTGAATATTTGGCTCGGGTCGTAATGACTCGTAATGTCGATGGCGTTATGCGCGCATACCCAGACACCGTTGTTGGTACAGATTCTCACACAACCATGGTTAATGGTCTTGGCGTATTGGGTTGGGGTGTAGGCGGAATTGAAGCCGAGGCCGCCCTTCTTGGACAGCCAGTCTCAATGTTGATTCCCCGTGTGGTCGGATTCAAACTTCACGGAACTATGCCCATTGGAACTACCGCAACTGACTTGGTACTCACGATCACCGAATTGCTGCGCAAGCATGGCGTGGTCGGCAAATTCGTAGAATTTTATGGTCCTGGAGTCACTGCACTTCCTATGGCCAACCGAGCCACCATCGGAAATATGTCGCCTGAATACGGTTCCACGTGCGCAATTTTCCCGATCGATGAAGAGACCTTGAAGTACTTAGCCCTAACCGGCCGAACTAGCGATGAGATTAATCTGGTCGAGTCGTATGCCAAGCGAATAGGTCTATGGCACAACCCAGACCATGAGCCAAGGTTCTCTGAAAGATTAGAGTTAGATCTGGGTTCAGTTGTACCTTCTATCTCCGGACCGAAACGCCCCCAAGATCGGATTTCGCTTTCGGCTGCAAAGTCGGCGTATGAAAACATTTCACCAACTTACTTCTCAGAGAAAACCAGTCAAGATCCAATTGCGGTTTCAGTGAATGGAACAAAGACTTCAGTTCAAAATGGAGCTGTGGTAATTGCATCGATTACTTCGTGTACCAATACATCTAATCCTTCGGTGATGATTGGCGCGGCTCTATTAGCTAAAAAGGCGGTAGAAAAGGGACTTCGCAGCAAGCCTTGGGTTAAAACCACATTGGCACCCGGATCGAAAGTCGTTACCGATTATTACGATCGCGCTGGTCTTACTACATACATGGAAACACTGGGATTTAACTTGGTGGGCTATGGCTGTGTAACCTGTATTGGTAACTCAGGGCCTCTGCCCATTGAGATTAGTAAAGCGATTAATGACAATGATCTAGCCGTCAGCGCAGTGCTTTCAGGTAATAGAAACTTTGAAGGTCGTATTAGTCCAGATATCAAAATGAACTACCTTGCATCACCACCACTAGTAGTCGCTTATGCCTTAGCCGGAACTATGGATCATGATTTTGAAAATGATGCCATCGGCAATGACCAAAACGGCAATGCGGTTTTCCTCAAAGACATTTGGCCAACAGCCGAGGAAATTGCCGAAGTAGTTCAATCCGCAATTTCTTCAGATATGTTCACGAAAGATTATGCAACTGTATTTGAAGGGGACCACCGTTGGCAGTCATTGGCAACTCCTACCGGCAATACCTTTGAATGGGATGCTCAATCCACTTACGTTCGAAAGCCACCTTACTTCGATGGCATGCCCAGAAATCCTGCCCCAGTTACCGATATTCAAGGTGCTCGAGTTCTTGCAATCTTGGGTGACTCGGTTACGACAGACCATATTTCTCCTGCCGGAAATATCAAGGCCGATTCCCCGGCTGGTAAATATTTGGCAGAACACGGTATCGAGCGAATCGACTTCAACTCGTATGGGTCACGCCGAGGTAATCACGAAGTAATGATTCGGGGAACATTCGCAAACATCCGACTTAAGAATCTATTGTTAGATGGAGTTGAAGGCGGTTTCACTCGCAACTTCCTGGATGCTGGTCAACAAAGCACCATCTATGACGCCTCGATGGCATATCAAAGTGCCGGGATAGGCTTGGTTATTTTGGCAGGCAAGGAATACGGTTCTGGCTCTTCTCGAGACTGGGCGGCAAAGGGCACGGCCTTGTTAGGTGTTCGTGCCGTTATTGCAGAATCTTTCGAGCGAATTCACCGTTCCAACTTAATCGGAATGGGCGTATTGCCATTGCAGTTCCTTCCGGAGCAAAATGCCAAGTCACTTGGCTTGACTGGAGAAGAGACCTTTGCAATATCTGGCATCTCGGCACTTAACGATGGACCAGCTCCAAAACGAGTCACTGTTACGGCTGGCGGCGTTAACTTTGAAGCGATCGTACGAATTGATACACCTGGTGAAGCGGACTACTACCGCCATGGTGGCATCATGCAATATGTGCTTCGATCACTGTTGAATTAACGTACAAGCGAAAGCGCACGCGCTAGGGATTTATTTCTCCAGCAGCGTGCGCTTTCGTTTATCTTAAAGTGGAACTGAAGCGACTCCCGGGGCATGAAATCTCTGGCCAGTAACTTCTTCGCTTATTCCTTCGCGGTCAAGGTAGGGAAGAATTCCGCCCAAATTCATAGGCCAGCCGCTTCCCATCAACATACAAAGGTCTATCTCCTGCGGAGTTGAAACTACTCCTTCATCCAGCATCATTCGGGCTTCCTCGGCAAGCGCCCGCAGCGCTCGAAGCCGTACTTCTTCTTCCGTAGATGGTTTATCTCCCTGAATCAGGAGAGCTGCCGCTGCTGGATTGACGGATTTATTGCCATGTCCATCTTTGATGTAGAAACTCTTAACCCCTGAAGCCACAAAATTTTGCATTGTGGGGGAGATTCGGTATCGCTGGCCCAATTCTTGGTGCAGAGTTTCGGCTACATGAAGCGCGACGCCTGGACCTACAAGACCAAGTAATTCTAGAGAAGACATGGGAAGGCCCAGTGGCAGCATCGCAGCATCTGCGGTTTTGGCTGGAGTACCTTCGTCAATAGCGTCAGTAATTTCTCCCATAAAGCGAGTAAGTAGACGATTAACTACAAAGGCAGGTGAGTCTTTGACGATCACCATTGTTTTTTTCAATTCTTTTCCAATAGCAACCGCGGTGGCCGTGGTTTCATCATTGGTGGATGGAGTTCGTGCGATTTCCAATAGTGGCATTACTGCAACCGGGTTAAAGAAGTGAAAACCGATAACTCTTTCAGGATTCTTCAGATCCGATGACATGTTGGTGACTGAGAGCGAGGAGGTATTGGTCGCCAAAATACATTCTGGAGTAACGATATTTTCCAAATCTTTAAAAAGTACCTTTTTCAAGGAGAGTTCTTCAAAGATAGCCTCAATGACAAAGTTGGCATCGCTAAACCCACTCTTGTCCAAAGAGCCAGAAACCAAAGTGGAAAGCCGAGCCGCTGTTTCAGGCGTCATTCTTCGCTTCTCCACTTGCTTCTCAAGATCTGCCCGAATATAACCCAGACCTTTATCGATACGCTCTTGATCAAGATCAGTTATTACGACTGGCACTTTGAGATTTTTCAGCATGATGAGTGCCAATTGCGATGCCATCAAGCCGGCACCGACTACTCCTACCTTCGTCACCTTCTTAGCAAGAGCCGGCTTTGGAGCACCTTCAACTTTCTTTCGCTTTTTTTGAATCAAATTGAAGGAGTACAAACTTGCCCGAGTTGGATCACTCATTGTTAATTCGGCCAGCTTGCGGTCTTCGGCGTCAAAGCCATCACTACGCGAATTGGTTCTGGCATCTGCAATTAATTCCAACGCGGCAATCGCCGGAGGGTAGGGAGCTCCGCCAAATTTCTTTGCAGTGGCGACATGACCCACGGCGATGGCATTTTCCCAAGCTGCTAAATCGTCGCTGTGATCAACGCGTTCAATTTTCTTCTTTCCCGAAAGAATATCTGCGGCGAATTGAACCGATTTCTCCAGGAAGTCGGCGGGTTCATAAACTGCATCGACCATACCTAGATCTAAGGCCTGCTTTGCCTTGAGCATGGTGTTGTTGTTGAGCGCGTTGACGATGATGACTTGCACGGCATTGACTGGTCCAATTAACTTCGGTAGCAAAGTCGCGCCACCCCAGCCAGGAACAAGTCCTAAAAAGACTTCAGGTAGACCAGTGAAGGCGGTTTGTGCCAGTGTCCTATAGGTGCATTGAAGTCCAACTTCCAGGCCACCCCCAAGGGCAAGCCCATTGATGAATGCAAAAGTAGGCTTATTTATCTCGCCTAACTTTCTGAAAGTATCATGACCTAATTTTCCAATCGCCAAGGATTGCTCTTCTGTTTGCAAATAACCGATCGCGCTCAGATCTGCACCTGCGGCGAAAATGAACGGCTTGCCTGTTATTGCAATCGCAGCTGCCTCACTTGCTTCTGCATGCGCAATCGCTTCGGAGAGTGAAATAAGGGATTTTGGTCCAAAGGTATTGGGGCGATTGTGGTCATATCCATTGTCAAGAGTGATTAACGCTAATGAACCAGAAAATCCAAATGGAAGCAGATCTACCATTCGCACGATGGCCTGGGTGACTACCTCATCTGGTGCGCCTTCTGGAAGTGTAATTGCGCTCATAATTATTTTGCCCCCTTCTCTGAAACCGATCCGGTGAAATGTGGGTTCTCCCAGATGATGGTTCCGCCCATTCCCAATCCAATGCACATTGTGGTTATTCCATAACGAACCTCTGGATGATCTTGGAAACCTCTAGCCAAGTTGATCATCAGGCGAACTCCAGAGGAGGCCAATGGGTGCCCCACTGCTATGGCGCCACCATAAATATTGACCCGAGCATCGTCATCGGCAATTCCGAAATGATCCAGGAAGGAGAGAACTTGAATTGCAAAGGCCTCGTTGATTTCGAAGAGTCCAATGTCAGCGATGGTTAAGCCTGCTTTACTTAACGCTTTAATAGTGCTTGGCACTGGACCAAATCCCATAATTTCTGGTTCTACTCCAGCAAAAGCGAAGGTGACCAATTTTGCAATGACGGGTAGACCCAGTTCAGCAGCTTTTTCTTCGCTAGCTAAAATCGCAGCTGATGCGCCGTCGTTAAGTCCAGCAGCATTTCCTGCCGTGACTCGACCGGCTGCTCGAAACGGAGTCTTGAGCGCTCCAAGAGCTTCTAAAGTGGTTGTAGGTCGTGGTGGTTCATCCACGCTTGCAATACCCCAACCCAACTCTGCGCTTCGAATTGCAACCGGGATTAAATTTGGTTGGATGATTCCGGCGGCATATGCTGCTGCAGTTTTTTGTTGTGAAGCCAGTGCATATTTGTCAGTTCGATCTTTGGTCAAGTGCGGAAATTTATCGTGAAGCCGTTCGGCAGTTGACCCCATGTTCAATGCATCTCCATCAACAATTTTCTCGGCAAGATATCGGGGGTTTGGATCAATTCCTTCGCCCATAGGGTGATTGCCCATATGTTCCACGCCGCCGGCGAGGGCGATGTCATAGGCGCCCATACTGATAGCTCCTGAGATGGTGGTCACTGCAGTGAGCGCACCGGCACACCAGCGATCGACGGAATAGCCGGGCACTGTATTTGGGATTCCCGCTAGTAGTGCAGCCGAGCGACCGATATTCATACCTTGATCGCCACTTTGCGTTGCCGCGGCAATAGCAACGTCATCGATAGCCGCCAGCGGAATAGAAGTATTTCGTTCAAGTAAGCCGCGCAAACATCGAACCATGATGTCATCGGCTCTTGTTCCTGCGTACATTCCGCCCGCTTTGCCAAAAGGTGTTCTTACGGCATCCACCAGCACTACTCGTTTGCTCATCATTGATAAACCTTTCAAAAAGTGATTGCGGAAATTTTTCACGCTCATACACCGACATTGAAAGGTTACTCGTGAGTAATGAAAAAGGGAATTACCCGACGCGGGTAGGCGCAACCGATTTCTTAAGGTAGGACTTCAATGTCAGAGCCAAGTAACTGCCCCAGAGGAAGAGTTGTAGCCAAGTGATCGAAGCGCCGATTCCGATGGTTCCATCAAAGATGGTGGCAAGTACTGAAGAATCGTTGGGAAAGTTCCATGCAAAGGCCCTGGCGCCAGGAAGTGCACCGAAATTTTGAAATTCATTAATTCCGTGAGAGAAAACTCCAGCAGCAACGACCAATAGGGCAATGCCGGTCACGGTAAAGAATTTTCCAAGGTTGAGTGAGATGGCGCGACGATAGATGAGATAACCCAGCAAGATTGCTGCCAAGAGACCAAAGATTAAGCCAACCGAGGGCGCAGTATCTTGCGAGACGGTCTTGAAATTTGTGTAGATAAAGAGGGCCGTTTCTAACCCCTCGCGGGCGACCGCCACAAAAGCGGTGAGAATTAAGGCGACGCGCCCCATAGGCAAGGCTTGATCGACCTTTCCCTGCAACTCATTCTTTAACCCCCGAGCGCTTCGTTTCATCCAGAAGACCATCCAGGTCACAAGAGCAACTGCCACCAGAGAAGTGGTGCCAGCGAAGATCTCTTCACCGCGGAGCGAGAGTTGCGTTGAAGTGAAGCTCAAGAATGCCCCTAGCCCAAAACTAAAGGTGATGGCCCCGGCTACTCCGAGCCAGAGATATGGCAACCTGGCCTTCGAACCTGACTTGGAGAGATAGGCGACGAGAATTCCCACGATGAGCGCGGCTTCAAGGCCTTCGCGGAGGGCGATTAAAAAGGTGCTTAGCACGCCTCAGAGCCTAGGTGCTTGGCGCCGAATTACGCAACTGGAATGTTGCGTAATTCCGATCACTTCTCCAACCCCTCGCCATCGGCGGGAGTTTCCTCGCCTTCTGGCGCTTCAGGAACGGGCGCGATCAGCGGCTCGGTCTCAAGCAGAGCTGCGGCTAAAGCGGGTGTCACTAGATCAATTTGCCAGGCTCTGGCGCCTAATTCGGAGAAGCTGGCTCTAATCCAGGCATCGAGGTCTGCGGTCGCGGTATCAGGGGCGGGCCAACAGATGCGCCGAACTAATTCAGGTGAAATCAGATTCTCGGCTGGAATTGTTAGGTGCGCGGATATTTCTAGTACTGCAGCCCGGGCATGGGTTAGTCGGGCGTAGCCCAATGGATTCTTTTCGCGCCAAGTCTTTATAGGTGGAATCCCAGTAGATGGAGTTCGCACTTCGGGGTAGCGCTCTGTCGGCCATTGGATAACGTCAAGCATGAGAGCGTGCCAAGTCGCGATGGGTGGATTTTCAGAGCGCCCTCGCCGCTCGATAATCTTTCTCATCTCGGCTTCGGTTGCCGGTCTCTTTGTGGCGATTGTTATTAGGGCCTCATCGTTAAAAATACGACCGGGGGAGAGATCAATTTCGCGAGCAAAGGCATCTCGCGCTTCCCATAACTCCTTAATGAGCGCCAAAGTTTGTCGGTCCCGAATCTTGTGCATTCCGGAGGTTCGTCGCCATGGATCTTTACGAGGTGGGGAACCAGGACTTTTAATGATTGCTGCAAAATCCTCTATGGCCCACTGTAATTTTCCAGATTCAATAAGCAATTTTTCTACTTCGTCACGCAGATCCACCAAAATATCCACATCCAGTGCGGCATAGTTGAGCCATTCAGCGCGAAGGGGTCGAATCGACCAATCCACTGCGCTATGTTCTTTTGCCAAAGTCAGTTCCAGTAATGATTCTGCTAACGATCCAAGTCCAACTCTCGGTGCGCCAGCAATGCGAGCGCCTAGCTCGGTATCGAAGAGTAATTGTGGTTCGAGTCCAACTTCACGCAGACAAGGAAGATCTTGGGTGCTGGCGTGGATGATCCACTCTTGATCTGCAAAGTCGTCGCTTAATTTTTTCCAGAGATGAGTCGGACCAATGGCAATGGGATCGATCAGGTGCAAACCGCCGCCGCGTCGGAAGATTTGAATTAAATAGGCACGTTGGCTGTAGCGGTATCCAGAGGCGCGTTCGGCATCGATTGCCAATGGACCGTTCCCCTGATGGAGTTCTTCGATGGCTAGTTCAAAAGCAGACGCGGATTCGATCAGTGGCGGCACGCCAGAACGAGGTGTCAACAATGCTGTAGCCATTTATCGAGAAGCGCTCGCGGAACTATTTCGTCCCAATTGACGGACCCCTTCGGGGATGGGAGCAAGTCCGGCGGAAATTTCCAGAACATCCAACCATGCTCGAACATGATCGCTTAAGCGGTCGGCCGAAAGTGGGGTCCACGAGGCTCGCACTTCTAATTCCGATTCCTCGGCGCGACTGGAGAGCGTGCCGAAGGAGGAGCTAGCGACACGAGTCACGGTTCCACTGGGCGAGGTATATTCGCAATTTAATTTGGTAAGAGATTCCAAGAGCCACGTCCAACCTACATCGGCCAGGAGCGGATCAGAGACCATGTCCAGATCTATATGTGATCGGACAAATGTAACGCAGCGAAAACGGCCGCCCCAGCCTTCCTGTCCTTCGGGGTCATGGAGCAGAACAAAACGGCCTGTGGCGATATCTTCATCATCTTCTTCTGATTCAGAAGCTTCGGTGGCCTGGCCAAGTACGGTTGCAGTTAAGGCAATCGCAAAAGGAGCTAATCGCTGTGGGGCTGGAACTTCTTCCACTTCAATTTCATTTCGGGTGGTGATGGCGCGGATTTCAGCAATGATCTGGTCAAAACTTAATTCCCGCATTGTTCCATCGTAATAACTAGACCTCTTTTTCATCGGAAGGCGCGTTGGGGGTCAGGTGGCTAAATTCCAGTAGCCTTGCTCACCGTGGCTTCACTTCTTGCACTTTTCTCCAGCGTTCTATGGGGATCTGCAGATTTTCTTGGCGGCAACTTAAGTAAGAAATTCAAATCTTTGGCGGTCACTGGCGTCTCGCAGGCAGTTGGGCTCTGCTTTGGACTGCTCTTGGTTCTAGTAACTGGAGGATGGATTGCACCCAATCTTTCTTGGAGTGGTTATCTGCTCCCAGGTATTTGCGCCGGCTTCTGTGGTTTCTTTGGCCTGACCTCGTTCTATGCCGGCCTTTCTACTGGTCGCATGGGTGTGGTCTCACCGATTAGTTCTCTCTGCGCCCTAATTCCGATGGGCGTTGCCATTATTCGTGGTGAGCGACCAGCTTTTCTCCAATTGATGGGGATGGCAATTGCACTCGCTGGAGCTTTTTGTGCCAGTGGCCCAGAGATAGCCGGGGGAGTCTCCTTGCGACCGCTTCTTCTTGCGCTGGGTGCGGCATTGGGATTTGGTACTGCATTGACATTTATGGCGATGGGTTCACAGACAAGTTCGCTGATGACCATGACCACGATGCGAGCGTTCACTGTTCTCATGTGTCTTGGCATTGCCGCGCGGTTGAGAACAATTGGCGGCTTCGGGGTCGCAAATATTCTTGCACTTACCGTTATCGGGATAAGTGATTTTTCGGCAAACTTCTTTCTGGGCATTTCAACCACAAAGGGGTTAGTTTCAATTGCGATGGTGTTGGGCAGTCTTTTTCCTATCGTGACTTCAATTTTGGCCTTTCATTATCTTCACGAGAGATTGCACAAAGTTCAATATTTGGGAATCTTTCTGGCAGTTTCTGGAGTGGCGCTTATTTCGATCGCAGGTTAATCAGACTCCGGATGTGGTTTTGAGTAATGATAAAAAGTGTCACTTTCACTCTTTGTTGCAGAAATTTCCAAAAGTCCGTTTTGAGACAACGCATTAAAGAATTGCGAAAGTGGAAAAACATTCTCCCCGGTCTGAAGTTGCGTTATCGTAAAAAAGAATTCATCTATTAAATTTAAATCAAGAAAAGCTTGCACAAAATTTTTTCCACCCTCGATTAATACCATCGGGCCAAAGTTTTTGTGTATATAGGTGATGACTTGCGCGAGTGAGAGATGAGTCTCTTGCTCAGGAAGAAAAATCGCCTGCGGATTCTTGGCCAGAAGCTGTGATAGTTGTCGGTCATCGGTAAAATTGCTCCGAGAAATAATAATGAGTGGATGGGGTGTTTTCCCATAGGGCTCTTTCCTAGCGCTCTCTCCGCCGATCAAGATGGCATCAACGCCAGATCTGATTTGGTGGAAGCGAGAACGATCGGCCCCAGAGCTCAACCCCGCCGATTTTCCGCCGGAAGTTGTAGAACCGTCGGAGCCAAAGACGATATTGGCTTTCACCCACGGTAGGTTGTGGGAAGAGTTTGGTTCAGACACAAGGCGACTGTAAAGGTTCGCTCCTGTCAGTGGGCGGATTTACTATCGCAGCATGATCATTGATTGTGATACCTGTACTCAGCGTGAGATCGCCTGTGGCGATTGCGTCGTCTCGGTCCTGCTCACTATTACGCCATCTCCTGCCCAGGTAGCCCCAGAGGTATCAGAAGCAGGCCAAGCCGCAATCTCAGCGCTAGCTGCGCAAGGGCTGGTTCCGCCGCTGCAGTACCTCAGGCAGGCGTAACTAGCCCGCTTTAGCGCCTATTTGCAAGTGATCGGCAGTAGATTCACAGCCTCAAAGCATCGATCTGGCTTGAACTATTGGGTTGGCTCTGGTTAGCCTTGAGCAGATGAGACGCCTTCTAGTGGTCAGAATTCTCACTACTACTCTGACAGTCGCAGGCGCACTTTCGCTGCCGCCTTTGGCTGCTAGCGCGGCCCCCAATCTCAATCAAGTTCAGGCCCAGATTCGCTCGCTCCAAGAACAAGCAGCTGCTGCCGGCGAAGCAGCTCAGCAAGCCCAAGTTCAACTCAATACCCTTAATCGCACCTTGGCTACAGTGCAACAGGCTGCATCTCAGCAATCCGCCACCGTTGAATCCCTCAAAAAATCTCTGGGCGCTATTGCCGCCGATCAATATAAATCAGGTGGCATGAGCCAAAGTATGGAGTTGCTCTTCTCCTCCAACCCTTCGCTCTATCTCTCGGCAGCTGGTTCGTTGGAATCAGTTACACGAAAGAAAGCGATTCAACTTCGGAAATACTCGCTGGCAAAACAACGTCTAAATGCGACATCTGTAACAGTCAATGACAAATTGGCTCTAGTGAAGGCGGCACAACGGCAATTCATTGCCCAGAAAGCAGCTGCCCAAGCCAAATTGGTTCAGGCCCAAAAATTATTAAATAAGTTATCGAAGGCAGAGCGTGCTCGATTGGCGGCCCTGATTAACAATCAGGAGAACGCCGATCAAAAGCAGTCGAGCAAATTGGCTCTAGCTGCAAATATAGGTTCTGGTCGTGGCGCTGTGGCTTTGAAATTTTCCATCAAGCAAATCGGTGATCGATATGTCTTTGGTGCTGCCGGGCCGGTTTATTGGGATTGCTCAGGTTTGACGATGAAAGCATTTGGTGCTGGTGGGGTTTCACTTCCACATTCTGCTGCAGCTCAATTTGGTTATGGCAAATATGTTCCATATAGCAAATTGAAGCCTGGCGATCTCGTTTTCTTTGGACATCCGATCTCTCACGTTGGAATTTATTTGGGGGGTGGCCGAATGGTCCATGCGCCACATCCAGGTGCACGAGTGAAGGTCGCAAGTTTTGGAATGCGGTTTGGCAGTTTGAGTTATGTCGGCGCGCGGAGAATCTAAGGCCCGACCGCTCTTATTGGTTACCAATGATTTAGGTCCAAGAGCTGGCGGAATTGAAACGTTCATCTTGGGATTGCTGATGGAAATTTCTCACCATGGAATTCCCGGCGATGAAATAGTTATCTATACCTCGTCACAACCTGGCGACCTTGCTTTCGACAAAGAACTTTTCGATAAGCATGACATCGTGGTTATTCGGGACCGAGCCAAGATTTTGCTTCCAACTCCTCGAGTAAATCGAGACGTGATTAAAGTAGCGCACCGATTTAAAAGCCAGATTGTCTGGTTCGGGGCGGCAGCCCCATTAGGTTGGATGTCGGGGACGCTACGTCGTGCCGGTGTGAAAAGAATTGTCACGCTATCTCATGGGCATGAGGTCTGGTGGTCGAAGGTATTCCCATTCTCACTCATTATGAGGCGCATCGGATCCAAAGTGGATGTGCTCACTTACTTAGGAGAGTTCACGCGAGATGCCATCCGTCCGGCATTAGGTGGTCATCCGCAACTGGTTCATATTGCACCGGGAATAGATACGAAACACTTCACTCCTGGAGCAAAGTCGAAAGAGTTGCTAGAAAGCTTCGGGCTAGTGGATAAGAAAATCATTGTCTCTGTAGGTCGACTTGTACATCGAAAAGGTCAAGACCGATTAATCGAAGCGATGCCCAAGATTCTTAAAGAGATCCCAGATGCTTACCTGCTCATGATTGGCGAAGGTCCCTATAAGCAGGAACTTGAAAAGTTAGTCGCCAAGCATGATTTGGCACGGCATGTCCGCTTTGTGGGGCGACTTAATTATTCGCAACTGCCAGAACACATTCGACTTGGGGATGTGTTCGCTATGCCATCGAGGTCAAGGTTTTTTGGGTTGGAAGTTGAAGGTTTGGGAATTGTTTATTTAGAGGCCAGCGCGTGTGGATTGCCAGTGGTTGCAGGTCAATCTGGGGGAGCTCCTGATGCAGTGCTCAAAGGAAAGACCGGACTCATTGTGGATGGCACGGATGTCAATGACGTGGCCAACGCCTGCATTGACATATTGTCGGATTTGAAAAATGCAAGGAAGATGGGCCTGGCTGGTCGATCCTGGATCGAAAGTGATTGGGATTGGAAAATTTGGGGAAAGAGATTTGCCGAGTTACTTCAAGAATAGGATCCCTTCTCTTGCAGCAACATCGATGGCTTGACTTCGATTCTTCACTTCCAGTTTTCGATAGAGGGAAGCTAGATGAGATTTCACGGTTGCTTCGCTTAGGAAGAGCAGTGAGCCTACTTCGCGAGCAGTCATCCCGCTGGGCAGGAAGTCCAATATTTCTCGTTCTCTAGGAGTGAGTTGAAAGTCGCGGCCTCTCTTCGGATAGATCGTGGTGGAATTGAGAAAGCGAAGCGGTTGTTCGATAGCCAGCTTTATGGTTTTGATGAACTCTGGAATGGGAGAACTTTTCAAGACATAGGCACTTGCCCCCGACAAACGAGCACGTTCTAATTCGCTGGGATTTTCTTCCATGGTCAAAATGATGATGGGAACAGAACTGTTCATACTTCGAATCATGTCCGTAAGTAGATGCCCCGATCCATCTGGAAGATTTAGATCGAGCACTGCTACGTCGAAATTCGCCTTCGCAACAAGAATTCTCGCTTCACTGATAGAGGCCGCTTCCGCGATGATGTCGAATTCGGTCTCTGAAAATGCGCTTCTAATGCCACCTCGAATTAGAACATGGTCTTCGACTAATAAGACCCGCGTCGGGCCGGTCATATTCCTGGCCAACTAATCGCCATTGTGGTGCCATCAAGGTTATGAGTTATTTCAAGGACCGCACCCATGTTCCTTGCTCGTTCATCAATGCCAACGATGCCCCAACGGGACTCCAGAGGCGGATTCCAAATTACGCCATTATCGGAAAATAGAAAGACCCGGTCTTGATATCGAATATCAATTGATGTCGCTGCGGAGTGGTTGAGCGTATTGTTGGCTGCTTCCTGGATGACGCGAAGCAAGTTGAAATGAAATTGAGTGGGAATATCTTCCTTAATACTGACCGACCAGTTAATGTCACTTTCGCCAAGAACATATTGCAAGATGGAGTCTATTTGCTCGGCAAAAGTTCGAGGCTCTGTGTGGCGTAGTTCAAAGATTTCATTGCGAACACTTTCGCTCAATAAAGTTATTCCAAAGCGCAATTGCCGTAACGAGGTTCGAACATCTCCGGGAGTTGCGTTTCGGCCAATAATTTCATCGATTCGATAGCCTAGAAAGGCGATTTCTTGCGCGATTCCATCGTGGATTTCCCGCGCAATCCTCAGCCTTTCTTCGGCGACCGATTCCATTGTTACATCTTTATTGAAATAGCGAATCGATCTCAGCGGCAAATTCGGCTGCTACAACATGTCTCTTTACCGAAAGTTTGGCCGTGAGCTGACCACCTGCGATAGTGAAATCAACGGGCAGAATTGCAAATTTGCGAATGGATTCAGCGCGACTGACAGCTTTGTTGGCTTCATCAATTGCTGTTTGAATTACTGAATTCAGCGTGGAGTCGTGAATCAGCGCCGCCACGGTGACATCCGTTTTCTTGTTGGCCTTTGCCCACGCTTTGACTGCGTCTGCATCTAGCGTCACCAGTGCGGCAATAAATGGTTTGTTATCGCCTACGACCATGCATTGGCTCACCAAGGGATGGGATCGGACTCGATCCTCCAGGACTGCCGGGGCCACATTTTTTCCACCCGAGGTAACGATCAATTCTTTCTTGCGACCTACGATAAAAAGGTAGCCATCGTCATCTAGCGTGCCCAAATCTCCGCTATGGAAGTAACCATCCGCATTGAGAGATTCGGCATTGGCAGCAGGATTGTTCCAATATCCGCGCATAACAATTGCGCCTTTTATCAAGACCTCACCATCTTCGGCGATTTTGATTGTGGTTCCAGGAATTGGACGACCTACTGAACCAACGCGATGAGTTGTAGTCATATTCAAAGTAGCGCCGGCGGTAGTTTCCGTTAAACCGTAACCTTCCAACACTCGAATTCCAGCTCCACGATAGAAGTGGCCAAGCCTGGTTCCTAGTGGTGCCCCACCAGAGATGGCTGCTTCAACTCTTCCGCCCATACCTGCTCGGATTTTTGAATAGACAAGTTTGTCGAAGAGCGCGTGTTTTACTTTAAGGCCCAGCGGAATGTGTTTCGTATCCAGGGCTTGGCTGTAAGCCTCGGCAATCGCAGCAGCTTTGCGGAAGATGGAACCCTTACCTGCGGCATCGGCCTTTGCTTCAGCGCCGTTATAGATCTTTTCAAAGATGCGGGGGACTGCCAATACAAAAGTTGGCTTAAAACTCGCTAAATCGATCGAGAGTCTGGAGATGTCGCCGCAATGGGCTAAATGCAATCCAGCGTTAATAGCGCCGATCTGAACCATCCGACCGAAGACATGGGCGATAGGCAAGAAGAGCAGAGTGGATCCACCTGGCTTAAGGAATAAATCACTAGCGCCATTGACCACATTGCCACATTCGGCCAAGAAGTTTCCGTGTGTGAGTTCCACGCCTTTAGGTTTTCCAGTGGTGCCAGAGGTGTAAATCAAGGTAGCTAAGGTCTCTGGATTGAGCGCGGTTCGTCGATGGTTTATCTCATCGTCAGAGATATGCGATCCAGCGCTTATCAACTGCGAAAGTGCATTTTCGGTGATGGTCCAAAGCCCCTTTATGTTCTGAGGAAGTACCGGTTGAACCAACTCCAGCAACTGTGGAGTTTCTACAATAATGGCACATGCGCCCGAATCGGACATCATCCAATCGACTTGTTCGCGGCTAGAAGTTTCATAAATAGGAACAACAATTGCCCCAGCAAACCAAATGGCAAAATCCAAAACGGTCCATTCATATCGAGTCTTAGCCATGAGGGCTACTCGGTCACCAATAAGCACGCCAGCAGCTATTAAACCCTTAGCCACTGATCTGATCTCTTCTTCGAACTCTTTTGCAGTCACTGGCTGCCAGCCATCACCTTGGGGGCGGGAAACGGTAATGCGATCTGGTTCGAACCAAGCGCGCTCAGCGATTAAATTGGTGAGGTTTCCGGCCGTCGCTGGCGGGATAATTGAAGGGACTGAATATTTATCCATTCTCTAACGCTAGCGGCTGCCTAGGATAAATTGCTAGATCTTTGCCAGGTGCGGGTAATCTTTTCTCATGAGCGAAAAATCTAGTAGCACGATCACCATCGAAACCCCTGTCGATGCAGTTCGGGAACTCCTTTTTGACCTAGCCTCTTATCCGAGTTGGTCCTCAGCAATAAAAAAAGTGGAGGTTGTTTCCTCCGATGATCAAAATCGGCCGACCAAAGTCAAGATGTCAATTGATGCCGGCGTCATGCGCGATAACGTCATTCTAGATTACGACTGGTCTCAGGCTCCGGGAACACTAGCCTTTTCGTTAGATGATGCTGATTTATTAACCGAGATGTCAGGTTCCTACATCACCTCATCCGATGACGATGGAAATGCACGCGTCACCTACGAACTCACCGTCGGTCTTTCCATGCCAGTTCCTGCGATGATGCGAACCAAGGCAGAAAAAGCCACCATTGATTTAGCGCTAAGCCAATTGAAGAAGACAATCGAAGGATAAATTTGTGTCGGAATTAAGTATTGGCGTTGATGTCGGGGGCACAAAAGTTTTGGGAGGAGTTGTATCTCCTTCCGGTGAAATCCTGGTCCGTTCTCGTCGAGACACCCCTAAGCAAGGAGGCTCGGCACTTACGCACACCATCGCCGAAGTAATTCACGAGCTTCTTTCGCAGCACCAAGTTCCTACAATTGGAATATCTGCTGCGGGGTTTGTCTCCTCAGATCGAAAAACAATGTTGGCGACGCCGAATATTTCTGGGTGGAATGGAATTGATCTGCAGGCCGAAATTTCTGCCCTCGTTGGGTTGCCGGTGGTTATCGAAAATGATGCCAATTCTGCCGCTTGGGGTGAAGCAGTTTATGGAGCCGGTCGTGGCGAGAACCACATGATGATGCTTACTGTGGGAACTGGAATCGGTGGCGGTGTCGTAGTTGATGGCAATTTATACCGAGGCGCCTTTGGTGTAGCTGCTGAATTTGGTCATTTAAGAGTTGTTCCGGATGGACA
Organism: Actinomycetes bacterium; assembly: GCA_037130455.1. Classification (GTDB taxonomy): domain Bacteria; phylum Actinomycetota; class Actinomycetes; order Nanopelagicales; family Nanopelagicaceae; genus CAIMZW01. Next base: position 7,190 of record JBAXSZ010000024.1, on the reverse strand, counting down.
TCTTTGTGGATGTGGTGCGAGAGGATGTTTCGAACAATATGCATCTGGAAATGCACTCATGCGCCATGCTCGCGAATCCATAAGTGCAACTCCAGACATGGCTCACAATCTTCTGGCTCGCGGTGACGGAACTGTTGCCGGGCTTACCGGGAGACACATAACTGAAGCGGCCCGCGAAGGCGATGCGGTTGCTCTTGCTGCATTTAACACCACTGCTCAATGGCTAGGTGCAGGTATTGCTTCCTTGGCCATGATCTTGGATCCAGCTTGTGTTGTCATTGGTGGCGGTGTCATTGATGCCGGCGAAATTTTGTTAGCTCCCACTCGAATCGCATTGGAACGGTACTTGCCGTTTGCTGGCAAACATCCACTCCTTTCCATTATCGCCGCCGAGTTGGGCAATGACGCCGGACTGGTTGGAGTTGCAGACCTAGCCCGACAGTAAATCTCCGTTGGGTTATTTAATTGTTTTCGCTTGGATAAACTAAGCCGATCTGGCGTCGAATCTCATCCAAACTCTCCATAATAGTTAAGGTTTCCGCTAGTGGCAGGATGGGGCTTTCGGTAAGTCCGGCTCTCACACACCTTCCGAATTCAATGGCTTCCTCGCGCAATCCGTGGCCTTCGTAATTTCTTGCGTGCTCTACGACGCCAGCACCGCGCAAAGTAACTCGGTAAGAAGTAGGGGCATAGAAAGTTCGATCGATTTCGATGCGGCCCTGCGTACCGGTGATGACTGCCGTGCACGGAGAGGCAGCAAGTAGAGTGGTCGTCAGAATTGCATGTGCTCCTGAGTTGTATTCAAATATGGCACTCGTCTGTGCATCAACACCGGTAAAGGCCTTAGCAGATTTTGCCGTGATTCGATCTGGCTTTCCCAGAACCATGTGGGCAAAGGAAATGGGATAGATCCCTAAATCTAGAAGTGCTCCGCCACCAAGTTCTGGATCAAACAATCGAAATTTGGGATCTTGGGTAAACCATTGGCCATGATCTGCCTGTACCGAAATGACTTCTCCAATGGCGCCGGCCGCAAGCAGCGCGCGGATTTGGTGCATATGTGGCAGAAATCTGGACCACATGGCTTCCATGAGCATCAACTTTTTCGATTGGGCGGAATCAATCATTGCTTTGGTTTCCTGCGCGTTAATCGCAAATGGTTTTTCGCACAGGACTGGCTTGCCTGCATCCAGAGCCATCAATGTTGCCGCAAGATGTCCTGGATGCGGTGTGGCTACATAGATTGCATCTACATCTGGATCGCTCACTAGTTCTTCATAGCTTCCATAGGCGCGCTCGATCGAACGATCGTTAATAAAGTGTTTCGCCTTCGACAGATCGCGAGACCCCGCGGCCAATACTTTGTGCTCTGGTACAAGTTCCAAGTCCTTGGCAAAGGCTGAAGAAATTCCGCCAGTTCCGATCAATCCCCATTGAAAAGTCATGGCGATACTTTAATTCCTCTTTGGCTAAAGAATGGCTCCGTCATCGAAATCATCTTCGGGTCGTGCCGTTCGCCAAATGTAGATTCCGATTCCGGCCATAAAACCGAGAATTCCAATCCATGGTCCAGTTCCAAAAAAGTCCAGACTGAAAATTAAGTGAAGGAAGATGAGAACGAGTCCGCCGATTATCCCAACGAGTCCAGCTCGCTGGTATTGGTCTGGAGGCGGGATTCGGGGATTGGGAGGCGTAAATTTCTCCGCCTCTTCATGTGCTTCAAGTTCTTCTAAGTACGTAGATGGCTCAGAGATATCGAGGGAGAGTCCGGAGACGATCGCGGAAAATTCTGCATCGATAAGTTCACGTTCGTCTTGTTCGCCATCTCTACGTAACTCGCCAGTGAGTACATCCTGAATAAACTCGATTGTTTCTTCGTTAAGTGCATCAGACTCATAATCCAGCGAAACGTTGTGAAAAGATTTTTCGAAGATGACTTCGCGTATATCTACGGAATAAACGTTGTCGATGATGGTTTCACTGCAGGCAGGATTAACCACATGATCATTGATGGAATATCCCACCATTAGTGGAACATCGACGAGATAGAGATCGCGCTCCACGAGTTTCCATAATGATCGAAGTGAATTGAGTGCGCGAAGCGGAGTGCGACCGTAGCTATGGCGTGGTGAATTAGGGGCTGCTACATCACTGGGGCCACCGGGTATGGAGGGAATGAAAGTTTTGAGAGCTGGCAAGAGTTTGAAGAATTTTCTATTGTCGTAGATCGAAGCGTTGAGAAGAATGAGTCCTTCCATTTGTGACCCATGGATTTGTGCTAATCGAAGCGCAAGCGCTCCGCCAACGGAGAATCCAGCCACGAAGACCCGATCGCACTTTCGGCGAAGCTCTAAGAATTCTGCTTCCGCAGCCGAATACCAGTCTTCCCACGTGGTTGCATTGAGATCTTCCCATTTGGTCCCATGGCCTGGTAATCGAGGGGCGAGTACGGTAAATCCGGCCTTATTCAACCCCTGTGCCCATGGTGTGACCGAAACGGGCGAGCCAGTAAAGCCGTGCAGGACCAAAACTCCTACTTTTCCGCCAGGCAGAACCAAACTTTCCGAGTTTGGGATATCGCTCACGCTCAGATGGTGTCACAGATGGGTCAATAACCCCTAAATTATGTCCTGTAACTTTTGCACTCGACGGAGTTAGCAAAATCTGGGTGAACAATGAATGAAGGGAGGGGAGAAGATGGCGTATCGCTTGCTGAAATCCTTTCTTATTCCTATTCTCACTCTGCTCTTTCGGCCCAAGGTCACCGGTCTTCGCAACGTTCCCCATAATGGGCCTGTCATTATTGCATCCAACCATCTCTCCTTTAGTGATTCGATTTTCATGCCGTTGGTGGTTCCGCGCAAAGTCACCTTCTTGGCAAAGAGTGAATATTTCACCTCCCCTGGGATAAAAGGCTTCATCAAGAAGATGACCTTCATCGCTCTAGGTCAGGTACCTGTTGACCGCTCTGGGGGACGTCGAAGCGAAGCGGCATTACTCACCGGACTTTCGATTTTGGCTGCTGGTGATTGCATTGGCATCTATCCCGAAGGAACGCGTTCACCTGATGGTCGCCTCTACAAAGGCCGAACTGGAATCGCGCGAATGGCTATTGATTCAGGCGCCGCAATCATTCCCGTGGCAATGTTCAACACCGCAGAAATTCAGCCAACGGGGCAGGTTGTTCCCAAGGTCAGAAGAGTTGAAATGATCTTTGGCGAACCGATGTATTTCGAAGGTGACTCCAGCGACTTAAAATTATTGCGCGACATCACCGATCGCATCATGAATACAATCCAAAGTCTTTCTGGTCAAGAGTATGTTGATATGTACGCTTCTGATGCGAAGTTGGCCATGGCTGCTCGTCGCGATGAAGATTCAAAGGATGAAGATTCAAAGGATGAAGAAAGCAACGAGGAAGAACAATAACCATCTCACTCACTGCAAAATTAGACACTGCAAAATTAGAGCGAGTTTAAGATTTCTTGGCGATTGAGGACATAGCGACACTGTTCACACGAGGGCTTTGATTCTGGAATTTCTCCATCTACCATTGTTATAAAATCAGTGAGGCGTTTATCAAGCTGACCTGGATTGCGCTCAATGGGATACCAATTCCAACTTAACTCTAAGTGAAAACCTTGGGTTGGATTTCCGCCAGGTCGGGTAGGTGACCAGACCAATAAGCCCAGCATGGAGACGGTTCGTGCCTGATCTTTTGCGGGGTTCTCTAAAGCAAATGCGTACGCCTCAAGTTGGGGAGTGTAAAACTCGCTCTTGTCATTATTTTTTCCTTGAAACTTGCAATCGATTACCCCAAAGGTGCCATCATCAAATTCCAAGAGAAGATCATATTTTCCGCGAATAGAGAAAGTGCTCTCGCCACCATTGACGACGATGGGTAGAGATTGCACCCAGCCACCGTGGCTATGGACTTTTCCGGTTGGAAAATCCGGGTGGATATCTTCTGATCTGCGTCCAATGAAGTACCGCTCTTGCATATCGGCTAGTTCGCCCACTAAGGGCATGAATAGCGGTGCTTTTACCTGATGGTTGTAGTTGAGCCACAGGCAGCGGTGGCAACCATCCCAATTAAATGTGAGATCGCTGGGGCTGATGTTGACGCGTCGGTTACTCATGGTGCTCTCATCTACTAAAGAGTTCAGTTATTTATTGGTTTCTAAGTCTGACGCTCTGGGCTGACAATAACAACGACCGACTCCAGAAGATTCCCCGTCAATGCAGGAGGGCGGACACTATGGTGAAAAGTCCTAGCGAGATCATTACCGTGCCACCGGCAATTCGCATTCGGACCAACCGCTTAATTTCGGTGGCCAACCAATTCCGAATCGTTCCAGCCAAAAGCCCCCAACTGCCGTCACAGACGAAAGCCAAAATCGCAAAAATGGCCCCCATGACGACTAATTGTGAGGTCACGTGACCGATGCCTCGGTCGACAAATTGGGGCAAGATTGCCGCGAAGAAAACCATTCCTTTGGGGTTTAACGCCCCCACCCAATACCCGTCGCGGGCCGAGCGCCAACTGGTTGGCCGGACATCTCCCTGGGCGGTCATATCCTCGGCATGAATCTGGCTATGTTTGATGGCATCAATTCCCATGTAGATCAGGTAGCAGCCACCAAAGAGCTGAACCGTAGTGAAAAAGAGGTGAGAACGCTGCAAAATCGGGCCTAAGCCGAAGGCTACGACCAGGGAGAGGGTAAATGCTCCCAAGACGTTACCCGCAACGGTCGCAACGGCGGTAGCACGCCCCCAGGCGATCGCGCGTGCGATGGTGAAGAGGACACTTGGTCCAGGGGCCAGGATGATGACTAAGGCTGCCAGTAGGTATTCCCATAGTCGGGTTGGAAAGACCAGATTCATAATGAAGCAGTCTAAGTCAATCCCGGCAATGGGCGGGTTCAATTTGCATCACTTGGATATATCCGATTAACTATCGCATGGATATATCGATTCGATACATCCATCCGATACATCGAAGTGATATATCGAAAAGATCGCTGGAAGAGCTGAAGGCAAGACAAGTGGCGAATTCGCGCCACAACCAGATAGAGGGGAGAAACCATGCGCTCGCGAACTGAGTCCTTGGAATTCGCTCTTCTGGGCATTCTCAGCCAAGGCCCGCTTCATGGGTACGAGCTCCGAAAGCGGATGATCGCGATCTATGGCCCATTTCGAGCCCTCTCGTTCTCCGTTCTCTATCCCCAGTTGCGCCGAATGTTGGAAGCCAACTTGATCGAAGAATCCCTTTCAGATTTGGGTGGACTTTCGCGCCGTTCTCGAATTGTTTATGCGATCACTGAGAAAGGGTCCAAACAATTTTCTGATCTGACTGAAAACACCGGACCGGATTCTTGGGATGATGACAGTTTTGAAGTGCGCTTTGCCTTCTTCGGTCCAACTCCGCAACGAAATCGCCTTCAAATTTTAGAGGGACGCCATCGACGCCTTTTAGAAAAAGCTGCAATTTTGCGAAATGAATTAGAAAAATTCCCCGCTGGTATAGATCGTTACTTAGTTGAATGGCGTCGCCATTCATTGGAATCTGCTGAGCGAGAAATTGCTTGGCTCGTTGAAATGATAAACATCGAAAGGAAATCCTCGTGACTGCAACAAAAGGAGAAATCCGTGTAGCGATTATTGGCGTAGGAAACTGTGCTAACTCGCTTATTCAAGGTGTCACTTATTACAAAGATGCTGCTCCGGATACTGAAATTCCAGGTCTAATGCACCCAGTACTTGGTGGTTATCACATCAGTGATGTGAAATTTGTAGCTGCCTTCGATGTAGATGCAAAAAAAGTTGGTCTCGACATGGCTGACGCTATGTGGGCTAGCGAAAATAATACGATTAAGTTCGCTGATGTCGCCCCTACGGGCATCACCGTGCAACGCGGAGTGACTCTCGATGGTCTCGGTCGGTACTACCGCGAAACAATCGTGGAATCCGATGCCGCTCCGGTGGATATCGTAGAAACTCTCAAGGCCAACAAGGTCGATGTTCTTATCTGTTACTTGCCTGTGGGTTCTGAAGAAGCAGCAAAGTTCTATGCGCAATGCGCAATTGATGCCCGATGCGCCTTCGTTAATGCACTCCCAGTCTTCATCGCCTCAGATCCAGTGTGGGCCGATAAATTCACGCAAGCCGGTTTGCCAATCGTGGGCGATGACATCAAGTCACAAGTTGGAGCAACCATTACCCACCGCATCATGGCAAAACTTTTCCAAGACCGTGGCGTTCACTTAGATCGCACCTACCAACTCAATGTTGGAGGAAATATGGACTTCAAAAATATGTTGGAGCGGGATCGTTTGGAATCTAAGAAGATTTCCAAAACCCAATCTGTTACTTCGCAATTAGATTACGATCTCGGCGCACGCAATGTCCACATCGGACCATCGGATTACATTCCTTGGCTCGACGATCGAAAGTGGGCCTATGTACGTCTTGAAGGACGAGCTTTCGGAGACGTTCCCCTTAACTTGGAATACAAATTAGAAGTGTGGGATTCGCCTAACTCTGCCGGTGTAATCATCGATGCGCTTCGTTGCGCCAAGATCGCTTTGGACCGCGGAATCGGCGGACCATTGCTTTCGCCTTCAAGTTACTTCATGAAATCTCCACCAGAGCAATACTCAGATGAAGTGGCTTACAACCGCGTAGAGCAATTCATCACTGGTGAACTCACTCGCTAATTGAAATAACTAAGACACCCCGCGCCATATCGGTGCGGGGTGTCTTTATGTGGACTTGGATTAAGTTGGCAGAAAAAAAAGGCCCCTGAATGTCTCAGGGGCCTTTCCCTCACGGAGAGATGAGGGCTATATCGCCGCGTGTTCATCCGTGCGACGAAGATGTAGATATCCCAACAACGCAAGGAGAAGGAAGAGCAATCCCATCAGTCCCATTGACCATGCGGCAATTCCAGCGATAGAGCCGAGGGTTCCGAAGGCATAGGCGGTAAGCAAGGTTCCACGAAGCGTGGTCCCCTTGAATACTGTGTCAACCAGAGCATTGGCTGAATCAGCCTTCTTCTGTAGATCGGCATTTGTTGGATCAGCAGCAAGCGCACTTGAAGCCGAGCGACTAGCAGTTGAAGCATCAGCATAAGTAGGCATCTTAGAAAGATGGAAACCTAGATAGTGATCGGCATACATCTGAGCATCTTT
>JBAXSZ010000023.1:0-25654 GCA_037130455.1 Actinomycetes bacterium | reverse complement strand
GATTTCCATCCTTCATCCAAGCAACTTGGCCCGAGGCGCCTGCCCAATCACCCAATTGTGAATGTTGGTCATCTGCATTTGGTCCCACAACTGCAATCTTGCGAATTGCTTTTGACAGCGGGAGCACGCCTTCATTCTTTAAGAGTGTTATCGACTTTCGGGCGATATCTAAATTGATGGCGCCATGTTCTGCGATGCCAATAACTTTCCTTTGAGTATCAGAATCGGGCAGCCGTGGATTTTCAAATAAGCCCATTTCAAATTTAAGTCTTAAGATCCGGCTTACAGCTTTGTCGAGATCGGATTCAAGAAGAAGTCCAGTTCGGACCGCCTCCTGAGCACCTTCAAAAAATACTGGTGTGGCCATGACTAAATCGTTGCCAGCTTTCACCGCAGCGGCAGCGGCATGGGCTTGATCTGGTTGAATCTTCTGACCCCAGACCATCCGCCCAACGTTGTCCCAATCAGTCACAAGCGTCCCGGTGAAATTCCATTCGCCCCGAAGGACATCGGTAAGGAGCCATTCGTTGGTGGTAATGGGCACGCCATCTATGGATTGATATCCCAACATGAAGGTCCGGCAGCCAGCCTGCGCGGCCCGCTCAAAGGGCGGAAGGAACCACGAGCGAAGTTTGCGCGGGCTCAGATCGGCTTCGGTGGCATCTCGGCCGCCTTGGGTTTCTGAATACCCCACGAAGTGCTTTGCGCAAGCCAAGATTGCGGTGGTGTCATTTAGACCTTCACCCTGATACCCCTGGACCATCGCGACGCCTAGATCGCCAATTAACTTGGGGTCTTCGCCAAAGGTTTCGCCAACGCGACCCCAGCGCAAATCTCGAGAAATGCAGAGCACGGGGGAGAAGGTCCAATGTAAGCCGGTGGCGGCAACTTCAATAGCGGTGACTCGGGCGACTTTTTCGACCAAATCGGGATCCCACGAGGAGGCCATACTCAATTGAGTGGGGAAAATGGTCGCTCCAGGCCAAAACGAGTGGCCGTGAATGCAATCATCTGCGGTCAAGAGCGGAATTTGGAGTCGAGTCCGCGAAACGACTTCTGCTGCTAGCACCATATCTGCAGGAGAGGTGTGCAAGATCGAACCGACGTGAACATTCTCGATGAGATCGGCAACGTTATTTTGGGCATCCAACTGGAGCATCTGTCCAACTTTTTCGGCCACAGTCATCTGCCCGAGCAAATCGGCGATTCTTTCGGATATGGAAAGATCGGGGTTTTTATACGGTGAGAGCGCTTTCATGGCGGTAGTTTAGGACAGATTCTCAGCCATTCACTCCAGCCTCAACTCCCTACTTTTGGGTCGGCACCGGGCGCGCAGTCGGTTAGACTTGTCTCAGCACCAGCCTCACAAGGGCAGGTGACTTCGCGTGTCTAACCCGACGATCCATTATCGGGTAACCATTTCGGTCCAACTTCGGTTGGTTCGGTGACTAGACACCAGGGACCTCAACAAGTTGTTGGGTCATCAACCGAGTGTGCGCTCGCTAGCCCGTGCGCGCAAAAGAAGGAGTGTGCCGCCATGGCGGTTGTAACAATGCGAGAACTTCTCGACAGCGGAGTCCACTTCGGACACCAGACTCGTCGATGGAATCCAAAGATGAAGCGCTTTATTTTTGCCGAGCGCAATGGCATCTACATCATCGATATTCAGCAATCTCTTGCGCTGATTGATAGTGCTTACAACTTCATTCAAGACACAGTTGCCAAGGGCGGACATATCTTGTTCGTTGGAACCAAGAAGCAAGCTCACGAACCCATCAAGCAACAATCGGCTCGAGTCGGAATGCCTTATGTGACTGAGCGTTGGTTAGGTGGAATGTTGACCAATTTCCCAACCGTCTACAAGCGAATTTTGCGGTTGAAAGAGTTGGAACTTCTTGAGTCTTCAAATGATCAACTCTTGACGAAGAAAGAATTGCTCGTTCTTCGCCGTGAACGCGAAAAACTTACCAAGAACCTTGAAGGCATCCGAAACATGACCAAGTTGCCTTCGGCAATCTGGGTAGTCGATACCAAGAAGGAACATCTTGCCGTCGCCGAAGCGCACAAACTCGGAATTCCAGTGGTAGCAATTTTGGATACCAACTGCGATCCTGATGAAGTCGATTACAAGATTCCAGGCAATGATGATGCAATTCGATCCATTGCACTCTTGACCCGCGTTATCACTGACGCTGCAGTTGCCGGCCTTGCTGCTCGTTCAGCTAATGCTGCCGCTGCATCCGATCAAGGTATTGCAAAGCCTGCCGCTGCCGCAGAACCATTGGCCGATTGGGAGAAAGAACTTATCGCCGCTCCTGCCGAAGCTGCCGCAGTAGTCGAAGCACCTGTCGTCGAAGCACCTGTCGTCGAAGCACCTGTCGTCGAAGCACCTGCAATTGAAACCCCTGCAACAGAAGAAGTTGCGCCAGAAAAAATTGGAGAATAATTAAAGTGGCTGCATATACCGCTGAAGATGTAAAGAAACTCCGCGAGGCAACTGCCGCCGGAATGTTGGATTGCAAGAAGGCTCTCGACGAAGCCGAAGGTGACTTCGATAAAGCCGTCGAACTCATTCGAGTTAAAGGCCTCAAGGGTGTTACCAAGCGCGAAGGTCGCACGACCTCCAATGGTTTGGTTCTTGCTAAAGCTGAAGGCGATCTTGGCGTCATGTTGGAGCTCAACTGTGAGACCGACTTTGTTGCAAAAGGTGACCGCTTCCAGGTTGTAGCGAACGAACTCCTTGACCACTTAGCAAGCAGCAAGATTGGTGATCTTGCCGCATTCTTAGCTTCGACTTTGCCTAGTGGCAAAACTGTTCAAAGCGCTGTCGATGAAGCTAATGCAACTTTGGGAGAGAAGATTGAACTCCGCAAAATTGCCGTACTTCAAGGCTCTCCAGTTTCGCTCTACTTGCACCGCACCAGCCCTGACCTACCTCCTCAGGTTGGCGTGCTGGTTCAGCTTGCAAATGAGGCAATGGAAGCTGGCAAAGATATTGCTCAGCACATCGCTGCCTTTGCCCCTCAGTGGGTTCGTCGCGAAGACATTCCTGCCGAGCAAATTGAGAACGAACGACGCATCGCCGAAGAGACCGCCCGCAATGAAGGCAAGCCAGAGGCTTCTATCGCCAAAATTGTTGAAGGTCGCGTGACCGGTTTCGTGAAGGAAGTTAGTTTGATTGAGCAATCCTTCGCTAAAGATGCAAAGAAGACAGTTCAGCAAATCTTAGATGAGGCGAAAACAGCCGTGTCGGCCTTCCACCGATTCCGAGTTGGACAGTAATCTGACCTAAAGAAGCACTGACTAGTTCCAGTTTCGAAGAGAATTGAGGAGCACTTACTTATGAGCCGACCAGGTTACAAGCGAGTGCTCCTTAAACTTTCCGGAGAAGTTTTCGGGGGCGTGAAAGGGATCGGTGTAGACCCAGATGTGGTCCATGAAATTGCCGGTCAAATTGCCGATGTAGTTCGCAGCGGAACTCAGATCGCGATCGTCGTCGGCGGTGGAAATTATTTTCGAGGTTCAGAATTACAAATGCGCGGTATGGATCGAGCTCGCGCTGACTACATGGGCATGCTCGGTACCGTCATGAATTGTCTGGCTCTCCAAGATTTCTTGGAGAAAGAAGGAATCGAAACTCGAGTTCAAACAGCCATCACTATGGGGCAAGTTGCCGAGCCGTATATTCCTCGCAGAGCGATCCGACATTTGGAAAAGGGTCGAGTCGTAATCTTCGGCGCAGGAGCGGGTATGCCCTTCTTCACTACTGACACCGTAGCCGCGCAGCGGGCCCTAGAAATCGGTTCCGAAGCACTTCTCTTGGCTAAGAGTGGGGTAGATGGTGTTTACACCGCCGACCCTAAGAAGGATCCTTCGGCGACAAAATATGATTCCGTTAGTTTTGATGATGTCTTATCGAAGTCCTTAGCAGTCGCAGATGCGGCCGCCTTTAGCCTTTGTCGCGAGAACAAACTCCCCATCGTGGTCTTTGATCTTAAGAATAAGGGAAATATTGCTCGAGCGGTGCGAGGCGAAGCGGTGGGAACCCTAGTCTCCTAAAAGGGCTATACCATTTAGCCAAGTGCGAACAAGTACGGGTCAGAAACCATTCAAGGAAGATAGAGGGAGCACGATGTCGGATTTGAATACAGCGCTGGGCGATGCTGGTACAAAAATGAGCAAGGCGATCGAAATTGCGAAAGAAGATTTCGGCGCAATCAGAACTGGCCGAGCTCACCCGGCAATGTTTGCCAAGATTATGGTTGATTACTACGGCACCTTTACGCCGCTCTCCCAATTGGCAACATTTCAAGTCCCTGAAGCACGCATGGCTCTAGTTTCTCCTTACGACAAGGGTGCGATGCCAGCCATTGAGAAAGCGATTCGAGAATCAGATTTGGGAGTGAATCCTGGAAATGATGGCGTGGTTATCCGGGTGAATTTCCCACAACTGACCGAAGAGCGCCGTAAGGAATATATAAAGGTTGCTCGCACCAAAGCCGAAGATTCTAAAATTTCGATTCGAAATATTCGCCGAGCCGCCAAAGAGGCTATGGAAAAACTGGAGAAAGATGGCGAAGTCGGCAAGGATGATTTGGCTCGTGCCGAAAAGGAATTAGACAAACTCACATCAGATCACGTTTCGAAAATCGATGATCTCTTGAAACATAAAGAAGCAGAGCTTCTCGAAGTTTAAATCTTATGGATGACATACATTCAATTAATGAGGCCATAAATAAAAAGGCTGGGCGAAAACTGATCCCATCCATTTTGGTTTCGTTATCCATATTGGCAGTAGTTTTTGGAACCATTATTTATATCCCAATTCTCTTTGGGGTTTTCATTTGGTTTGCCATCATGTTAGCCATTCGAGAAATTGTCCATGCATATAAGCAGGGTGGTATCGAACTCCCAGAATTTCCGCTACAACTTGCCGGTACCGCTCTTTTGGTGTCTGCCTGGTACGGCCGAGTATCGGGTTTGGCAGTCGCGATTGCTATTTGCATTCCTAACTTACTGGTCTACCTTTTGGTGAAGACCTCAAAAGATTTTATTAAGCGTTCAACCGCCGCCACCTTCGCCATTTTTTATATTCCATTTCTGGCGGGATTTATTCTCCTGTTGGCCCATCACGAAGATGGCGCGGCCCGAATCTTTGCTCTAGTGGTATTAGTGAGTTGCAATGACACCTTCGCATATATTTTCGGAGTTCTCTTCGGTAAGCATCCTCTAGCCCCTCACATCAGTCCGAAGAAAACTTGGGAAGGGCTCATTGGTGCTCTGATAGCAACCACCGTTGGCTCAGCCCTGGTGTTTCACTTCTCCTTACATTCGCACTGGTGGTTGGGTGCACTTATAGGTGTCATGGCAGTAGTCACGGCTACTTGCGGTGACCTCATTGAATCCGCGGTAAAGCGAGATTTGGCTATTAAAGATATGGGAGCCATTCTTCCGGGCCATGGTGGGATTCTAGATCGAATTGATTCTGTTCTTTTTACTGGTCCAGCAGTGTGGTTCGTACTCGAACTTATCAAGCACTTTAATTTGTGAGAAGGGCAAATTTATGACCACTTCTCCATCGCAGCCGACCGAGATTAAATTAGTTTTTGACGAACCCAAACAGCGAGTAAAGCCACCCCTTCACTTTGCCGACCTTTCTCCTGAGGAACGCAAGGCAAAGGCAGTGGAGCTTGGGATTCCTGCCTATCGGGCAAATCAAATGTCGGTTCACTTCTTTACCCACTTCAATGATGATCCAGATTCCTGGACGGATATTCCTAAAGATCTCCGACAAACGCTGGCTACCACTTTCACTCCAAAATTAATTTCTTTGGTAAAAACCAGCGTTACCGACGATGGAAAAACCAGAAAAGATCTATGGAAATTGCACGACGGAGTTTTAGTAGAAAGCGTTTTAATGAGTTACAGCGACCGCACCACAGTCTGTATCTCATCGCAAGCAGGGTGTGGAATGAATTGCCCATTCTGCGCCACTGGTCAGGCTGGACTGACTAGAAATCTCACGGCAGGTGAAATCACCGCCCAGGTTGTAGCAGCAGCAAGAATTTGTGCGTCGGGTGAACTTCCCGGCGGTGCAACCAGACTTTCCAATGTTGTCTTTATGGGCATGGGTGAACCAATGGCCAACTACAACGCCGTGATGAGAGCGGTTCGCAACATCACGACGCCGCAACCTGATGGCTTGGGAATCGGCGCCAGATCGGTAACAGTCTCTACCGTCGGATTAGTAAATGGCATTGAAAAACTTACTGAGGAAAATCTTCCTATTACGCTTGCGGTTTCATTGCATACTCCAGACGATGAACTTCGCGATTCATTAGTTCCGATTAACTCCAGATGGAAAGTCAAAGAAGTTTTAGAAGCGGCCGATAAGTACGAACGAAAGACCGGACGTCGCTATTCCATCGAATATGCCTTGATTCGAGATATTAACGATCAAGCATGGCGGGCCGATCTACTCGGTAGATTATTGAAAAATCGAAATGCACATGTAAACCTGATTCCACTCAATCCCACACCAGGTTCTAAATGGACGGCATCTAGGCCATTCGACGAATCAGAATTTGTCCGAATTCTAGAAGGTTATGGCGTCCCAGTAACGGTTCGTGATACCCGCGGAAGAGATATCGATGGAGCATGTGGTCAACTGGCCGCTTCAGAGATAGCATCTAGTTTTGAAAAAGCAGCAGAAGCGACCGAAGGAGCAACCAATTGAAAACTCTCCATAATTTCATTGACGGAAAATATGTGCCATCGTCCTCAGGTGAAACTAGCCACATCATCAACCCGGCCAATGCCCAAGAGTTTGCAACTGCTCCAATTTCCAATGCCGCCGATGTAGATGCCGCCATGAAGTCGGCTGAAAAAGGATTTGCCGTTTGGAAAGATTCCACTCCGTCAGAACGTCAACGTGCGTTATTGAAGATAGCTGATGCTCTGGAAAATCGTGCCGAAGAGTTAATTGCTATTGAAGTAGAAAACACTGGTAAGCCAATTTCATTGACCGCATCTGAAGAAGTTCCACCCATGTTGGACCAGATTCGATTTTTCGCAGGCGCCGCCCGAAATCTAGAGGGTAAATCTGCAGGGGAGTACATGCATGGCATGACTTCATTCATTCGTCGAGAACCCATTGGCGTCTGTGCGCAAGTGACGCCATGGAATTACCCCATGATGATGGCAGTGTGGAAGTGGGCACCGGCGATCGCCGCTGGAAATGCTGTGGTCCTGAAGCCAAGCGATACCACCCCAGCATCCACTGTTTTCATGGCCGGCGTCATGAGCGAATTTCTCCCCGACGGCGTCTTCAACGTTCTCTGCGGAAATCGAGATTCAGGCCGAGCCCTGGTTGAACACGACACCCCCGCGATGGTATCTATTACGGGTTCGGTTCGAGCAGGTATGGAAGTTGCTACTTCGGCAGCTCGAGACCTCAAACGCGTTCACCTTGAACTTGGTGGAAAAGCGCCAGTTGTCGTCTTTGCAGATGCCAATCTTGAAGCCGCAGCAGAGGCCATTGCAATCGCTGGCTACTTTAACGCTGGGCAGGATTGCACGGCTGCAACCCGAGTGATGGTGGAGGAGTCGGCATACGAGGCCTTCGTCGAACTTCTGGCCGAACAAGCCACCACAAATATCGCAACTGGTGCGCCTGCTGAAGATGTCCTCTATGGGCCGTTGAACAACGCCAGCCAACTTGCCCGAGTATCTGGCTTCGTCGACCGAACCCCAGCTCACGCCATCGTGGTCGCGGGTGGCTCAGTGGTCGACCGATCCGGTTATTTCTTTGCTCCAACTGTTATCGCCGGCCTGCGCCAGAGCGATGAAATGATTCAAAACGAAATATTCGGACCAGTGATCACCGTTCAAAAGTTCACGGACGAGGCGCAAGCCGTTGCGTATGCCAATGGTGTGGATTACGGTCTGGCCTCAAGCGTATGGACGCGCGATCACGGCCGCGCCATGCGGATGGCCAAGGCATTCGACTTCGGTTGTGTCTGGATCAATACCCATATTCCCATCGTTGCCGAGATGCCTCACGGTGGTTTCAAGCGTTCTGGTTACGGGAAGGATCTCTCCAGTTATGGTTTTGAGGACTACACCCGCATCAAGCACGTGATGACCAATTTGAATGCTTAGAATCCCATCAGACTCACTATTTGGTCGGTTTTTGTAAACCAGAGGGTCTAGGATTTCGCTGTCGTATCGTTTTACCCGCTTTACCCATCAGTAGTGTCTATTTCTAGGGAAAGAAGTCGCCATGTCTGTAGCTAGTGAGGAATTCTCCACCGCCGCTGGAACTTCCGAAATGATGTCAACGCCATTTTCGCGCCGCTCACTGTTACTTGGTGCTGGTGGCTTGGGCGCAGCATCGCTGATTGGTTTTAATGGCGTGGAAGGCGCAGTTGCCGCCGCCAAACCAACGGTGAGATGGGCAAACTGGTCGCTCTATTTGGATTACGACAATAAGACGAAGAAATACCCAACTATCGAAAACTTCATTAAGAAATCTGGTTATCCCACCAAGTATTTCGAAGTTATCGATGACAATGATTCGTTCACCTCAAAGGTGCAACCACAATTAAAATTGAAGAAAGATATTGGTTACGACATCGTTACCATGACTGAATGGATGGCAGCGCGTTGGGTTGCCTCAGGATTCGTTCAGAAGTTTGATGACGCAGCAATTCCCAATAAGAAGAATGTCGTACCCTTCTTGGCCAATCGACCATTTGATAATGGTCGCCATCTGAGCTTGCCTTATCAAGGCATTATTGCTGGCGTGGCCTGGAGTAAGAAGAGCCAGCCAAAGGGCATTCAATCCCTAGATCAACTTTTCTCTAAGGCCAATAAAGGCAAGATTGAAGTGCTTTCGGAGATGCGCGACACCATTGGCTTGGTGATGCTCTGGCAGGGAACTGATATATCCAAGCCATTTACTGAAGCTAAATTTATGAATGCCATTGATTACATCACCAAGATGATTCACGATGGATTTATTCGTCAAATTAAAGGTCAGTCCTATCAAGAAGACTTGATCTCCGGAGATGCTACCGCCGTCATTGGTTGGTCAGGAGATATCAATCAGCTCAATCTCCAGAATGGAAACCAATTCGGGTTTGCAATCCCGGAAAGTGGCGGAACATTCTCCACCGATAACCTGATGATCCCTAGTACTTCAACTAATAAGGCAGGCGCCGAAGCGCTTATTAATTACATTTATGATCCGCTAGTTTCAGCCAAGATTTCCAATTATGTTACCTATATCAACTGTGTTGACGGCGCTCAGGCTGCCATGGAGAAGGTCAATCCAAAACAAGTACATAACACCTTGATTTTCCCGGATGACAAAATGTGGAAAAACTTGAAAATTTTCCGCGGCTTAACTCCCGCAGAACAAATTAAGTTCTCAACCGCCTTCCAGAGAGCAAGTGGTAACGGGTAAGTGGTTGACGCATCTACCTCTGCACACGGAGATTTAAAACTTTCGCACCTGACAAAATCTTTTGGAGAGTTCAAGGCAGTTGATGATCTCTCACTAACGATCCCTGAAGGTTCGTTCTTTGCCCTCCTGGGTCCATCTGGTTGTGGCAAGACCACAACCCTTCGAATGATCGCCGGTCTGGAAGAACCGACCAGCGGCACCATGCACGTTGGTAATACCGACATTACTGATATGCGGCCATACCGCCGACCAGTTAATACGGTCTTTCAGAACTATGCGTTATTCCCTCATCTTTCCATCTTTGAAAACGTAGCTTTTGGATTGCGACGCCGTGGAATAAAAGATGTAAAGGCACAGGTAGATAAAGTTTTAGAACTTGTTGAACTTCCACATTTGGCTGATCGCAAACCAACCCAATTATCCGGTGGCCAGCAGCAACGTATTGCGGTCGCTCGTGCAATTGTTAACCGCCCGGCACTTCTCCTTTTAGATGAACCTCTGGGCGCGCTGGATTTAAAACTTCGACGACAAATGCAGATAGAGTTGAAATGGATTCAAACTGAAATTGGTCTAACTTTCGTACACGTAACTCACGATCAAGAAGAAGCCATGACTATGGCCGACACAATCGCGGTCATGAATGAAGGTCGAATTGAACAAATGGGTTCCCCCGCCGATCTCTATGACAACCCTAAAACTGCATTTGTTGCTAACTTTCTGGGCCAATCCAATTTGATTAAGGGCGCCATTGAGTCCAATGGGGCTGATTCCTTAGTAGTCAATCTTTTTGGTCAAAAGGTGGCACTACCACGTTCGCGTTCTGCGGCAAAGGACAGTTCTATTCTTGTGGGCATTCGACCTGAGAAATTCCGGATTCAGCCCGAAGGTAAAGAAATGTCAGGCAATATTTTGACTGGTGGCGTGATTTCTGATGTTTCTTACATCGGTGTATCGACCCAGTACCAAGTTGAAATGCCATGGGGTCAAGAGCTCATAGTCTTTGAACAAAATGATGACGGAATCCCGCCACTGGATAAGGGCGATAAAGTCAAACTTTCGTGGGAGCCAATTTTTACCTTCGGATTGGACGGTAGCCAAGATGCTAACGCCGGTTCCGAATTAATTGCTGACGAAGAAGAATAACCGTGGCATTTCTACACGCTGCCGCCAAACACGGTTCTTCTGAAACGAAGAAACGTTCTTGGTTACCTTATTTACTATTGCTTCCTGGTTTGGTCTGGCTTTTCTTCTTCTTTCTATTGCCAATCCTGACATTGGTGAGCACATCGACAAAGACCCCAGGGCTTGGCATCGGTGAATTTGATCAGACATACCGGTTCGCAAATTACTGGGATGCTATCGTCAATAGCCGAGCTCAATTCTTACGCTCTTTTGAATATGCAGGTATTGCAACTGTATTGGCATTAGCGATTGCTTACCCGCTGGCATACGCAATCGCCTTCAAATCAGGTCGTTGGAAGAACGTTCTCCTTGTCCTTGTTGTAGCCCCGTTCTTCACCTCTTTTATTTTGAGAACCATCGCATGGAAGCAAATTTTAGGAACATCGGGATTTGTAAATCGAGCTCTCATTGATCTTCACATCATCGGTCCACAAACTCACTTAACGGCCAGCGCCTTCGCCGTTGTCATGGGACTTACTTATAACTTTTTGCCCTTCATGACCTTGCCGCTGTACTCCAGTCTGGAACGAATTGATCCCCGAACCATTGAAGCCTCTGGCGATCTCTATGCCAATGCCATAACAACTTTTCGGAAAGTAACTTTACCGCTATCTGCTCCTGGTGTAGTAGCAGGGACGCTGCTTACTTTTATTCCGGCGGCTGGAGATTTTGTTAATGCGGAAATTTTGGGAAATCCAAATACAAAGATGATTGGAAATGTCATCAATGCTCGTTATCTGCAGATCGTTGACTATCCCACCGCCGCCGCCCTTTCATTCACTTTGATGTTCGTTATTTTGATTATGGTCACCCTCTATATCCGTAAAGCCGGAACGGAGGAACTGGTATGAAGCAAGCGACTAGGTGGTTTTCAAAAAACCTCATCCGCATTTATGCAGCCTTGGGTTTCACTTACCTCTTTATTCCAGTGCTCTATACCTTTGCCTTCTCATTTAACGATTACCGCAAGAGCAATCTTGCTTGGCGGGGCTTCACTCTAAATAACTGGAAAAATCCATGTGGAGCTCCGGATATTTGTAACGCGCTGGGCAATTCGCTCAAGATTGGTGTGATCGCCACGACGATCGCAACAATTCTTGGAACACTCATTGCCCTTGCACTTGGGCGGTATGCATTTAAAGGTCGCAGCTTCGTGAACTTACTGATCTTCTTGCCTATGGCTACTCCTGAATTAGTTCTTGGAGCGTCATTGCTCACCATGTTTTTAAATTTTGGATTTAATCCAGGCTTCTTAACAATCGTGATCGCCCACGTGATGTTCTGTATTTCTTTCGTTGTCGTCACGGTTAAAGCACGTATTGCCAGTTTGGACCCCCGCCTAGAGCAAGCGGCGATGGATCTTTACGCGGACGAGCGAGAAACTTTCCGGAGGGTAACGCTTCCGCTCTTGGCTCCAGGTATTGCAGGCGCGGCTCTCTTGGCATTTAGCCTCTCCTTTGATGACTTCATCATTACTAACTTCAACTCTGGAAATGTTAATACCTTCCCTAAATTTGTTTATATCTCTGCAGAACGAGGCTTGCCGGCGCAAGCTAACGTCATTGGTTCTTCGATGTTCTTTATTGCATTAGTTATTGTTCTTTTGGGTCAGGTAGTACAACGAAAGCGCAAAGTCAGTTAAGTTAGCCTTATGGCAAATTTAGGAAACATGTACGGACCCAAATTCACTTTTTTGGGAATTCCTGCCTGCGATCTAGCGCTTCCAGAAACTTTCCGAGGTGCTGATGTCATCATCGTCGGTGCACCAATTGATAGCGGAACCTCTCATCGGTCGGGTGCAAAATTTGGACCGCAAGCAATCCGTGCTGGTGATTATCTTCCACATGATGGCGAACGACCCCACTTGTCGATGCGGGTAGATGCCCTTAAAGAGTTAAGAATCTTTGATGCTGGAGATTTGCTCATGCCTGGGGGAGACCTCACAGCTTCTCTCAAGGTATTGGAAGAAGCCACCGAACTTATTTCTCGAGCTGGAGCAATTCCGGTGGTTCTGGGTGGAGATCATTCGATTGCTTCTGCTGACGTGGCCGGCATTGCCCACCATCGCGGCATGGGCAAAATATCAATGATCCACTTTGATGCTCATGCCGACACTGGAGAATCTCAATTTGGCGCGCTCGTTGGTCACGGAACTCCGATGCGAAGACTCATTGACACCGGCGCAGTGCGGGGCGATCGTTTCCTTCAATTGGGATTACGTGGATATTGGCCAGATGATGTGGTTCTTAAATGGATGCGCGATCAAGGGATGCGTTCTTATGAGATGACGGAAATTCATCACCGGGGAATGAAAGAAGTCTTGGACGAATCCTTTGCACTTCTGTTAGATGATTGCGATGGCGTATTTCTCTCCGTCGATATTGATGTCGTCGACCCGGGGATGGCCCCTGGAACTGGAACTCCAGAACCTGGCGGAATGACTAGTCGCGAATTGCTCGAGGCAGTTCGAAGAATCTGTTTAGAGTTACCGATAGTTGGAATGGATATTGTTGAGGTTGCCCCTGCTTATGACAGCGCCGATATCACCGCAATATTGGCTAATCGCGTTGTATTGGAAGCTCTCAGCGCCATTACTTTAAGAAAAAAGGGTGGGAGCTATGCTCCCACCCGAAACTTGCTAGATCGTTGACTAACCAACGTTTGAAGCGGCAATACCTTCATCTAATATTTCCAACGCTTCGATCAAGAGGTGATCGGGCATAACCAAAGGCGGCAACAAGCGAATCACGTTGCTATAGGTTCCTGCGGTTAACAGTAAGACGCCTTTTTGTTGGCAATATTTGACGATATCAACCATCGCTTTGGTATTTGGTTCCATGGTGCCTGGAATGACAAATTCCAGAGCCTGCATCGCACCGCGGCCACGTACATCTCCGACAATGGCATATTTACTCTTCATGGATTCCAAGGCCTTGGAAATGATTTCACCCATAGCTTTAGCTTTAGCAACCAAACCTTCTTCTTCAATAGTTGCAATAGTGCCTAGGGCTGCAGCGCAAGCGACAGGATTTCCGCCAAATGTACCGCCGACTCCGGAAGGAACGGCGCTATCCATAACTTCTGCACGGCCTGTTACTGCCGCTAGTGGTAAGCCACCAGCTATACCTTTGGCAATAATCATGATGTCTGGCTCAACATTTTCTTGATTGACTGCGAAGAAATCACCAGTTCGGCCGAAGCCAGTTTGTACTTCATCTGCACAGAAGAGAATTCCGTTTGCTTTTGCATAAGCAGCAAGCCCAGGAAGGAACCCAGTAGGCGGCACAACAAAACCACCTTCGCCTTGAATTGGCTCGATAACAATTGCCGCAACATTGTGTGCGCCAATTTCTTTTTCAATCTTATGAGTCACCATGTCGAGCGCTTCTTGTGCGACATTGTTCTGATCGCCCACCCAGCGGAATGGATATGCCATGGGCATCCGATAAATTTCTGGTGCAAACGGACCGAAGCCCTCCTTGTAAGGAATATTTTTTGCGGTCATGGCCATCGTTAAGTTGGTGCGACCATGATAGGCATGCTCGAAAACTACAACAGCGGGACGCTTGGTAAATGCTCTAGCAATCTTGACCGCATTTTCTACAGCTTCCGCACCTGAATTGACCAGCACTGACTTCTTTTTGAAAGAGCCAGGAGTCAAACGATTCAGAGCTTCGCACACTTCAACGTATCCACTATATGGAGCAACGGTGAAACATGTATGAGTAAATGCTTGCACTTGTTCCATAACATTTTTAACAACGCGATCCGCGCTATTTCCAACGTTTACAGTTGCGATTCCAGCAGCCATATCGATGATGGAGTTTCCATCGATATCGATGATTACTCCACCGCCAGCTTTGGCGACAAAAACTGGAATTGCCATGCCGAGTGAAGTCGATGCAGCTTCAGTTCGACGGACCAACATCTCTTGAGATTTTGGTCCAGGAATAGCAGTAACAAGGCGTCGTTCTTGAGGAATATGTGGTCCTGATGTCATATCGATAATTCTAACGCACGATTGGAATAGAACGTTTTCAAATTCGAAACGGTTTCTGCAATCTTGGTCGCTGCGTAATGCAACGGATCCCAAGCAGCGAAGAGCGTGATGGAAAGTGGCTTGCTTGCCAACGCTGGCTGAATGAAGAGTGAAATCAAACCAAAGCGAGCATCATCTGAGGTGATACAAATCGCTTTATGGGCTGCTGCTAGCGCTTGCGAAGCATGAGAGGACTGCGTTTCAAAGGTGGTCCGACCACCAAAGCCCTCTTGTGCCATCGCGTTATCGAAATTTCTTCGAACGTAATTATTGTCATCGACAATCGCGATTGGATAGTTGGCTAACTCTTTCAAAGTAATCGTTTCACTCATTGCTAATGGATGATCGGCCGGAATCTGAGCCCAGATCGGAGCATTACCAATGACAAAGGAGGTAAACGCTGACGGTGGTGGATTGGTCCCAATCACGAGATCTGCCCTTCCAGAGATCAATTCTTGATATATCTCTCGCGGGGTTCGCTCTCGGATGTTGGTGAGTGGGCAATCTTGGCCGGCCATTGCAATATAAGGAGCAATGACATCGGCAACCGTTGTGGGCGGGCCGGCAATGGTCAATCGAACTGTTTGGTTCTGACTCAACCCGCGGGCGGCTGCCTCGGCTTGTTCGGAGCGAATAATCAAATCTCGAGCGATCGCCAAAAATGCCAAACCGGCGGCTGTGGGTTCGGCCTTGGTACCGCGATTGAGTAGTTGAACGCCCAACGAACGCTCCAAATTTCGAAGTTGGCGCGAGAGCGATGGTTGACCAATGTGGAGAATTTTTGAAGCGGCATTGACCGAACCAGCTTCAACAACGGCAACAAAATAGGTAACTATGCGGAGATCCATATAGTCATTATGCCTGAAAAGCATAGAACAAAGTATGGATTTGCATAGACAGGCATATCTCACCATTCTAAACTCGCGGTACTTCAAGGGTCTGCCCTTGAGGATTGAGCTTGCCGATAAAAATAGATGGGGGATCGGATGAAACATTTCTTTAACCGCCGGGCATCTGGCACTCGTGGCATTGCCATTGGTGTTGGAGTCTTGCTGATTGCCGCCAGCGCGTCTGCCACTAATGGTGCCGCTGCGGCCAATGGAATCCTCAAGGTAGCTACTTCAGCTGCGGTCACTACTTGGGATCCAGTTCAATCGTTTTCGACTGAAGCTTTCTACATGACCAGTTTGTATGAGCCACTTATTTGGAAAAATGAAGTTGGCGCAGCTACTGAATATTCGCCAGCTCTTGCAACCACCTGGTCACATTCAAAAGATGGTCTGACTTGGAGCTTTGATCTTCGTGCGGGGGCCACTTTCCACGACGGATCAGCAGTCAATGCCGCTGCCGTAAAGGCGAGTTTGGATTCGGCGAAAAAAGATGGTGGCGCAAGCTTTATTTGGGATCCAGTGAAAAGCATTGAAGTTGTCGATGCAAATACCGTGGCATTCCATCTAAGTTATTCCGCCCCGCTGGACTTGATTGTCTCTTCTAGTTATGGCGCCTGGATTGTTAATCCAAAGGCCCTGGATGCGGTGGCAAAAGATTCAAAATATTACGAATCAGGTATCGATGCTGGCTCTGGTCCATACACATTGACCAGCTATGCACCGGGTTCTGAAGTTGTGATGTCGGCATATCCAAAATATTGGGGTCCAAAGCCGGCTTATTCCATTGTGGATGCCTTGATCACTTCAGATGGTGTGACGGCTCAACAGATGCTTACTTCGGGACAGGTTGATTTTGCATCGAACATTCCACTCACCAGCATGGCTTCGTTAAAGCTCAATCATAAGTTCGCGGTTAAGGCCTATGGTTCGCCCTTTAACTACGTTGGATATTTCAATACCTTGCGCGCACCTCTTAACAATCCAGTAGTAAGGCAAGCGCTCTCCATGGCGATTCCTTACTCTGACATTGTTAAGGTCGGCGGACAAGGTTATGCAACGCAAGCCAGAGGTCCAGTACCTGCTGGGATCTTCCCTTACGACTCCGCTACACCTCAGTACAAGAAGGCTTTGGCAACAGCGAAGACAATGTTGGCAAAAGCTGGCGTAAAGAATCTGAAGTTGAAGATTACTTATGCCTCCGAAAATGGTGCAGAAGCTCGTTTCGCCCCTTTGATCAAATCAGCATTTGAAAGCATCGGCGTGAGCGTCGATATTCAAGCAATGCTCTTCAGTCAACAGTGGTCATTAGCAAAGAAGGATCCGGCCAACGCACAGGATCTATTCATTGTTTATTACTGGCCTACTTATAGCGATGCCGGTTCAGATAACCTGTATTCGCTCTTCCACAGCAGCGCAAAGCCTTTCTTCAACTTGAGTTACTGGAAGAACACCCAGTACGACGATTTGATTGACAAGGCAGCAACGCTGACCGGAACTGATCGCGCAGCATCTCAAGCTTTGTATAGCCAAGCCATGAAGATTCTTTACGATCAAGCACCTGGTATTTCCTTCTACGACACTAAAGCCGTTTATGTCGTGCCAAAGGCAATCACCGGATTCACTTATAACATCAATTACCCCTTCTCATTGTTCTTTGCGAAGTGGTCACCTACTAAGTAGTCCAGTCTGTTCTCGAGAAGCAGGTTGCCATGCGGTGGCCTGCTTATCGAGATTTCTAAGGAGATGCGTTGCTCAAGTTTGTAGGAAAGCGGCTAGTTTCAGCGCTCTTTGTCCTCTTCGGCGCAACGATCATAACCTTTATCCTCTCCAGAGTTATTCCTAGCGACCCCGCCTTGGCTTTCTATGGTCCAAAAGCAACTTTGGATCAGAGCGCTCGGTTGCGAAAAGAAATGGGTCTGGACCAATCCATTGTTATTCAATACTTTAAATACCTCAAGGATATGTTGACTGGAAATTGGGGTTATTCAATTTCTACCAAACAGCCTGTACTTCATGAGTTGATGACGAAAGTCCCTTCAACTTTAGAAATGATCTTTGTTTCCATTATTTTTGCCACACTCTTTGGAATTTTGCTCGGTATTTGGGCGGCAAAGAATGCCCATAAGCTTGTCGATGGCAGTGTGCGAGTTTTCTCCATTGCAGCCGTGTCGCTTCCAACCTTTTGGCTGGGGTTACTTTTTCAACTATTTTTCGTGGGAAGATTGCATTGGTTCCCGGCAACTGGAGAATTCGACACCGAATTAAAGTTTCTCAATCCCATAAAACACGTCACCGGATTTCCGATCTTTGACGCATTGATCACGGGGAATTTTCACGCGGTGGAAAATGGTTTGTGGCATATGGTCCTGCCAGCGCTGACTCTTTCACTTTATAGCTTGGGGCTGATCTCTAGAATGATTCGAGCAAATCTCTTGGAAGTTCTTTCCCAGGATTACATACGCGTTGCTCGGGCATATGGCATCAAGGAACGTGTAGTTCTATTTACATTGGCACTTCGCAATGCACTTCCGCCCGTTACTACTGTCGTTGGTCTATCAGCGGCTTACCTACTTACCGGAACCTTCTTTGTAGAAGATGTATTTAACTGGCCGGGTATTGGAAAATTTGCAACGACTGCATTATTAAACGTTGATTACCCCGCAATTATGGGAATTACTTTGCTTGGAGCTATGGGCTACTTAACGATCAATTTAATCGTAGATATCGTGCAGGCAAAACTTGACCCACGGGTGCGTTCTGAATGAAAACACTTGTGGAATTCAAACGCTATTTACTGCGAAACAAACTTTCCCTTGTCGGTTTCCTTTTAGTAAATTTTATTTTGCTCGTTGCTCTCTTTGCTCCCTGGATTGCACCTTCGCCCAAAGAAGGCAGGGGTGTAGAAAATATCGATCACATTGGCTTTGGACCTGGATGGCACCATTGGATGGGCACCGATATTTTGGGGCGAGACGTTCTAAGTCGAGTCATATATGGAGCAAGACCTGCGCTATTGATTGCAATCTGTGTAGTTTTAGTGGCTGCCACTGTCGGAACCATTTTGGGACTTGTTGCTGGGTACATGGGTGGATGGATTGATGAAGTGATTATGCGCGTTTGTGATCTCTTCTTGTCTTTCCCCCCGCTACTTTTGGCCCTCGTGGCAGTTTCGCTGCTGGGTCCCGGTTTAACTCATGCGGCCCTGGCTTTAGTAATTTCTTGGTGGCCTTGGTATGCGCGATTGGTGCGTGGGCAAGCACAGTCACTGAAGAGTCGAGCCTTTGTAGAAGTTGCTTCTGCCATGGGCGTGGGCACCTTCACCATTGTGAGAAGACATATTTTTCGAAATGTCACGACTCCTTTGATCATTCAGGCGGCAGCAGATTTAGGAACCGTTATTTTGGCAGCAGGCTCTTTAGCTTTTATTGGTCTGGGTGCTCAACCACCACAATCTGATTGGGGATTGATGGTGGCCGACGGTCGCGGATTAGTTTTTGATCAGTGGTGGGTTGCAACATTCCCCGGTTTGGCTATTTTCATCACGGTATTGGGCTTTAACTTATTGGGCGATGGAATGCGGGACTTCTTGGATCCACGGAGTCAAAAATGAGCGCTCCAATAATCAGGGTCTCCAATTTGGCCGTGGACTTTGCCAGTAAGGGCATCGTTGTTAATACGCCACTTCGGGGAGTTTCCTTCGAAGTGGAATCAGGGAAAACTTTGGGAATTGTGGGCGAAACCGGCTGCGGAAAAACATTGACCGGACTTTCCATTCTCAACTTACTTCCTCCTAATGCTATTCGTCGCGGTGAAATTTGGTTAGATGGGCACGGGGAATTGAATTCTCAAAATATGGCTGATGTGCGCGGAGTGCAGATCTCCTTCATTTTCCAAAACCCACATTCTGCATTTAATCCTGTTTTCACGATCGAAAAGCAGTTAAAGATTGTGGCGCATCGCCAAGGTCTGGATCATCACCAAGGCGAAAGAATTATTAGAGATCGACTGAAAGAAGTCGGCCTTGATGATATTGACCGAGTTTTGACTTCTTTTCCGCATCAACTCTCTGGTGGAATGTTGCAAAGGTGCATGATTGCCATGGCACTTCTAGGGACTCCTAAATTGCTCATCGCAGACGAGCCAACAACCGCGCTAGATTCCACAATTGCGCGCCAGATTTTGACGTTGATCTATAACTTGCAAAAGCAATATGGGTTTGCCTTGATTCTGATTAGCCATGACGTTGGATTAGTTTCGGATATCGCAGATAACATTGCTGTTCTCTACGCTGGACGTGTCGTCGAAACTGGCACCACAAATCTTGTTCTTTCAGATCCCAAACATCCTTACACAAAGGGATTACTTCAGGCGATCCCCAGCGCTTCAGTGGTGCGGGGAGGATTGACGGCGATTCCAGGTCAAGTCCCTGCTAATACGCTAACTATTGTTGGATGCTCTTTCGCTTCTCGTTGCAGCCAAGTGCAAGCAAGTTGTGCCAATGATCCGGCGTTGAAAGAGATCGCCGGACGAAATGTAGCTTGCGGGGTGGTGACAAGATGAGTCCGACACAGATTTCGTTAAACCATGTGAAGAAGACCTTTCGTACCCGGGGACTTGGCAAGCGCAAGGAATTTGATGCACTTGTAGATTTATCCTTGGATTTGCGAAAAGGTGAAATTCTTGGTGTTGTTGGCGAATCTGGTTCCGGAAAGAGCACGCTGGGTCGATGTGCATTTGGGATTGTGCCGGTTACTTCAGGAAAAGTTACCGTATTTGGCGAAGACATAAGTCAGGTGTCGGGTAGTGCCTTGCGTGACATAAAGAAGCGCATGGGATTTGTCTTTCAAGATCCGATTGCTTCGTTGAATCCACGCATGTATGTGAAAGATTTAATAGCAGAGCCAATGCGAATGCATCAAGAATTTTCACATAATTTCTATGAACGAATCGAATATCTAGCGTCCAGGGTGGGCCTTTCTTCGGAGCAACTTCAACGACGGCCTCACGAACTATCTGGTGGACAGTGTCAAAGGGTAGCGATCGCCAGAGCGATATCGACCAATCCTGAAATATTGCTTTTGGATGAACCAACCTCCTCCTTAGATTTATCGGTGCAAGCGCAGATTCTGAATCTACTTTCCGATTTGCGTTCTGAGTTTTCATTGAGCTATCTACTGATCTCCCACGATTTAGATGTTATTTCACACCTCAGCGATAGAACTATGGTTTTGCATGATGGGCAGATAGTGGAATTCGGCGATACACAATCCATCATTAATGATCCGCAGCAGGAGTACACAAAAACTCTGTTACGTATGAAATCCGGTTCTGGTCGAATTGACACTTTAGGGACCAGCAGCCCATCTTTACCACCTGGTTTTGACTTAGATATGTGGCAAGAGGCGCCTTTAAATAGGTGGGCATTTCAAAATGTAGAAAAATTTATTTCCACGCAGATTATTGAGGCAAGTTCTACCCCGGCTCCTTGGGCAGAACGTAAGCAATCCCCGTGGCGAGATCTAGAAATATCTGGCGAAGGTTCCATAGGCTCAATCTTGGAAAGTACGTATACGGATGCGCTCTTGGTGGTTCAAAATGGCAATATTGTCATTGAACATTACGAAAATGGCATGAATCCAGAGAGCAAACATCTACTCCAATCTGTATCTAAAGGAATTTTAGGTGTGTTATATGCTCAACTTGAAGCAGAAGGGTTGCTGGCTACATCTGACTTGATCATTGAACACATTCCAGAGTTGGCTGGCTCTGGTTATGCAACAGCCACCATTTCAGAAGCGCTAGATATGACTGTGGCGTTGAATTTTTCAGAGGAGTATCACGACCCTGACTCGGAAATTCAGCAACAAGATCGCTCGGCAAATTGGCGGCACCGGCTCGCTGGTGATGTACCTGGAATTCATCCCTTTCTTCAATCCCTTACAGGTTCTGGCCAGCACGGTCAGCAATTCCAGTACTGCTCTGCAAATACCGATTTACTGGCCTGGATTGCTGAACGAGTATGTGGTGACACTTATGCAACTATTCTGAGTGATCGCTTGTGGAAGCCAATGGGATTGGTAACGGATTCCACGATCACCGTAGATGAATTTGGAGCTCCGTTAGCCAATGGTGGGATTTCCATGACAGCTAGGGATTTGGCCCGCTTTGGCGCGCTCTTTCTGGATGAGGGATATATCGGGAATCAGGCCGTCGTTCCAAAGAAGTGGATCGCGCAGACCTTGGCAGGAGCATCCAATTCCGTTCAATCAGTTGAGTATTTGCAAGTACTTCACCCAGGTGGTTCCTATAAGAATCAATGGTGGATCACCAAAGGGGAAAACCAGGAAATCTATTGCGTAGGCATTTACGGTCAATACATCTGGATTGACCCAACCACCAAAACCATCATCGTCAAGTTCTCAACCCTGCCGGTCGCGACGAACTCAGAACATTCTCGGCTTCACATGGCGCTTTTCAGGGAGATTAGTCGACGTAAATTCTGACAAGATAGCCCAATGAGTTTTCTGGGAGTTGTGGCCTTCGTCGTAGCCTTGCTCTTCTCCATCATGGTTCACGAGGCCGGTCATTTCTTGACCGCCCGGAAATTCAACATGAAGGTGACCGAATTCTTTTTGGGCTTTGGAAAACGGATCTGGTCTTTCAGACGAGGCGAAACCGAATTTGGGCTAAAAGCGATTCCAGCCGGCGGATACTGCCGAATAGTTGGGATGTCCACTCGCGAAGTCTTGCCGGAAGCTGATCATGATCGAGCCTTTGTCCGGGCATCTGCGCCCAAGCGACTTGTTGTCCTGGGAGCCGGTTCGTTCCTGCATTTCGTTCTGGGATTTCTTTTGCTCTTTTTTCTTTATGTCGCCGTTGGTGTCAACACAGTCACCCCAATAATTGAAAAAGTTGCCCCTTGCATTAGCTCATCGGTGGATGGTTGCACTGCCACAGATCCCGCCTCACCAGCGACACTTGCTGGAATCAAAGCCGGAGATCGATTCGTCAGCATTAATGGCATATCAGTGGATAATTGGAGCAAGAGCGTGGAGCAAATTCGCGCATCGGGTGGAAAAGAATTAAATCTTGTTATTGTCCGTGGCGACCAGACCTTAAATTTTGCCCTCACTCCACTTTCGGTTCTGCGAAATGGGAAACACGTGGGTGTAATTGGCGTTATCAATCAGGTAAAACTTCAGGCGCAGAACCCAATTAAAGCCGCAGTTAGCGCTGGTACCTTAGGAAAAGAGTTATTCACCAGCAGCATCTCATCGCTAATTTCTTTGCCAACCAAAGTTCCAGATCTTTTTCGTCAGACTTTTATGGGTAAGAAAAGAGATGCCACCAGTTTGGTAGGAGTTGTAGGTGTGGCTCGAGTATCAGCCCAAACGGCCAGCGACGAGAAGCTCTCAGTTCGAGAACGTATCGGAACCTTTATTCTCATAATTTCCAGTCTCAATATCTTTGTGGGCATATTCAACGCCTTACCGATTCTGCCGTTAGATGGTGGACATATGGCGTTGGCATTTGCCGATGGCATTCGCAATATTCGAGCCCGCCGAAAAGGTCAACCTAAGCCGGCGCCTTTGGATGTAGAACGATTGACCCCCGTGACGATTGTGGTTTTTGCGCTCCTGGTCTCGCTATCGTTGCTGCTGCTTGCCGCAGATATTTTCAATCCCATCCATTTAAATCTCTGATTTCGGTCACTTCATCGCACCAGCGTTCGTGCCATCGATTAGAAGTGTGTCCCTGTGAAAATTAAGGCAGAATAGGGCCATGGTTAATCTTGGAATGCCATCCGCACCGCCTCCAGTCTTGGCGCCCCGACGCACAAGTAGACAACTCAAAGTTGGCAGCGTTCTTGTGGGTGGGGATGCTCCAGTAAGCGTTCAATCCATGTGCACTACTCTCACTTCCGACGTGAACAGCACGTTGCAGCAGATCGCAGAGCTGACCGCTTCCGGGTGCCAGATCGTTCGGGTCGCGGTTCCAAGTCAAGATGATGCCGACGCTCTAGCCCAGATTGCCAAGAAGTCTCAGATCCCCGTGATTGCAGATATTCATTTTCAACCCAAATATATTTTTGCCGCGATCGATGCTGGTTGCGCGGCAGTTCGAGTAAATCCGGGAAATATAAAGCAATTTGATGACAAGGTTAAAGAGGTTGCGAAAGCTGCTGGCGAGGCAGGCATTCCCATCCGAATCGGCGTCAATGCCGGCTCCTTGGATCCACGGCTCTTGGCAAAGTATGGAAAGGCAACCCCGGAAGCGTTGGCCGAATCAGCGCTGTGGGAAGCCTCGCTCTTTGAAGAGCACGGCTTTACCGATATTAAAATTTCGGTAAAACACCACGATCCGGTGACCATGGTTCAGGCCTATCGCATCTTGGTTGCCAAATGTGATTACCCCCTACACCTTGGCGTTACCGAGGCCGGGCCGATATTTCAGGGCACCATTAAATCCGCAACTGCATTTGCAATATTGCTCGCCGAAGGTATTGGCGACACGATTCGCGTTTCTCTATCCGCGCCCCCCGTCGAAGAAGTAAAGGTTGGAATTTCGATTCTAGAATCTTTAAATCTTCGCCAGCGAAAACTTGAAATCGTTTCATGTCCTTCATGTGGACGTGCCCAAGTCGATGTTTATTCCTTGGCCGAAAAAGTACAAGCTGGATTGCAGGGGATGACAGTTCCACTTCGCGTGGCGGTAATGGGCTGCGTCGTCAACGGTCCCGGTGAAGCGCGCGAGGCTGACCTAGGTGTTGCCAGTGGAAATGGAAAAGGTCAGATCTTTGTCAAAGGCGAGGTCATCAAGACGGTTCCAGAAGCACAAATTGTTGAAACCTTAATCGAAGAAGCCATGCGTTTGGCCGAAGAAATGGAAGCAGCTGGGGTTGAATCCGGCGAGCCGAGTGTCAATATCCACTAGGGATTAATCTCCACTAGGGATTAATCTCCACTGATAAAGGTGGAGGCAACAGCACCACGAATTTCGGTAGGGTTGCGCCATGTTGCGAATGTCTACCCTCTTATTGCGGACTCTTCGAGACGATCCTGCCGACGCTGAAGTCGCCAGCCATCGCCTCCTAGTCCGAGCCGGTTATGTCCGACGAGTTGCCGCAGGCATTTACGCCTGGTTACCGCTGGGGTACATCACGCTTCGAAATATCGAGCGAATCATCCGCGAAGAGATGGATGCTGCCGGTTTTCAAGAAGTACATTTCCCAGCGCTGCTACCACGGGATCCTTATGAACAAACTAACCGCTGGACCGAATATGGGCCAGATTTATTTCGCCTCAAAGACCGTCGCGGAAATGATTATCTTTTAGGACCTACCCACGAGGAAATGTTCACCCTTATGGTCAAAGGGGAGTTCTCTTCTTATAAAGATTTGCCACTGTCTATCTATCAAATCCAAAATAAGTTTCGAGATGAAACCAGACCACGAAGTGGAATTATTCGGGGCCGAGAGTTTGTCATGAAGGATTCATACTCTTTTGATGTAGATGATGAAGGCCTTGTGGTTTCTTATGAAAAGCATCGTCAGGCCTATATAAAAACTTTTAACCGGCTGGGAATGAATTACAACATTGTGGCCGCTATGGCCGGTGCAATGGGTGGATCGCGCTCCGAAGAATTTTTGGCGCCATGTCCAACGGGAGAAGACACTTATGTCCTCTGCGAAAAGTGCGGTTATGCAGCAAATGTTGAAGCAATGGTCACGTCTGTGCCTGCGTATTCAGGTCACACTCCTGCCGCCATGGAAATATTTGATTCACCAAATACGCCAACCATTGATTCATTGGTCGAACTTCTTAATGAGAAATTTGGCGGCCCATTTCAAGCTTCCGACACGCTTAAGAACGTGCTCCTTATGGCTGATGGCGAAGCAATCTCGGTTTTAGTTCCTGGAGATCGCGAAGTGGATCTCAAGAGACTGCAAGCAAATCTGCCAGGAGTCCAAGATATTCGCCTCTTTGAGGATGCCGATTTTGCTAAGAATCCTGGTCTGGTCAAGGGATATGTTGGTCCACAGGCTGCCGCACAATTGGGATTACGACTCTTCGCAGA
>JBAXSZ010000022.1:0-25695 GCA_037130455.1 Actinomycetes bacterium | reverse complement strand
AGCAATCGTTGTTGAGCGCCGTGAGGCTAGACGTCGCGCTTCCTCGCGTTGCGCACGCAACTGCGAAGGTTGATACGACATCTAGCCTCCTTGCTCTTTTACATTATCGAAATGGGGAAAAAAGGAAAAGAAGTTTTCCTATTTCAGGACTGGAGCACCAGCAGTGTTGGAGAGCCATTTGCCTGCAATTGCAGCGAGAGTTCCATTTTTACGTAACGCGTTCACAGCAGAAGTAACGCACGAAGTGATTGGGCTGCCTTTTGAAAGGACCAAACCAAATTGTTCACCACCAACTTTTGGAGCAAACTGACCAATGATTAATCCATTATCCAGTTCAGCTGCAGTGATGTAAAAGGCAGTGGGAAGGTCCACTACCAAGCCATCAATTTGACCATTAATCAGAGACTGCTTGGCAACATCGTTATTATCAAAAACTGCCGGCCCTTGTGTGGGTTTGATGCGATCGATGATTGTTTGGTAGGACGTAGTTCCTACTTCTGCACCAATCTTGGCGCCTTTGAGGTCGGCGATGGATTTTGCCGCTGCAATTTTAGAAGTTTTGGTGGTGATTAAGGCTTGAGCGACATCGTAATAACCTGAGGAAAAATCTACGGCCTTTTTACGTTCCGGAGTAATGGAAACCTCATTGATATCAAAATCAAAAGACTTCTTGCCTGGTTGAATAACTGTATTGAATGGAGCTTTAACCCACTTCACTTTTGCTGATGGGTAACCCAACTGCTTTGCGACGGCATAGGCAACTGCGGATTCAAACCCTTTGCCATTGGCTGGCTTGTTGCTATCAAACCATGGGCTGTAAGCAGGATCATCGGTGCCAATAGATAACACACCATTCTTAATGGTTGTGAGGGCACCTGACTTGCAAGATGTTACGGTTGCATTGGCTGACGACGGGGCCAACAATGCGACGCTGGAAATGCTGGTAAGAATTGCAATTGTTAGAGTTAATATTTTTTTCACAGTTTCACCTTTCATGATGTGTCCAAACATCATTCCTGACGGGGCACTGGGCCCGCGCTTGCCAGAGTTTCTGGCCTGGTCCTCACCCGGAGCACCCCACCGCGGTGGAGGGTTGCCGATCGAATAGCCGGGGCTGAAATTCGATGCTCTTGACCTGTGCGAACATTAGCAAATTAAATAGATAGGATTATTTCATGAGCGCCACTTCTTTTCACCTGCAAGGCGCTCCTTTCGGATTTAGTCGCCAACTTCGGGCGCAGCGAATATTGGTCGGTTCGCTTATTTCGCTGGTCATGCTTTCCATTTTTTCGCTGACGTCGGCACAGGCTCATACAGCGTTGGTTGCCAGCTCGCCGGTGGTGGAGAGCCAGATAACTACCTGGCCAGATTCGGTCGTGCTCACCTTCGGAGAAGATCTGGCCCAAATAAGTGGCCAAAAAATAAATTTTCTCACGGTAACAAATGCACACGGAGATCAAGTCAATAGCGATCTCTCGACGGTGAAAAAGAATGTATTAACTAGCCAGTTATTGGCCAATGTTGTAGAAGGCCCGGTACTGGTTAATTATCGAATTGCCGCGCTGGATGGACATGTCATTGAAGGCGAATACACCTTTAGATTTGGAAAGGGCTCTGAAGTTTCTCAGAGCCCTTCACCAGTTCCGCTAACACATCATGCAAGTAACAATCTTGGAATCTATGCATCCTCAACCATATTAATTGTCATTGCACTTCTCTTTGGGTTTTGGACCTATCGAAAGTCGCAGAAGAACTAACTTTTGATAGAAAGCGTTGCGACTAGATCGCCCCGCCCATCTCTGATTCGACGAGAGAGTCCTTGCCGATGTTAATGAGAAGGAATGCAATGATCGCCGCTGCAACAAGGAAGCCGGCTCCGATACGAAATGCGATCGCAAAGCCATGAACTTGGGCATAAACCTGATTCATTTTTCCAAGTGAGGTATGAGTTTTTGCAAAGGCAGTTGCTGAACTAATAGCAACGGTATTGAGCAATGCGGCGCCAAGAGAACCACCAATTTGCTGGCTGGTATTGATCATCGCGCTGGCTACACCAGCATCATGTAAGCCGGAGTTATGTAACCCTGTACTGGCGCTAGGGATCCAGAAGAGCGCCATTCCGGAACTGATAACGATCATGGCTGGCAAGATGTGTGTGGTGTAGGAAGAAGTTGGCGTAATTTGGGAAAGCAGTAGCAAACCAATGGCGCCACAGATAAGTCCAATGACCATGAGCGGACGAGGTCCAGTCTTTGGTAGCAATTGCGAGGCTACTCCGGCAAAGGCGATAACTCCCATCGAAAATGGAAGGAAGGCAAAGCCAGATTTCAATGAGGAGTAATGCAAAAAACCTTGCATATAGATACTCAAGAATAGGAACATTGCGAAGAGACCAGTTCCAACCAGAAGTGAAGCTAAGTAAGAACCGCCACGGTTTCTTTCGGCAAGTACACGCAATGGCAGCAGCGGGTTCTTCACTTGAGTTTGAATCAAGATGAAGGCGGTGAGCAGAATGGCCGCCAAAATGAAGAATTCATAAGTACCAGGCTTTAACCAACCCTTTGTTGCTGCTTGGCTAAATCCGTATACAAGCGAGACTAGGCCAAGAGTTGCCGTGATCGCCCCAGGAACGTCATAGCTTCGATTACCTTCGGCCTTTGATTCGTGAATGAAGGGGATAGCAAGTACGACAGCCACAAGAGCGATGGGAACGTTGACGCCTAGGCACCAACGCCAGTTGGCATATTCGGTCAGAGTTCCACCGAGAATCAAACCAATGGCTGCTCCGCCGCCAGAGATCGCGCCATAGACACCAAAGGCTCGGGCACGTTCCTTAGGAACGGTGAAGGTCACATTGATAAGGGATAGCGCGGCTGGGGCAAGCAAAGCTCCGAAAGCACCTTGGAGGGCTCGAGCACCGAAGAGGAGGGCTTGGGTAGATGCAATTCCGCCGAGGGCAGAGGCGCCTGCAAAACCCAACAAACCGATAATTAAGATTTTCTTCCGGCCCACAAAGTCAGCAATTCTTCCCCCGAGAAGCAACAAGCTTCCAAAGGCTAGGGAATAGGCAGTAACGACCCACTGGCGATTGGCATTGGAGATGTGCAGCGCTTTTTGGGCGCTAGGAAGGGCAATATTGAC
Organism: Actinomycetes bacterium; assembly: GCA_037130455.1. GTDB lineage: Bacteria > Actinomycetota > Actinomycetes > Nanopelagicales > Nanopelagicaceae > CAIMZW01. The sequence continues at coordinate 22,554 of JBAXSZ010000022.1, read as the reverse complement.
GATGGATGCATCGAGAACCACCATTAAAGAGGCGATGGCAATAACCAGCAGCGCCCGCCATCTATTGGGGTCTAAGCCAGCTTCAATGTCGCTCTCGGTATTGGCGGTATTGGCGGTATTGGTCATGCGAGGTGCCTCTTATTTCTCTCCGTGATGTGAGGTCAAAGTCGTAAAAAAGTGATAATGAACGGTATCGTTCTCTATATGGCAAGGTTAACAAAAGAGTCTAAGGAACGCAACCGTTCTCTAGAACTCGGCGACTGCGTTTCGCGCCGCAGGGGCGATGAACTCTTGGCTGCCATTTTTCAAGCCACAATCTCCATTTTGGCCGAAGTTGGATTCACCGGCCTCTCATTGGAGGCAGTAGCCCACCGGGCCCAGACCGGCAAAGCCAGCATCTATCGTCGATGGCATACCAAAGTGGATTTAGTGATTGATGCCCTAGCTTTTGAAATCCACAAGTGCGAAGTTCCGCTAGATCTGAGTGATCCAAGGGCGGGTTTGATCACCAAATTGAATTCCATGTGCGATGCCTTTGCTGGGGATCTGGGCAAAGCGATGGCTGGCTGCATTTCTGAATTCCAACGTCAACCGAAGTTACAGCAGGCCGCCGAAGAACAGATTATTAATCCTCGTAAAGAGCAGATGAAGCGGTCGTTAGAAGAGGCGGCGAAAGTCGGTCAGATCAAAGCGGGAGAGATTCATCCCATGGTCACCGACCTGCCAATTGCTTTTGCCATGCACTCGATTACCTTCGAAGGAAGGCCGCCGACGCGAGATGAAATAGAAAACTTTGTCGACTCTGTGATGCTTCCGCTCCTGAAATAAAATCGAAAATACAGTAATGATGTGGGCCAGGTGTGCGCCTATAGAGAAAGAGTTCCAAGTGAGGTGTCGATGAGCGATTCGCAGACCTTTGGGCCAGCTGCCACGACGCCCGAGGAAGTTCTTGATGCTGCCTTAAATGGCGCTCGCAAAGGAGAGGAAGCAGCGTTTGCCACACTGTGGCGAATCCACAATTCAAAATTGACCCGCTTTGTTCAGATCAGATTGCTCAACAGTTCCATTGACTACGAAGAAGTTGTCTCGGAGACCTGGCTCAACGTTGCTCGGGATATCAGAAAGTTCAAAGGGAGTTCGGCCGAATTCACGGGGTGGCTCTACGCCATTGCAAGGAATCGAATTGTCGACGCCACCAGAATTCGCGATCGACAAGCTCGCTCTAGTCAGGATATCGAGGAAGTTTTCTGGCTTACCAGTCCGACCAATGTAGAGAAGGAATTTGAGGCTAATGAAACTGTAAGTGAAGCGGTAAATGCGATCGCTCAACTTCCATTGGCGCAATCGGAGGTTTTGCTTCTTCGAATCGTTTCCGATTTATCAGTTGAAGAAACTGCATTAGTAGTGAAGAAAAACGCCAATGCCGTCCGAGTGCTTTCGCATCGGGGGCTAATCGCATTACGAGAAAAGTTAGGAGGTCTGGCATGAATAACGAGAATCTAACTCCCGATGAATTTCGTTCAGATCCGATATTTGAATCACTTCGTCAATTTGGCGATGCTCCGGTTGCAGAAAACACAGAAGCGCTAGATCGAATCTTGCTTGCTTACCGCGAAAATGAGGTTCTGCGAAAGCGGAAGTTCTTGCGATATTTTGTCACACCATTAGTGGTTACTGCCGTTGTCATACCGACATTGGCATATGCAGGTCTATTACCTCATCAATTATCGAAAAGTGTAAAGGGTGCAGTTACAGATTTGAAGAAGGAGATTACTAAGCCAGTTACCAAAGTGGTTGATCAAATTTCCGGCAACGACGATGAAAGTAAGATTTCACCACATCCAGTGAATTCTCCAGCTGTAAAGAATTCACATGAGGAAGATGGTTCCGGTTCGATCAGCACCAACGGCAGTAGTGGATCTGGTGATGATAATTCTTCTGGAAGTCATGAATCCGAAGGCGGGCAACCTGCCACAATATCTTCGCCGAAGCCACAGCCGGTGCTTTCGCAAACTCCTACACCTGCGGGAACTCCAATTTCTGGTAAGCCATCTATCGCAGGTGGGTCTGGAGGAGATTCTCAAGGCGATGGTGAATCTGATGGCGGCGGAGATGGTGGTGAATCTGAAGGTGATGACTGAGAGTTTCCTGAAAGAACTTTTATACAAGTAATGAATTAACTTGTATTCACGCTATAAATGAAGAAGTGCCGACTTCTTCCCTCAAGGGAGTCGGCACTTCTTAGTTTCTGAGTACTTTTTAGATTTCTACAATTTCAACTTCCAGCGTAACTCGATTAACAACCAAGAGCCGATGGTTTGCCAGGGTGGTCCAATCGCTCTGATCCCAGCCCGACGAGGCAACCACGATCCCGTGCTCATCTTGGCGATATTTCAATTCGTAATAGTCCAAATCATTTTCAAAGGCACCAGGAATTTTGGCATTGTTATGCTCGCAAATCACCAAGTAAAACTTTGGTGTCAAGAGCATGGCATTAAGACTTGAGAAACTGCAGGAATTCCTTATTTCTCGCACACCTTCCAAGGTTCCTTCGATGAGACCTTCTTTTCTAATGTGCGAAACCAAGGCCAGGAAGTAGCGCTCACTATCGGTGTCGCCCCGCCTCTGGCTGAAGAGATCTGCATCGACGAAATCATCGATAGATTCCTTCGGGGAGATTCCGCCATTGTGAATAAAGGAATATTGCTCATGGCTAAATGGATGGGTATTTTCTTCATTGACTGCTAAGCCGGTAGTTGCCCAGCGGAAATGAAGCAAAGCTGCATCTGCTTGTAGCGTCGTGGAACTTTCTATAAATTTTGGACTATCCACTGCTGGAGTTGGTTCCAGAATTACCGAAGTAACTTCCTCTTCACCAACAGTTGCAATTCCCCAACCATCATTGTGGAGAGCGGAGAGGGCCGAAAACTGTGGAAAATTCTTGCCACCGATTTCGGAAAAAGTTGTCGCTGATCCAGAGACGTAACCCATCAATCTACACATTCAATATGCCCCTTACTCGGAGAGCGGAGTTACGTAAGCACCACTGATTCCGCCATCAACCAAGAAGTTGGAAGCGGTAATAAAGGAAGAATCGTCAGATGCAAGAAATGCCACCGCGGCAGCGATTTCGGTTGGTTCGGCGAATCGGCCAAATGGGATATGAACCAGGCGCCGGGCTGCGCGCTCTGGATCCTTGGCAAAAAGCTCGCGAAGCAATGGTGTATTTACAGGTCCAGGGGAGAGCGCATTAACACGGATGCCTTCACGAGCGAATTGCACACCAAGCTCGCGGCTCATGGCTAGAACTCCACCTTTGGATGCGGTGTAAGAGATTTGCGAAGTAGCCGCACCCATTGTGGCAACAAAGGAAGCTGTATTAATGATGGAGCCTTTTCCTGCTTTCTGCATGTAAGGAAGGACATACTTGCAGCAGAGGTAGACCGAAGTCAGATTAACTTCTTGGACTCGACGCCAGGCATCAATTCCGGTGGTCAGGATGGAATCGTCATCTGGTGGAGAAATTCCAGCATTGTTGAAGGCGATATCGATGCGACCATAGGTGTCGAAGGCAACTTTGTACATGCGTTGGACATCTTCTTCAGAAGTAACGTTTGCTTTCACATAAAGGCCACCAAGTTCTTCGGCAACTTTGGTACCAACTTCTTCATTCAAATCCACAATTACTACTTTGGCGCCTTCGGCAGCAAAGCGTTGAGCGGTGGCATAACCAATTCCGCTAGCAGCTCCAGTGATTACGGCAACTCGATCGTGTAAACGTTCCATGTGTTTTTTACTCCTAGTTTTGGGTATCGAAGAAAACGTTTTTGGTTTCGGTGAAAGCATCAAGAGCGTCGGGGCCAAGTTCGCGACCTAGGCCAGATTGTTTGTACCCGCCAAATGGGGTCCAATAACGGACTGAAGAATTTGAGTTGACTGAGAGATTTCCCGCTTCAACTCCGCGAGATACTCGAACTGCTCTTCCAATATCTCTGGACCAAATAGATCCAGACAATCCAAATTCGGAATCATTGGCAATTCGAATCGCATCCGCTTCATCCACGAATGGCACAACGGAGACAACAGGACCAAAGATTTCCTCGCGATATGCGCGATCTTCTAAATTGGTGTGTGCCAATACTGTTGGTGCAAACCAGAAACCATCGCCTTCAGGTTTAGTGCCTTGGAAAGCAATAGGGGCACCACTTGGGACATATTCTTGAACGCGAGCTAGATGAGCTGCAGTAATGAGCGGTCCCATCTCGGCACTTTCATTCGCCGGATCTTCAACTCTAAAAGCTTTTACCGCCACTTCAAAGTGCTCCATAAATTTTTCGTAGACGCTTTTCTGAACCAAAATTCGGGAGCGAGCACAGCAATCTTGCCCGGCATTGTCGAAGACCGCGCCAGGAGCATTTGCTGCCGCTCTTTCGATGTCGGCATCATCAAAAATAATGTTTGCGCTCTTGCCACCAAGTTCCAGAGTTAAGCGTTTTACCTGATTGGCGCAACCTTGCATGATGTGTTTTCCAACCGTTGTGGAACCGGTGAAGACAATCTTTCGAACTGCTGGGTGCGTGACAAAACGTTCGCCCACGACGCTTCCTTTTCCAGGGATGACGCTGAAGACTCCTTCCGGAATTCCAGCTTCCAGAGCAAGTTCAGCCAACCGAATTGCCGTCAGTGGGGTTACCTCTGCAGGTTTCAAGACGACAGTATTGCCAGCCGCCAGCGCCGGTCCGAAACCCCAGCCAGCAATAGGCATCGGAAAGTTCCATGGAACGATTATTCCGATGACACCTAACGGCTCTTTGAAAGTGATGTCGATACCGTTGGGAACTGGAATCTGACGCCCAAAGAGGCGCTCAGGTGAAGCGCTGTAGTAATTTAAAACGTTAACAACGTTTCCGGCCTCCCATCTGGCATTGCCAATGGTGTGGCCAGAGTTGAGGACTTCCAGTTGTGCCAATTCTTCGGTGTGGGATTCAACGACCGCGGCAAATCTGCGGAGCAATTTGGCTCGGTCACCAGGCGCTACAAGTCTCCAACTGTGAAAAGCTCGTTCCGCCTTTTCAATAATGACATCAGTTTCGAAAATGTCGGCCAAATGAATTTCTTGGACAGGTTGAGCGGTGGTGGGATTGATGATCGTGTATGTAGTCATGGCGCCTTAGCTTCTCTTCTCCAGTATGTAATAACTCTAGTGGGTCTTACATACGCTCGAAACTTCTAAACCTTTCCCAATCAGTCACTGCTCTGCCAAAGGCATCGATTTCAGTATCTGCCATATGGGTGTAATGCTTTTGAACATCTTCACCGAAGGTTTCCTTAACCCATTGGCTATTTGCCCATAGATCTCGGGCCTCTTGAAGCGTGTGGGGAACTCGGGATGTCTCGAGCGCATAGGCATTTCCAGTGAAGATCGGTTCTAGGACCAGATTCTTTTCAATCCCATCAATGCCCGCGGCAACCATTCCTGCAACTGCCATATATGGATTGACATCTCCACCCGGAACGCGATTTTCGATTCGCAGCGAATGTCCCGAACCAACAAGTCGAAGCGCACACGTTCGATTGTCACGGCCCCACTTAATAGCTGTCGGCGCAAATGTTCCTGGTTGGTATCGCTTGTAAGAGTTGATATTCGGGGCAAAGAGCAAAGTGAGCTCGCGCATGTGTTGTTGTTGTCCGGCCAAGAAGGCTCGGCCAAGTTCTGACATCCCATCACCGGCATCACCAGACATAATGGCGTTGTCGGCCAAGTCTCTAAAGGAGAGGTGGATGTGACAAGAGTTGCCCTCTTTTTCATTGAACTTTGCCATGAAAGTTAAGGAGCAACCTTGCTCGGAGGCAATCTCTTTGGCGCCCATTTTGTAGATCGAATGGTTATCGCAGGTTGTTAACGCATCTTCGTAGCGAAAGGCAATTTCGTGTTGACCATAGTTACATTCACCTTTGGCGGATTCAACAATGAGTCCAGCCGCATCCATATTGAGTCGTATTGCGCGAAGAAGTTTTTCCACTCTTGCAGTTCCAGTGAGTGAATAGTCGACGTTGTATTGATTTGCTGGGGTTAATCCTTGATACCCGCTGTTCCAAGCTTCTTCAAAAGTATCTTTGAAGACGATGAACTCCAACTCAGTTCCGCAGAGCGCAACCATGCCCGCTTTGTGGAGACGCTCCAGTTGCGTTTTTAATACGGTTCGTGGCGATACAGATATTCCTTGGTGATGATGATCTACAAAATCGGCAACGACCATTGCGGTTCCCGGATGCCAGGGTAAATATCGAAGCGTGGCGAAATCGGGGGACATGCCCATATCGGCATACCCAGTGTCCCAGGAGGAAATGTCGTATCCCTGAACGGTATTCATGTCGATATCTACAGCCAGTAGGTAGTTGCAGCCTTCAGTTCCATTCTTGACGGTGTCCTCTAGGAAGAAGGGGGCGTGGATCCGCTTACCCTGCAACCTGCCTTGCATATCCGTGGCCCCAACGACGACGGTATCTATGACACCAGCGGCAACATCAGCCTTAAGTTCATCGAGCGTGAGACGTTTTCCTTGAAGTGACATTCTTTCCTCCTACTAAAAACCACTGAAACTGGCTGAAAATTATCGAGAGCTACTGAGAGCCTTCCACAACTTTTTAAGATTGCAAGCACCCGAATCCCAAGCCTGAACAACTCATGAGTCGATATGTTCGAGATGAAAATTTTGTAACAATTCTGTGAATTCACCGCGTATTTGCTTCCAAAATCACGAATGTGAGAGCAGACTCACACCCAACTTCTAGAAGGGGAGATGAATGTCGAATCAGACACAAAATGATGACGAGGCTCGCTTAGCGGCGCTCGGATACAAGCAGGAACTGCACCGAACTTGGTCAGGTTTCTCAAACTTCGCAATTTCATTCTCGATCATCTCAATTTTGGCCGGGTGTTTTACCACCTTTGCCCAGGCTTGGAATAATGGCGGCCCAGTAGCAATTTCCATTGGCTGGCCAGTCGTCTCCACATTTATTTTGATCATCGGATTCTGCATGTCCGAACTAGCTTCGGCTTACCCAACGTCAGGTGGAATCTACTGGTGGGCATCCAAGCTAGGTGGCGCCAAAGCTGGCTTCTACACCGGTTGGTTGAACCTAGTTGGCTTGGTCTCAGTGACCGCATCGGTGGGTTACGGAGTTACCTTCTTTATCAACACTTTGATCGGCTTCTACTTCCCTGGTTTTGAAGCCAAGTTCATGGGCGGGGACTACATCCACCAACAATTTGTTCTCTTTCTGGTGATCATGGTCTTCGCAACGTTGATCAATATTTTTGGTCATCATCTTTTGGCTGTATTTAATAACGTTTCGGTCTGGTGGCACGTTTTCGGTTCTGCGATCATCATCTTGGTGATGTTCTTGAAGCCATCCCATCACCAATCATTGAAGTGGATGTTTACGCAACACTTCAATAACTCCGGATTCGGCAGCGGTGGTATACACAGCTATTGGATTTATATCCTTCCACTTGGTCTATTGCTCACGCAGTACACCATCACCGGTTTTGACGCGTCAGCACACTTATCTGAAGAAACTCACAATGCACATATCAACGCCGCTAAGGGAATTTGGAAGTCCATCTTCTATTCCGCAATCGGTGGATATTTGCTCTTGATGTCATTCCTTTGGGCAGCAACCAATGCCGACGCAGTTAACTCCACCGATCCAAAGGTAAATCCATTTGGAATCGGAAGCGTTATCACGATCATTAATGGCGCCCTCGGTGGAGGTGCGCTATTTAAGTTCGTCATCCTCATCACAACAGTTGGTCAGATCTTCTGTGTCTGTGCCTGCCTGACTTCTTGCTCTCGCATGATGTACGCCTTCTCTCGCGACGGCGCACTTCCTGGTAGCAAAACGTTGCGTAAAGTCGATGCAAAGGGAACTCCATTCAATGCGATTATGGTTTCAGCAGTGGCTGGCGTTGTCATGACACTTCCTGCTCTCTATAAGAGTTCAGCAGGCGTACCAACAGCCTTCTACGCGGTTGTTTCAGTGTGCGTAATTTCTCTCTACTTAGCTTTCATGATCCCAATCTTCTTACGTTTGAAGGCGGGTTCCTCATTCAAAGTAGGCGAGTGGAACTTGGGCTCGAAGTACAAGTGGATGTGTACTGCTGCAGTTGCTGAGATTGTGATCATCTCTTTCTACTTCATCTTGCCTACTTCTCCAGCGGGAACGCCTGGGAACAAGGCATTTAGCTGGACGGCAGTTAACTACGCTCCAATTTTGACCGGTGGAGTTTTGATTGTCATCTGGGCCTGGTGGCACTTGTCCGCCAAGAAATGGTTCAAGGGACCAATCTCAAACCTCTAACCAGATCTAGAATCAGTAGGGCCTCACTTGATTTTCCAGGTGGGGCCTTACTTTTTGCCGATTTCGTTCATCACTAACTGGGCCCAATTCTGAATAACTGGTTTCCAAATTCGAATGAGCTCTGCTTCGGCAGCTGCCATCTCTGGTTCGACGGTCTGCTTGCCTGATTCGATAAATGCGTTATCTGCATTTGCTTCCCAATTGGTAATAATGGAAGTATCTATTTCGGGATGAAACTGAACGGCATATGTAGTGGTACCGATTCGATAAATTTGGTTTGGGCATAAGGGGCTAGAGGCAAGTCGCACCGCACTAGGTGGAAGTGTGGAAACTAAATCCTCATGCCATTGGGCAACTATGGAACCAGTTTCAATATCAAAGACCGGATCATCAACGCCTTCAGCCGTTAAATCAATAGAGTAAATACCGATCTCGCCTTCTTCTGCCCGAGAAATTTTTCCGCCCGTTGCCTCTGCTAAAAGTTGTGCACCTAAGCAGATGGCAAAAATGGGAATCCCTCTAGTGACCGCATCATTTAACAGGGCACGTTCATTAGGAAGCCAATCGGCAACGTGGTCATCTAAAGCCCCCATGTGGCCACCTAATGGCAATAAGCCGGCAATACCCTGGGGAACTGCGGAAGGGACTGATTCGCCTTCGTAGGCCTTAATCACTTGAATCGTGAAACCAAACTCTTGTAACCAAACGCCAGCCAGATGTGGGGGATCGGTTTCGTCATTTTGGATAGCGAGGATGATTGGTTTCGTCACGACCGAATCTTAGAGCCAGTTGGATCGTAAAGTGGCTCGGCGCAAATGGTGCCATCGTGCCATTGACCAAAAAACTCTACCGAGACCGTTGTTCCGACCTGGGACGCTTCGACGGGCAAATAGGCGTAACCAATCGACTTGCCAATGGAATAACCCTGACCGCCACTTTTCATCCGACCGATGACTTTCCCACTTATGCGGATTGGTTCGTTTCCTAGCGGCGTGCGCTTAATGTCATCGAAGGTAATAGCCACCAAGGTTCGGGTCGGAACTATCTTTGCTTCCAGAGCCAGTCTGCCGACAAACTCATCTTTTTTCATGGAGACAGCAAATCCCAAGCCGGATTCATAAGGCGTGGTCTCGGTATTAATTTCCATGCCCCAAGCTCGATAACCTTTTTCTAAGCGAAGGGATTCAATGGCGCGGTATCCGCAGGGGCGCATACCCAGAGGCGAGCCCGCTCGTTCGATTTCTTCCCATACCACCAGCGCATTTTCCGACGGAACATAGAGCTCCCAACCTAATTCGCCAACATAGGTGATGCGAGTAGCCCGCAACGAAATCCCCGCAATAATAATTTCTCGCGAATGCATAAATGGGAAATTCTCATGAGAGAGGTTGTATTCGGTAACCTCTTGTAAAATCTCCCGCGCCTTTGGTCCCCAAATTCCTATGACGGCCAAGGAAGAGGTGATGTCTAGGATTTCTACATCGTCAAAGTCGTTTTGGCGTCGCATTTTACGAAGCCATTCCATGTCATGAACTCCAAATGCGGTGCCCGTAATAATCAGATACTCATTCTCGCCAACACCAGTCACGGTGTAATCGGATTCGATCCCACCCTTGGAATTGAGTGCTTGCGTGTAGGTAGTTCGGCCTATCCCTTTAACAACATTATTAGCGCAGACTAAGTTGAGGAATCTTCCGGCATTGACACCTTTAACGGAAATTTTAGAGAAGCTGGATTCGTCATATAGCCCAGCAATTTCTCGCGTCACCTTGTGTTCTTCTTGTACGAATGGCGACCAATTCTTGCCTGCCCATCCATACGGTCGAGTCGAATCGTCACTGGTTTTCACTTGATAGAAATTGACGCGTTCCCAACTAGCCTTTTCGCCGAAGACAGCGCCATGGTCTTTATGCCACTGGTACATGGGGGAGATGTTATGAGGGCGGGCGCTTTTGCGTTCTTCGCCGGGATAATGAATGTCGTAATACTCTTCATAATTTTCTTGAACTCGGTCCATTGTGAACGCGGGAGAGCGGTAAGCCGTTCCGAACCTGCGGATATCCATATGCCAAAGGTCCATGGGCGGTTCATTGCCGATGATCCATTCGGCCATAACTTTACCGATACCACCTGCGCCGGCGATTCCATGAGCACAAAATCCAGCGGCAACATAGAAGCCACCAACTTCGGTTTCACCTAAACAAAATTCATTATCGGGAGTGAACCCTTCTGGTCCATTGATAAAATTCTTGACTCCGATTTCTGCCATCTTGGGAATTCTCTTTTGAGAATTAATCGCAATCTCTTCAAAGCGCTCCCATTCTTCCGGAAGTAATTTGCCATTGAAGTCTGAAGGGATGTGGTCTAAAGATTCACGCGATGCGGTCCATGGACGCGATTGTCTTTCGTACCCGCCCATAACCAACCCATTCACTTCTTGGCGGAAGTAGATCAGCAAATCTGGATCTCGAAGCGAGGGAAGCGTGGTGCCATCCGAAGGAAGGAAGTTTTCAGTGATGAGGTATTGATGACTCATAGGAATGATTGGAATTCGCACATCCACCAAGCGACCTATCTCTGGCGCGAACATACCCCCGCAATTCACGACGATTTCGCATTCAATGTAACCCTTATCGGTTTCAACGCCGAGAACGCGTCCATTCTCAGTTCTAATAGCCAACACTCGGGTGTGGGTGCGGATCTGCACTCCCTTGCGGCGAGCACCACTAGCTAAAGCGTGAGCTAATTGCGATGGGTCTACCTGTCCATCGGAAGGCATGAAGCAAGCCCCGACCACACCATCTAGATCGATGAGGGGAAAGAGATTCTTGGCTTCTTGTGGTGAAATTTCATGGAGATCTAAATCAAAGGACCTGGCCCAACCGATTTGCCGACGAATTTCCTCCATACGTTCTGGTGATGAGGCTAGTTTGATACTGCCGCACTCTTTCCAACTGGGCGGAGTTTCACTCTGTTCCAATTCTCGATAAAGGGCGACGGAATGCATATTCATCTTGGTAAGGGTGGGGTCGGCGCGCAGTTGACCTACTAATCCTGCCGAATGGAAGGTAGACCCAGAGGTCAGGTCACTACGGTCTAACAAGACCACATCACTCTGGCCCAATGCCGCCAAATGGTAGGCAACAGATGTTCCGCCTACGCCGCCACCAATAATGACAATTCTTGCTCGGCTAGGGATCTCGTTGGAAGCCATTGCAGAAATGTATCCTGCGACTATGGCTTTGTCTGCGATTGAGATAGAAGACACCTACGGTTTGCTTCTCGACCGATCTTCGTTTCTCACCAATCGAATATCGGTTTCAGAACTTTCTGGTGGTATCACCAACCGAAACTTTAAGGTGGTGACTCCTACTGCCGATTATGTGGCCCGAATATCTAGCAACGAGTCTTCTTTCTTAGCAATTGACCGCGATTGCGAATACCAAAATTCCAAAATTGCGGCGGCAGCCAAGGTTGGTGCGCCAGTTTACGATTTCATTCCAGGCGCCGGGCTCTTAGTTATCGGATTCCTTCCTGGAAGAACTTTCTCATCCGTTGACGTGAGTGTGAATATGGAGCGCATCGCGACTTCATGTCGGAATCTTCATGCCAGTAATCCTTTTGCCCGAGAGTTCAATATGTTTGATATTCAACAGCGATATCTCAAAATCGTGCTGGAAAAAGGATTTCACATTCCATCAGATTATGTGGATTTGGCAGATGACATTTTGCGCTTGAAGAAGGTCTTGCAGATTAATGCCCAATCGCTGGTTCCCTGTAACAACGATTTACTCCCAGGCAATTTCATTGATGATGGGGAAAAGATTTGGCTTATCGATTACGAGTATTCTGGAAATAATGATCGATGCTTTGAACTGGGCAATATTTGGTCAGAGGCAGTTTTGCCGATTGAGTCTTTGGAAGAGTTAGTGACCTTCTATTTTCAACGCTCTAGCCCGGAGCAGTTCGCGCGAGCTTGGTTGTATGCGGTTTTCGCGAAATACGGTTGGACTTTGTGGGCTTCGATTCAATCGGCGATCTCGACCATTGAATTCGATTTTTGGAATTGGGGAATGGAAAAGTACGAAGATTGCCGAACACTCTTTGCTTCGCCTCAATATCAGCGTTTTTTGACCATCGCTGCCGCCAAGGAGCTTTAGCTGCTTATTGGATTTTTTTTCAAAAAAGATCCAATTTGGCTTGATTAAATTCGAAAAAATGTCCAACCTTTGCAACTTTTTGAGAAATTGTGTGAACTTTCAAGGAGTTTCTGCTACCTTCGCGGTCAAGCAACTCAATGAACCACAATAGAAAAAGGAGCATGTGCATTAAAAGTCGGTTTCGACCGAATAACAAATGTACACATTTCTAAAATGACCTGAACTCTAAAACCACAAACGTTTCGCAAGTTACCAACCGCTTCAAAGCCCGTTGACCGCACGAAGGTAAAATCCTTACTTGCAGCGGAATGGGATCGTTTCACTCACTCCACATTTGCCTCAGGGGTAGAAAGCACTTTAGCTCTCCAGACAATTCCTATGGGAGTTCCCTCTAGCTTTCAACACTGGGATCCATATCCGATCTCAATAGTTTCCGCCAAAGGCGCATATATGACTGATGTCGATGGTCGAGAGCTCTTAGATCTTTCCATGGGTTTTGGCGCAATGTTGGCCGGTCACCTCAATCCAGAAGTTGTGAAAGAAACAAAGATCGCCCTAGAGCAAGGGATGCTCTTTGTGACTCCATCGCCAATTTCTAGAGATGCCGCCGAACGAATTTGTCGTCGTTTTGCCATTGACCAAGTTCGCTTTGCAAACTCGGGTACGGAAGCAACAATGTATGCAGTTCGGTTAGCGAAAGCTTTCACCGGAAAACCTGCGATCGTGAAGATCGAAGGCGGCTATCACGGTAGTTACGATCCGTTGACCGTGTCGGCAAAGCCAGCTTTGGATGTGGCCGGCCCGGCCGAAGATCCTCATCCCGTGGTTCCAGAAGGAACTAACCCAGGAGTGGTATTTGTCGTTCCATTTAATAATCTGGATGCGCTCGAGCGTCGCTTCATCAGCGATTCCTCTTCCATTGCTTGTCTAATTCTGGAACCAGTTCTGGAAAACTTGGGAATCGTACTTCCTGATGAAGGTTATCTTGCAGCTGTTCGTGAACTCTGTGATCGCTATGGCGTGCTCCTGATCTTCGATGAAGTCAAAACTGGACTCACAGCAGGAGCGGGCGGGGCAGCCCAACGAATTGGTGTCAAGCCTGATCTTATTTGTTTAGCTAAATCCATCGGTGGTGGAATCCCGGTTGCTGCATTCGGTGGTCGTAAAGAGATCATGGACGCAGTCGCTGATGGTCGCATGGCTCACTTCGGTACTTTCAATGGCAATCCATTGGCGATGGCTGGTGTCAGGGCAATTGACCGCATCTGTACTCCTGAAGCGCTCGGTGCAGCTGAGGCGCTCAACCTCAATGCATTGAACCGCATCTCGACAATCATTGATGAATATGAACTACCGGCTCATACCGTTGGTTTCGGCGTCAAAGGTTGTGTGACGTGGTCAGAAACCCCAGTACGAAACTATCGCGACTACAAGGCCACAGACTTTGGTGTTGCTGAGTTGTCCTGGTTGTGGTCGCTCAACCGAGGAATCATCACACCTCCAGGATTAGACGAGCAATGGCTAATTTCCTTAGCGCATACTCAAAAAGAGATCGACATCTTGGTGGAAGATTTCCGAGAGATTGCGGTTGCGCTGAGAAGTTAAAGAAGTTATTCCAGGGCGATGAGATCTAGGTATTGATCGTTCCATAGATCTTCATCGCCATCTGGAAGAAGCAATACTCGATCCGGTTTCAATGCCCTCACGGCGCCCTCGTCGTGGCTGACCAACACAACCGCACCTTGGTATTCACCCAAAGCCGCCAAAATTTCATCTCGGGATGCCGGGTCCAAGTTGTTCGTTGGTTCATCTAACAGTAAAACGTTAGCCGAGCCGACTACAAGGGTTGCTAGTGCAAGGCGGGTTCGCTCGCCGCCGCTGAGAACCTTTACTGGCTTGTGGACATCGTCACCGGAGAAGAGAAAAGACCCAAGAACTTGACGTGCTTGAGGTTCGCCGATTTTTTCACCCGAAGCCAACATGTTTTCTAGAACAGTTCGTTCGAAATCTAATGATTCGTGTTCCTGAGTGTAGTAACCGATTTTTAGTCCGTGGCCATGGCTAACGCTTCCGGTATCTGATTCTTTGTCTCCGCCCAGAATTCCAAGCAAGGTAGTTTTACCAGCGCCGTTGAGCCCCAAAATAACAACGCGAGAACTGCGATCGATAGCAAGATCTACATCTGTGAAAACTTCCAAAGAACCATAAGACTTACTTAAACCCTCGGCAGTAAGAGGAGTTTTCCCACAAGGTGCTGGAGTAGGAAAGCGCAATTTAGCGACCTTGTCGCTTCGTCGAACATCTTCCAAACCAGATACCAATTGTTCGGCGCGACGCAACATACCTTGTGCCGCTTTGGCCTTGGAAGCCTTCGCGCGCATTTTTTCGCCCTGCTTCTCTAAAATGGCAGCTTTCTTTTCGGCATTTGCGCGTTCCTTCTTGCGACGATGCTCATCTTGTTCGCGCTGTTGCAGATACTTTTTCCATCCCATGTTGTAAACATCAATGACATTTCGATTTCCATCGATGTAGAAGACCTTATTCACTACCGTTTCAATCAATGCCACGTCGTGACTGATGACAACCAATCCGCCGGAATATTTGGCCAGGTAGTCGCGGAGCCAGGCGATGGATTCGGCATCCAAGTGGTTAGTGGGCTCATCTAGAAGCAATGTTTCGGCGCCGCTGAAAAGTAAGCGAGCTAGTTCGACTCTTCGTCGTTGTCCACCGCTGAGTACGCCCAAAGCTTCATCGAAGAGGCGATCGGGCAACCCTAAATTGGTGGCGATCGATTCGGCTTCGCTAGATGCGGCATACCCGCCGGCGGCGTTGAACTCGTTATCGACGCGGGAATATCGGTCCAGGGCAAGTTCCAGGTCTTCTGGGGCAGCGGTTGCCATTGCCTCTTCGGCTTTGCGCATGCGGGCCACGATTTGATCTAGGCCGCGGGCCGAGAGGATTCGATTGATAACGGTCTCTTCTTGGTCCCCAGTTCGAGGGTCTTGGGGGAGATAGCCAATAGTTCCAGTTCTGGTCACTTGTCCGCCTGCAGGTAGGTTTTCTCCAGCGAGGACTTTGGCCAGAGTGCTCTTGCCAGCTCCATTACGACCTACAAAGCCAATTCGGTCACCATGGTTAATTCTCACTGAGACACCGCTGACTAGCAATCTGGCTCCGGCGCGAAGTTCAAGGCTTTGGGTGGCTATCACTGCCTAAGGGTCTCACGGATTTGTCACCGCAAATTTCAGGGGGCGGTACAAGTGATAAACCAACTAGGACCTTCGAATTCCTGCGGTTTCATAGAATATTTGCGCCATCCGCACCCGAACATTGAGATGGGATGGAGTGGTCAATTTCAGTAGCAGGACAATCCGTCGGATGATGTGTTCAACTGACTTTTCCGAAACTTCCCGAAAATCTGCGATTTCGTGGTTGCTCATTCCCGAGGCGACTAGTCGCAGGGTTTCAATTTGGATTGCAGACAAATCGGAGAACTTGGAGTTCCAAGCTGCCTGAATTGTTGATCCTGGACCCTGAAGCCATCGAAACTTTTCCAGGGAAATTGCGCTGTCCATCGAAGCAAAGATCGCTTGCTGTAACACGGATAGATCAGTTACGGATTTTCGAAGAATCAGATTGGCACCAACTGGAATATGGACTTCTTCTAACCCGAAGAGTCTTAGATCTGAACAATCGGAAATCATTACGATTCCCATTCCACTCTTCCACGTTCTGAGGTTTCTCAGGAGTGAAAAAATTTCCAAATAATTGAAAGACAAGTTGATAATCACGATATCGGGGTCGAACGATTGGATGGTACTCACATCACAATCAGAAGCCTTTTCATAAACTAAAAGTTCGAAGCGCGAATTCTCTAAATTCTCGGAGAGCAAAAGCGACTCAAAGGTGTTGTCATTGATGAGCAACAATTTTCGGTTCACATGTAACGGTAGCCCCTTAACTCATATCTGTCCGCCTCAAAATCTTTTCTTTCTCGCTTTCAATAGATTTGTGACGACTCCTATAGCAGTAAAAATCACACTGAACGGGATTGAGCAGAAGAAGAGCCAAATATAAGCGCCAGATCCGTCGGATTCACTTAAAGAGAATTTGTGAGTGGTTACCATAATAAATAGTGCTAGCCCCAGCGGGGAGATAAAAATTAAGAAACCAAAAGAAGTCATTTTGAGAATGTGAAACGTAAATGAGCGTGATTTTCTATTGTGCCTTGTGAACATGGAAACTTTTTGCAATGTGGAATGTACGAAAGGTATTGAAGCCTCCTTAACCAAAATGGACTAAACTTTCAAAAGGTAAAAGGGGATGACTTCCTAGATAACCCGTTATTCCTTCTAAGAAAAAGGATTGAGATGGTAAAAGTCCAGAACTTAAGCTCTCGTTTTGAATCCTTGACGCCTAAGTCCATGTCCCAGAATCTGCACTTCGAAGCAAGAAATGATTTGGAACTCTATACCGCTCGAGTATTTAATACGATTGCCAGAGGCTATCGAATCGACCCCATTGGTCCAGAATTCATAGAAAATTTATACGCTCTCAGAATTCTCAATAGCAAGGTACCAAGGTTTCGGGGAGAAGGTGCTGCGACCCCTCCATCTCTGGAAGATTTAGGCCAATATTGGAACTCAAACTCAATAATATTTGGCGTTTTTTTTGAAGAAATTTTAATTGGAGTTTTTGGTACCGAGAGGTTGGACGACTGCGTCGACCTACTTTTCTGTCACATTGACATCGGGCATCAACGTAAGGGGGTTTCCTCTGGAGTGGCAGCCTTTGCAATACTGACTTGGGTGAATTTGGGCCTCACTTCTTTTAATTCAAAAATTGACTTACTGGTTCCGGATCGCCAGGAAATTCTTCGCAACTTAAATTTTGAGATCAAATAGTCAAACAACGACTCGATTGGAAAAATAGAGGCGATCGACCATTGCTTCCACAACTGTTATCCAGTTCTCCGTAGCAAGTTCTTCAGATCGTAAATCGCTAAATACTCGGCTTAAAATTGCTGCCTGAGTTACAACCGAGACAGATCGCGCGTCGAGACTGGAATTTGTCCAACCCCGGTCTGCACAAGAAGAATAGAGATTCATCCATAGTTCCATGATGCGTTCTTCGGAGGAGATGATTTTTGTCGCTAGTCGAGCATTCATAAGTGCTTGTGCAATTATCCAAGTTCTCTCAGCGCGATCTGAACTTGTGGTTGAATCTTGACGTTTACGCAGGGCTGAAAAGAGACGGGAGCGGGCTGTTTCTATGTCAGAATCGCCGTTGATTTCTATGGTCATTTCGGATAATTCAAGGCTTGCAAATTTTTCGCAGCGCACCACCTGAACCGACTCGATCAAATCCGGAAAGTCCGCAAAATGATGATAAAGGGAACCTTTTGTTATGCCAGATAGTTTGAGCACAAGTTCGGATGTGATGGTATGAATTGGTTGCTCTTCGTAAATCTTGTGAGTAACTTCGATGAGTCGACGTTTGGTCGGATGTATTGTTGTTTCGTTTATCATTTTTTCACAATAGTCTTGACTGAGGGTCAAGCAGCAATTGTGTTTACAGCTAGAAATATGGGGTTTACCCTAATTGGCGACTTCCTGACGAAGTAGTTGGCCTTGCTTGTTAGGGTTCTTAGATAGCAAGTCGATTCGAGAAATACATCGCATCAACGACTTGCTCCAAGACTGATAACCATTCTTCAATTTCAATTTCTTCAGGTTGTAAATCTATCAATATTCTTCCAAAAAGAACTGCCTGGACAATGATGGAGACGGACCTTGGATCAAGATTGGATTGGGTCCACCCGCGAAGTACGCAGGCAGAGTAAAGCGCCATCCAAAGTTGAGATATTCGTTCTTCGGCAGCAGCGATTTTTGTCGAAAGCCTTTCGTTCGTCAGTGATTGAGCAATGACCAATGCCCGTTCTGATCGCGACGACCTAGTGCTCAAAGCCTGCCGGCTTCGCAACTCTACAAAGAGGCGAGCCCTAGCAGTTTCAATATTTTCAATTTTTCCAACTGCCACAGTTACGGCGTTAATTTCAAAGCTTGCAAATTCTTCATATCTCAAGATTTGAACGCACTCGATTAAATCGGAAAAGTCTTTGAAGTGGTGGTACAAGGAACCTTTAGTCGTCCCAGAGCTCCGGAGAACTCGCTCTGCGGTGGGGAATGGTTGCAAAGGGTCTTCAAATAGTTCGTTCGCAACTTCGATCATTCGGTACTTGGTCGGATGCATATCCGGATCAAATTTCATTTTTGTCCCACACTCCTTCCTTCACTCCAAATTTTGTCCCAAAGAAATGAAGTGAGACCAAGGTAGCGTACATAAGGTACAAATGGGGATTCCACTAAAAATACCCCCAATCCAGTGGTGGATTGGGGGTATTGTTGTAACTTAGATCTAGATGTCGAAGTAGAGCTCGAACTCGGCAGGATGTGGACGCAAACGAACGTAATCCACTTCTTGCTCACGCTTGAAAGCAATCCATGTTTCGATCAGGTCTGCAGTAAAGACACCACCTTTGAGAAGGAAGTCGTGATCTTGCTCTAGGTTATCTAGAACAGCATCCAATGAACCAGGGACCTGAGCAATTTGGGCGGCATCTTCAGGGCTAAGCTCGTAGAGGTCCTTATCTACTGGGGCAGGTGGTTCGATCTTATTTTGAATTCCATCAAGTCCGGCCATCAACATCGCCGCGAAGGCAAGGTAAGGATTTGAGGATGGATCTGGGCAACGGAATTCGATTCGCTTTGCCTTTGGGTTAGAACCAGTAATTGGAATACGAATACAAGCAGAGCGGTTACGGGCTGAGTAGACCAAGTTAACTGGTGCTTCGTACCCTGGAACCAAACGACGATACGAGTTAACGGTTGGGTTGGTGAAGGCAAGAAGTGATGGAGCATGCTTGAGTAGCCCACCAATGTACCAACGAGCCATGTCGGAAAGATCTCCGTAACCTTCGCCGAAGAACAATGGAACGCCATCTTTCCAGAGTGATTGATGAACGTGCATACCGGAACCATTGTCACCGAAGAGTGGCTTTGGCATAAAGGTCGCAGTCTTGCCACCTTCCCACGCGGTGTTACGAATGATGTACTTAAACTTCATGACGTCATCGCCTGCTTGCAAAATATCTGCAAAGCGATAGTTAATTTCCATCTGGCCAGCGGTACCTACTTCGTGGTGTGCGCGCTCCACTAACAGGCCAACTTTGCCCAAATTCATAACCATTTCGTCGCGAAGATCTGCGAACTGATCGGTGGGTGATACTGGGAAGTATCCGCCTTTGATGCGGGTGCGATAGCCACGGTTTGGAGTTCCATCAGCGTCAAATTCCGCGCCAGTATTCCAAGCGCCTTCATAGGAATCGATGTGGTGATAAGCCTCATTCATCCCAGTGGAGAAGCGAACTGCATCAAAGACATAGAACTCTGCTTCTGGGGCAAAGAATGCGGTATCTGCAATTCCAGTGCTCTTCAAATACTCGACTGCCTTTGCAACTACGCCACGTGGGTCGCGGCTGTAAGGGGTGTTGTCGATTGGGTTGTGAACGGAGAAGTTAATGATCAAGGTCTTAACGACACGGAATGGATCGAGGTAGGCCGAGCTAGGAACTGGCAGCAACTTCATATCTGATTCATGAATTGCTTGGAAACCACGGATGGATGAACCATCAAACATCAGACCATTTGTGAAGACATCTTCATCGAATGATTCAACTGGAACGTTGAAGTGATGTTGGATTCCGGGAAGGTCGATAAAGCGAACGTCAATCAACTTCACGTCATTTTTCTTGATGAAGTCAAAGATTTCTGCCGAATTCTTAAACATTTTGCTCCTGAGTTCGATCACAGAACCGATACATGCACCGTTGCATTGACCCGGTTGAAGTTATTGAGATAAAGGTACGAGCCGGTCGTGAAGGGGTTGTGACCTATTTGTTACGGGAATGTTTCCAAACCTCAAGAACTGGTCGAGGTGCGCGAGTTCGCGCTACCGTTCGCGCGTGAGAACTCCTGAAAAAGCCTCGTTTGGCCGCCGATTTGCCGCCGTCACCGTGGATTGGCTCCTCTGTTCGGCGGTTCTGGGTTCCTTCCGGCACCTCTCATTTGAGTCAGTACAGGGATTGCGCCTGGCTTTATTCTTCGCCGAAATCTCCATTTTCACCATATTGATTCAAGGCTCAGCTGGTCAAAGAATCTTGGGTTTGCGGGTAGTGGACTTTGAGACCGGCGGGGCAGCAAGCGTTCCCCGAATCTTGGTTCGGTCGTTACTTATTTGTCTGATTTTGCCTGCGATATTCACCCACGAAGGCAGGGGATATCACGAGCAATTTACGGGGACGACGGTCGTTCGATAGTCAAACGGTTTTTAGCGGCGAGGTGCTTTCATCCGGGTAGGCATTGGACCTTTTGGAATTGGCATATTCAAACCACCTACTGCCTTGAGTCGAACGCGGACTTCGCGCATTTGATTTGCCGAAAGCGTCTTGGGAAGTTTCTTCATTTTCCGCTGCAATTTGCGAAGTTGAACTTGACCTTCGCCTTCGCCAACAATAATTTCAGTGACCGGAACGCCAGGAACAAATCGTTCCATCTTCTTCTTTTCATCATTCAACAATAAGCGAACTCCGTTGCCACCTTCGCCGACCAAAACTATCCCGGGTCGTCCAACGCTTCGGTGAACCATATCTTGATTCTTTGAGACATGAACCGCCGGCGTAGTGGTCCAACCACGACGAATTGCCATCAATACGCTGGCTCCAGCTCCGATCTCATTTTCAATCGATGCGTAAGCGGCAATATTTGCTTCACGAGTGAAGAACAAGAATGCCACCAAGAAGGACATGGGTACGGAAATAATTCCAAAATAAACCGGGTGATGAAGCCGCGCGCCGAAGAGAGTTCCAATCGCAAGAACAACAACGAAAATAATAGAACACCAGAGAACTGTCAGTGGTCGCTGCTGACGAGTAACGCGGAAAGCATCTTTCAATACTTTTAGTTGAGACTCTTTAGCAACTTCACCTTTTGCCAACGGCTGTGCTTCCTTCTTCTTGCGATTAAACAGAGCCATTTAATTACTTCTCCTCTTTCTTCGTATTGCCCATTTCAGATTCGTTCTTCTCTTTGAGTTTGCGAATAAATTCATCGTGTTCGGCCTGAGCCTCTTCCAGCGTTGGAGCAGTTCCGCCCAAACGAGCCGGCGCCCAACGTTGGCCTTCATGTGCATCTGGATATCGCTCTTGAACGAAATGCAGCAACTTCACCATTCGTTCTTTTAATTCTGCTTCGGCTGCGTCGACATCCCCGCCACGTTCTACGATCATTGGTTCGCCAAATGCCACACTTATCGGAAATTTCCTTCGTCCAAAGTCTGGCTTCATGCGCTTGCTATAAATACGTTGGCTGCCCCAGACCACCGAGGGAATGATGGGCACTCCAGAACCCATGGCCAGTCTTACGGCCCCGGTCTTCAAAGTCTTTACTTCGAAGCTGCGCGAGATAGTTCCTTCTGGAAATATCCCTACGATTTCGCCAGCACGAAGCGCACGAAGTGCTGCAACAAATGACGCCGAACCGTTGGATCGATCCACCGAAATATGATGCATTCCGCGCATTAATGGACCAGCGATTTTATTGTCGAAGATCTCGCGCTTAGCCATAAAGCGAATGTAGCGATTGACCGGAAGTGCAGCGGTGCCACACAGAGCGAAATCCAAATATCCAACGTGGTTGATGGCCAGGATCGCACCACCCTTTCGGGGAATGTTGGCCTCCCCATAAACGGTGAACTTCAAGCCCAAAGCTTTCCATAGTGTTTTTAAGGCAACAACGACTGGTGGATAGACGAGATCAGTCATGCGAGACACTTCCTTGCTGCGCCTTCTTCTCAAGTGCTTGCTTATAAAGACGACCGGCCCGATAGCTGGAACGAACTAGGGGACCACTCATGACTCCTGAGAATCCGATTGCTTCAGCCTCTCCGGCTAATTCAACGAATTCATGGGGCT
>JBAXSZ010000021.1:0-26286 GCA_037130455.1 Actinomycetes bacterium | reverse complement strand
AGCGCAAAGCCCAAGTCCCAGAAAGGGTTGAGTTTCACGATTCCCCCATCCTTGCGGACTAGCCCTAGTTTCATCAGAAAATTGCAAACGATTGCGCGGTGAGTATTCCCTAAAGATACCCTGTGAAGTATCCTCGGCGAGAGATTTAAGTCACATTGAGATCACATTAAGAAAGGTCGCCGATGACCAGTACAAGTACAGCCGCGCCAGGTTCGCCATCTGCCAATTCCGAAACCAAACGCAATGGGTTAGCAGGTGCAATTGCCTTTGTTCTCGTTGGCGTAGTGGTCGTGGCGGCAGTGGGATTTGGGCTTCACCAGTTAAGCGCCGATCCGCAGAAGCCACTTTATGCGACGAAGGCCGCAGATACTGTGACCGTCAATGGTCAAAATTTGCACAAGGCTTCCGTCACTTTGGGCGTGTATCCAGATAAAGCTACCGCTGAGGAGCATGGTTCAAAGGTCAATGCTAAAGATTGGGTTCAGTACGGTCCATCTAGCCACTTGGTCTTACCGCAACACACATTAGTGACAATGACCCTTCACGTTTATGACAGCGGTGAAGAACTAAATAACGCTTTCTTCGGAAAAGTGATCGGAACTGTTGGCGGGACTATCAATGTCGACGGAAAAGATGTTTCATCAGTTCCGGCAGATGAAGTTCAACACACCTTCACACTTCACGGATTGCCTACATCTTCCCAAGATCCACTTTTTGTCAACGTTCCTCTTCTGAGAGTGACAACTGATGACAAAGATAATTTTCTTCCTACAAAAGATGCCGGAACTGATTTCAAAGGACATACCGTCATATTCTCCTTTATCACTGGTGGCAAAGGTGAATATGTATGGAATTGTGAATATCCATGTGGTGACGGCACCTATCGAAAGTTTGGAGCGGTAATGGGAGCAGTTGGATATATGACTGGAAAGGTGACCGTCGCATGAGTGAGCACGATTTTGCGCATGAAGATAATGAGGTTCTTGGACCTACGCCTGGTCAGAAAGTATCGAAATTCCTAGAACGAGATGATGTCCGAAAATCTTTCGGACTAGGTCTCTTCTTTACCGTCGTTTTTGTGATTTTGGGGGGCTATGCCTATCCAAAATGGATGCCAGTAATTATGAGTACGGATATGAAAGCAAATGAGAATTTGATGGTTGCTTTCACATACATATCTGCACCGATATGTGGCTTGGTACTTGGTATCGCCACCTACACATTCTTGCAGCGCCACAAAGGCGATACCCCGCCAGAAGATGGTCCCGGGATTCGAACCAATGGCGCAGTTGTCGTCGTGTGGTCAATCGTCACGAGCTTGTTTGCACTTCTAGCAATCGTCTGGGGTATTACTGAGCTAAACGTTGGTGCCGAAGCAGCTGCCACAGATGCCAAGCAAGCGATTGTGGTCGAAGTAACTGGTTCGCAGTGGGTATGGAGTTTTAATTACCCAGCACAAGGTTTTTCCAGTACGGAGCTTAATTTACCTGTAAACCGACCAGTCGAATTCAAAGTCATTTCCGCCGATGTTAACCACTCTTTCTGGCCAGTCCAGCTTGGAGTAAAAGTGGATGCGAATCGATTACAAACGACCACCGCCGAAACTACGCCAACAAAGTTGGGCGTCTTCGATATCAAATGTGCCGAACTGTGCGGGCTTTACCACGCTTACATGGAAAGCACGGGAAATGTAATGACCACTAACGATTTCAATAATTGGGTTACCGCACAAGGAGGTCATTCCGCATGACAACATTGGATCATCAAGTCGGATCACATGCGATCCCAAACCCATCGAAGAGCCTGATCACTAAACTCAACATGGGCACCGGCACAGTCGTCGGAGCGATTTTCGCAGTTGTTGTTTATTACTGGCTCCGCTCTGGTGAAGACATGACTGTTCCTCAAAACGATAATCGGGTGTTGCTTGTTTCCATGTTTGCGTGGAGCGTGGGCTTCTTGGTTGGAATTGGTGCCTTCATTGGTCCATTTCGTTGGTTGATCGGTAAAGACCTCACGGATGAGGAACAACTTTTCCTCGCCGGAGAAGGTCAAGGTATCTCTCGCTATTTCCGATATTGCACCGATCATAAAGTTGTTGGTATTCAATACTTAGTTGGTGTTATGGCCATGCTTGGGGTTGGCGGAACATTAGCCATGATGATCCGAACAAATCTGGCCATGCCTGGTTCAAAATTGGTTACTCCGGCAATTTACAATTCCCTCGTTGGACTCCACGGCATCACCATGATTGTTGCAATGATCGTGGTTTCTACAGGTCCATTTGGAAACTTCATTCTGCCAATCATGATTGGCGCTCGCGACATGGCCTTCCCTCGGTTAAATGCGCTTTCGTGGTGGGTTCTTTTCACCGCAATTCCTGTTTTGTGTAGCGCTTGGTTCTTAGGTGGAATTCCTACCGGTTGGACTGCATACGCACCACTCAGTGTTCAAGCCGGCCCTGGAATGAATGCCTTTGTCGCAACAATTATTATTTTCGCCGTCTCAACGGCCGTCGCTGGCGCAAATATCACCGCCACGGTTGTCACCATGCGAGCAAAAGGAATGAAGTGGAATCGAGTGCCGATTTTCGTTATTGGCGCAACCATTTCGGTCGCACTTGCTATCCCGGCTTTCCCTACATTCATGGTTTCAATGATTATGACTGCTCTGGACCGGACTGTTGGTACGACCTACTTTGATGCTCAATTCGGGGGAAGCGGTTGGCTTTACGCCCACCTCTTCTGGATCATGGGCCATCCTGAGGTCTACGTCATCTTGTTGCCTGGAGTTGCGGTCTTGATGGAGATCGTTCCAGTATTCGTTCGAAAGCCACTCTTCTCCTATAACGCGGCAATTTTAGGTTTTTCGGGTATTGCTGGGCTCTCCATTCTGGTCTGGGCCCACCACATGTATATGTCGGGTTGGTTGCCGATGCTCAATGGACCTTTCATGATCACCACCGAAATGATTTCAATCCCTACCGGCTTAATCTTCCTGGTTATTTTAGGGACGCTGTGGCGAGGCAAACCTTGGATGAAGCTGCCAATGCTTTCAGTTTATGCATTCCTCTGGAACATGCTTATCGGTGGCGTAACGGGGGTTTATCTCTCCGATGTTCCTGCAGACAATTACCTTCACGGTTCCATGTATGTAACCGCACACTTCCATTACACGTTAATGGGTGCGGCTTTGACTGGCGCAATTGCTGGTCTTGCCTACTGGTTCCCTAAGATGACTGGGCGAATGCTTCACGAAAAAGCAGGCTATGTCGCATTTTGGTTCGTGCAGATCGGTTTCCAGATCCTCTTCTTGGGGATGTTCATTGCCGGCGCTGAAGGACAGCCTCGACGAGTTGCAGATTTTGCCGCCATGTATAAACACTCAGACATGATCAGTACCGTCGGTGCTTACTCCGTTGGGATTGGAATGCTCTTCCTACTCTGGGCTGTAATTCACTCCTGGCGTAAAGGGGCAATTGCTCCAATGAATCCATGGGGAGCGAAAACTTTGGAATGGACCGTGCCATTTCCAGTTCCATTGGAAAACTTCAACACTCCGCCAGTTATCACAAGTGATCCATATGGCTATGGAAGGAACGAAAAATAATGAGCGCTGAAACTCAATTTCATGTCCATCACGATGCTCCAGAAGTTGTCGGTCGTCGTGAACGACTAGGAGTTCGGCTATTGATTGTTGCCGATGGTGCATTTGTCTTCGGAATGATCTTTTCCTACTTCTATCTTCGCAACCTAAATGCAAATGGTGGATGGCTTCCTAAAGGAGCTCATCACTTCACCTCGACATCGGGATGGATAGCTGCTCTACCTTTTGTAGTTGCCGCACTAGTTCACCGTTTTGGCGAAAAGAATCGCAGTAGTTTTGGAGTAATTTCCATCATCACTTTGGTCGCCCTACTCATTGGTGGTTATTACCAGTGGCACCAGATTGCGAATATGCCATTCATAGCTCCGGACACCGGCGTATTTGAAGGTTCCTATGCGTCAATGTGGTTACTCCTAGCAGGAGCCAACTTCTTCCACTATTTTGTTGGAAGTTTCATCGCCTTGGGGTTAGTGCTTCGGGCACGACGAGCTCATGTCAATGAAATCCTAGAAACATGGAGATTGCGAACCGCTGGATCATGGTTCACTTGGATTGCCGTATCTGGCCTTGCATGTGCACTAACTACTACGTTTATCAGCTGAGGCTTATTTCGGTTGTAAATTCGTAATACTTCTATTGATGAACTCACTTGTATGATCTTCAACATCAGCCAGTAGCGCAAAATCGCGCCACTGGCTGATTACTGCACCAACATCGGCAACGATTTTCTTATATGCCGGGATCGAATACATGTCCCCTAAGGTGTAAATATCTGTAAGCGATATATTTTCGAATTTTCCATTTACACTCATCTGATGTCTTTGGGTCCATTTACCCATTGGATTGAAGGCATAAGTTAAATCAAATGCTGGCGCGAGTTTCCACTCGCTATTTTCTGCGAGAAGAAATCCGAAGTTCTTGGTGTGATCATCACGATTAAGCGCAAAAATATTGAAAACCATTCTTCTAAAACATTGAGCCAACTCATCATCGCGCAGATTAAGCTTCCTGGCCACGTTCAGATACTGCGCATACGCATGAGTATCCTGCATTCTAAAATCTAGATGATCCAACGCGCAGAGGGATTGATAATGGATTCGTTCTCCCGAAGAGTCCCGATCGAATCGCTTCGTTAAGAAGTGGGCACGAGAACCTTCTAGAAGAAGCCTGGACTCTGCCATCTCAATTCCAGCAGCACATGCCATTAGATAATAGCCGTATTCAATTCGAGTAAATTGCTCTGGAACTCCCAGTGAATTAATAGAACCATCGGCAGATTTGCTGACGCCGTCAAGCTTAATAAGCCATGGCGAAAATCCAGATTCGGCATTCGTGTACCCCGATCGAATCACTTCGGTTGAGGGGTTAAATTGCACTAGCGCTTTAGCTCTGGCACCTCCGGCAGAGGAACCAACTTGGATGAGTTGTAATAGCGCTTCCTTGTAGGAAGATGAATCATTAATTGCTCCGGCAACGATAATGCGAGCGCTCTGAACTAATTCGGCAAGGGCGATCGAAGTCCCAGGACCGTTAAGCCCCGAGTGGGCCGGGTGAAAAGTTAAGGCACCTAAGGCGCGCTCTCCCGCGTAGGCAAGTCGATCTAAACTGGAAATCGATTCTTTATCTATTCCTTCTTCGCTCAACCATGCGTCGATGACCGCGTTCCCGAAATCATCGGGAAGTGCATCTGCCAACATTGCCGGCAGTCCATAAAAAGTGGATTTGGATAGTTGCGGAAAGATGTAGGTGCCGCTTCTATTCCTCATATGGATTGGTGAGAGTTGAATATTCTTCGTGTTCCATTCCGCGGAATATTCAAATACCTGAAGATCTAAAGTTGGGTCCTGCGCCACGGCCCCTACTAATTTTCCCCAGCACCGGACCTCTAGGACCTCTATTCTGCGAAAAGAACTCACTTAGATTTAGATTTCTTCGCCAAAAGAGCCATCGGTGAAATTTGGGAGGAGAGAGCAAAAATTTGATCTATTTCCTTATCTAGATTGAGCGCCTTGGCTACCCCGATAAAGGTGGCCAAACTTGAACCATGACCAGCTTCTAAGTACTTGATCGCCGAACGCGAAACGTTGGCTAAATCGGCTAACTCCTGTTGCGTTAATTCAGAGCGCTTTCTGATGGCCCTAATCCGAGCTCCAATTTCTTGCTCCCAACCCTTTGTACTTCGAACAATCATTCCCATGTGACACCCATGGCGTTAATATAGTCCATAATGAGATTTTAAGGATTGGAATCCGTCGGAAAGAGACTACATTGAGTCCAAAAAAGAGAATTTTAGTAAATTTGGATTAGATTTAAACCTTAATTGAAACACCGGTCAATTGGCTCAGCGCCGCCAGGACAGTATCAACGCTCCAGGAGAAGGCATCTGGCTTGGACAAGTTCGTTTGGCCTTCATCGCTTAAAAAGGATTGCATCTTTGCGGGAACTTTCTTTGCCACAGTTTGTGGAGCCGCTAAATCCATCCAACTCCAGGTGGAATCGGGATTGATAATTAGCACGATATCGGCATGAACATAGTCGTAAGTAATGGGCTTGCCGGTCTGCCAATCTGTGGGTGCATTGGCGGCGTCGCTGGCAGTCTTCACCGTCTTGGTTGCGGGAGCTCCAAAGTAACTCCATAAGGCTTTCAGAGCTGCTTCCGAACCAGTGGCCAGGGTCCAATTTTTTTCTCCGTATAGCGCCTGATACGCCCGCAATCGTGCTGGCTTGTCCATCCCAGCATCGACACTGACTTCCACCACTTCAACTTTTCCCTTAAGTTCGCTTCCAGAAATGGCATCGGCTAGATCGCGCATATTTGCACTAACCATCGGGCAGATTTCTTGGCATGAAGTTAGGAAGTTAGCCAAGATAACGGTTTTGCCGGCGAAGGAAGCTAGCGAAATTTTCGTTCCAGTCGAATCCACCAGCGGGAGAGCCAGAACCGGCGCGGGCAATTTCTGATTTAAATAAGTTCCACCCATAGGTGCTGCGGCTCCTTGGCCAGCTTCGGGAAGTGTAAATTTTTTCGGCGAACCAGATGAAGTGTTGGATGTAGAACCACATCCAGAAAGAAATAGCGCGCTTAGAACGAGCATCGAAGAAACTTGAGCAATTTTTCTTTTTTGATTCATGGCCAAACTTTACTGGAGATCCACCGGCAAATGAGAGACAACGATTAGAGTTTTATCTCGGCAATAGTCGCCAACTGATCGAGCGATTCGCCTGGCTTGTTCCAAATCCAAATATTCAAAAGGTTCATCCAAAATCACAATGGGGCGATCTCGAAGCAAGGTACGTGCCAACTTGATCCGCTGTTTCTCGCCACCAGAAAAATTATGTCCGTATTGTCCAATGTGAGTGTCTAATCCGATACCACGCACTAATTCAGCCAATTCCACTTTCGCTAAGACCGCAAATAGTTCTTCGTCGGTGGCATCGGGGGAACCAATTCGCAAATTCTCTCTGATAGAGGTAGCAAAGAGATGATCCTGTTGCAGCAAGATCGAACAGTGCTCGATCCGACTAGTTGATGAAAATGCCTTAGCTGGGAGCTCATTGATCAGGATCTCACCCGAATACTCCAGAAAGCCAATAAGTGCATGGACCAAAGATGATTTCCCGGCTCCGCTTTTGCCCGAAATAATCAAGGGCAGACCTGGCTTGGCCATTCCAGAATAGGGAGCCAAATCTACTTCAGGAAGTTGAGGAACTACCCGCGAGAAATTTATCGTGAAATGTGCACCTGACATTGGCACCGATGGAATCAGTTGATCCGATTTTTGACTCAATATTTGATCTACACCTTTTGCAGAATTTTGAACCGTAGGCAATCTGGAAAAGGCGGCGGGCAAGCCCGTTAGTCCATCAAAAATGACCAAAGGTAAGAGAACGACCACAGCAACATTGACTCCGGCTAATGATTTATCAGTAAAAGCAGGGATGGAATAGAGGGCAGCAATAATTACACTCACGCCAGTGAGCGCGATTTGCGTTGCAGTAGATACTCCAGAAGCAATGCCGCTTTTTAAATCAATCCAATTAAGTTTTGTCTGAGCTTGGGCGATGGATTCTTTAAGTTGATCTTGATACCCAAAAATGAGAGATTCTTGAACTGAATCACTAGCTTGAATAATTGCATCAAATACTTTTGATTCTTCACTTCGTTGGTTTTCATTAGCGCTTAATAGAACGGCGCTTATCGGAATTAAGAAGATCGCAAGGACAAAGATGGCCGAGAGAATAACCGCTAGTCGTGGGAGTAGGGCAAATATGATTCCAAGACCAGCAACACCAGAAATCACCGCACCGATCCATGGATTCGCAATGCGCAACCAGAGATCTTGTAACAGTTCACTGTCTGCCACGAGATTTCTCAGGAGTTCACCTCTCCTCAATTGTGAAAAATAGGAAGGCAGTTGTGATTCGATTTGATGGTAAATCCCAATTCTGATTCGGCTCAGTGTGCGAAGTGCGCTGTTGTGTTCAATCAACCTTGCGCTGTAGCGCAGCACCCCTCTTCCTAAACCAAAGAAGCGAACCGCCACAATCGCAACTTCCAAAACCAGAATAGGTGGCTCCATTGAAGCCATGGATATCAGCCAGGCACTGCAGGCCAATAGGCCCACCGCCATAGACGAGGAAAGACCTCCGATGAGTGCGGCCGCTAAAATCTTGCCTAGCTCTGGTTTAACAAGCGATCGAAGCTCTTTCATTCCCCGCTCCCAAAATTGACGGTCGCAGGAGCATCAATCAGGTTCAGTCGATGGGTAACTAGAATAACTATCTTTCCTGCTGCCACTTCCGACGAAATCGCCTTAGCGATATCGGCTTCGCTGACATCATCCACTGATGCAGAAGGCTCATCCAAGATCAAAATTTCTGCAGGTTTCAATAGCGCCCTAGCCAGTGCGATTTTGCGCCTCTGTCCCACCGAAAGCGTTTCGGTCAAAGTTCCCAGCGCAGTATCTAGTCCCATTGGCAAATCCGCAGGAGCTAATCCAACTCGGGCAAGTGCTGCGATTAGTTCGGCATCATCAATCTTGGCCGCGTGCTGGAGAATTTCACGAACTGTTCCGGAAGGAAAATTCACATCTTGGGGAAGCCAAGATATTAGCGATCGCCAGCTCTCCGAGGAAAGAGATCGAATGTCGGCATCACCTGCTGCAGTTGATATAAGTAACTTTCCTTGAAAATTCGAGCCAAATCCTAAGAGCAGCGATAGGAAAGTGCTTTTACCAGCCCCCGAAGGACCAACAACAATGTTGACCTTCCCCGGTAAAAATTCTCCCGCTGGGATCGCGATTTGTTTTCTCCCCGGAAAATCCACCGTTAAGGAGTTCCATGAAATTCGCACTACTCCGCTAATTGCACCAGAGCCATCACTTTCTGGTTGTTCCAGGATTGCAAAAATTCTATTGGCGGCCTCCACTCCATCTGCTGCAGCATGGAAATAAAGCGCGACTTGGCGAATAGGCCAATAAACCTCGGGCGAAAGTATCAAAATGAATAGCCCAGTTCTCAAATTTAACGACCCGTTGACCAATCGCAGGCCAATGGAAACTGCTATTAAAGCTACGGAGAGGGTGGCAATTATTTCTAGCGCAAGCGAGGATAAAAACGATATCCGTAGAACTTTCATAGTTTCAAGGCGATAACGTTGACCTACTTCATCTAGCTTTTCTTCCTGCTTCGATGATCGATTGAACACTTTAAGGGTTGGTAATCCAGTGAGTAAATCTAAGAAATAGCCGCTCAACAGTGACATAGTCTGCCAACGTTTTTCAGTGGCGGCACCAGTGAATCTACCAATCATGATTCCGAAGAGCGGAATGAGTGGAACCGTGAAAACCACAATTAGTCCCGATACTTTGTCTTGACTTGCAATGGTCAATCCAACCGAGAGTGGAACAACGGCGGCGATGAATAGTTGCGGTAAGAATCTTGAAAAATAGGAATCTAGGTTATCTATGCCTTTAGTTGCCAGTAACGAAATGCTTCCCGGTCCTTCATTGAAGACCGCAGGAGATTTCCCTGACATAACTTTATCCAGGAGTCCAGTTCGTAATTCGTTTCGAATCTCAACGCTATAACTGGCAGCCAATCGTTCAATGGAATAACTCACTAAAGATCGACCAATATAAATAAATGCAACCATTCGCATATTGGCAGCGACATCTGAAACTGAGAAATGTTTTTGGAAAACGTCCACCACAATAGTTGCGATGAAATAACTTTGGGCGATAACAAGTCCGGCGTTAATTATTGCCATCAGGGCCTGGAGAAAAACAAATCCGCGGCTACTTCTGGAATATCGAAGCAGCCGCGGATCTAGTGGTTTCACAGATGTATCTTGTCCAAAACTCCTTCATTTGGCGAAGCGATATCAGTGGCACTAATACGCTTCCTGAAGACCCAATAAGTCCAACCTTGGTAGATCAGGACAATGGGGGTAAGGACGACCGCCACATAGGTCATTACCTTGAGCGTGTAATGAGTGCTGGAGGCGTTAAATATGTTCAGGCTAGATGCCGGATCCAAGGAGCTTGGCATGACATTTGGATAGAGCGCAGCAAATAGGGTGATTACCACCATGGCAACCGTGATGGAGGAGAACAAGAAGGTCCAACCATCGCGACCCATCCGTTGGGCTGCTAGAGCCAATACCCAGGAAACCACAACCACCAACGACAAGATTCGGACATCAGTCTTAGGGGTAAGTTTGAAGGTAGTCCAACCCAAGAAGATGAGTGCCAAAACCGCCGTTAGTAGGCCGGTTCGGGCTGCCAAATAATTGGCACGTGCGCGAATTTCTCCTCGGGTTTTCAAGGCCAAGAAGAATGCGCCATGCGTTGCGAAGAGGAAGAAGGTGGTTAGTCCACCCAGCAGGGCGAATGGATTAAGTAGATTGAAGAATCCTCCTACATATTCGATGACGCCGTGTCCGTTATCTTTTAGTGGGACACCTTTCACAATATTTGCGAAGGCAACTCCCCAGAGAAGCGCTGGAAGAGCGCTGCTAATGACAATGGCATTGTCCCAACGTCCACGCCATTCTGGCTTTCCATACTTGCTGCGGTACTCAAAGGAGACACCACGAACAATGAGAGAAACCAAGATGAGAAATAACGGTAGATAGAAACCACTGAACAAGGTGGCATACCACTCGGGGAAGGCGGCGAAGGTAGCTCCACCTGCAACAAGCAACCAGACTTCATTGCCATCCCAAACCGGTCCGAGCGTGGTCAATACTGCCCGACGCTCGGCTTGATCCTTTGCAACATATTTCAAAGTCATACCAACACCGAAATCGAATCCTTCGAGAATGAAGTAACCGATCCAGAGAACGGCGATGATGACGAACCAGAAAGAATTAAATGACATTTTCATCACCCCTTAGTAAGCCATTGTTAATACGTCGGAATCTTTTGATCCAAGTTTTGGAGAAGGTTCTGGACCAACCTTGATGGTTCGAATCATTAATCCGAACTCGATTACAGCAAGCACGCCGTAAAGCGCGGTGAAAGTAATCATGGTGAATAGGACACTGCCAGCACCAACTGATGGGCTTACGCCTTGTGAAGTCTTGAACAGTCCGAAGACCACCCATGGTTGGCGAGCGCTTTCGGTAAAAATCCATCCG
Organism: Actinomycetes bacterium; assembly: GCA_037130455.1. Classification (GTDB taxonomy): domain Bacteria; phylum Actinomycetota; class Actinomycetes; order Nanopelagicales; family Nanopelagicaceae; genus CAIMZW01. Next base: position 15,041 of record JBAXSZ010000021.1, on the reverse strand, counting down.
AATGAGTTAGCCAAGATTGGAAGGAATGGCAGGCTGATCATGGCGCGTAACATCCACTTACTGGTTGGGAATCGACCTTTGCGAAGTCGAACCAGGACGATTAATGCGAAGAGGGCACAGAGAGCGCCGAATCCGATCATCAATCTAAATCCCCAATAAGCCAACGGAATATTTGGCTTGTAGTCACCAGGACCGTATTTCGCGACATACTCTTTCTGCAAATCATTGACACCTTCTACGACGCCATTGAAATTTCCGGTCGACATGAAGGAGAGAACGGAAGGTAATCCAATTTGGAATACTGGCTTGGATCCATCCAAAGTTCCCAAAGTTAATAGTGAGAACGGCATATTGGATTTCGTATCGTAAGCGGCTTCTGCAGCGGCCATCTTCATCGGCTGTTGAGAAGTCATAACACGAGCGGTCCAGTCTCCAGTCACTCCAACAATCAAGAACGAGATGATGATTGTTACTAAACCCATTTTTAATACCGGTTTTGCAACTTCAACATCGCGCTTCTTGGCGATCATCCAACCAGCAACGCCAGCGAATAATCCACCTGCAGTCAAGAATGCCGAAGGAATCGTGTGGAAGAAGGCAGCTAGCGCGGTGTTTTGCGTTAGGACTTTTACAATGTCCGTTAGCTCAGCACGACCACGAGTTCCATTCAAAACATATCCGACCGGATGTTGCATCCACGCATTTGCTGCCAAAATGAAGTAGGCAGAGAACAAAGTTCCCAGAGCCGCCATCCAAATAGTAAGCATATGAATTTTCTTCGGTAGTCGATCCCAGCCGAAGATCCAAAGACCTAGGAATGTTGATTCCAAGAAGAAGGCCAAGAGACCTTCCATGGCTAAAGGTGCACCAAAAATGTCGCCCACGAATCGGCTATAAGCCGACCAGTTCATTCCAAATTGGAACTCTTGGACGATGCCGGTGACTACACCGATGGCAAAGTTGATTAAGAATAATTTTCCAAAGAACTTGGTCGCACGCAGATACTTATCGTTATTGGTGCGGTACCAAGCTGTATGTAGGCCTGCCACTAGGAATCCAGAACCGATCGTGATCGGTACGAAGATAAAGTGGTAGACGGTGGTAATTGCGAATTGCCATCTGGCAAGATCTAACGCATTCACTCAGTCTCTCCTCGCTATTTTCGAATCATTTTCTAACATTCCAAATGATGCTATACAGAGAGGTAGGTACTGTCGGAAAAACTAGGTGGTATCTCTCACTTTCGTGATTTTGAGCGTAATAATAGGCAATTCCACGTTGTTAGTAGTGCTAGCCCCAAATTCGAAAAATCAGAAAATAAGTTTAATTCGCTTCCTGGCCAGCGATTCGGCCGCGAGATAAAAGCATATGTCCGAAGAAGCCGATCACCATGGCAAAGATGACTCCCACATTGGCATAAGCCCAAGCCCCGCTTTTGCCGCCGATTGCGCCAAGAAAGTAACCCTGCCAAGAAAGCCACGAGGCAAACCCATTGGTAACGAAGCCCCAGCCGACAATAGATCCCACGACGACCAGGCCAATGGAGCGCCAGTTCGTAGCGCCGTATCTGCCAGTGGCGTCGAAGAGTTCGGCTTCGGCATAGTCGCGCTTCCGCATAATGACATCGGCAATAAATATTGCCGACCAGACAGCCACCGGTACTCCTAAAGTAATAAGGAATCCTTGAAACGGAATAAAGAAGTTCTTAGCAATCCAAACAATATAAATGGTTCCAAGAGTCATGATGACAGAATCAATGCCAGCTGCCACATGTCGCTTGACCGGCAAACCGATCGATACCAATGTGATTCCAGAAGAATACAAATCTAATATTGCACCTCCCACTAAACCAAGCACAGCTACGATCGCAAACGGGATCAAGTACCACGTTGGTAAGAGTGTGGTTAGTGCACCAATGGGATCGTTAGCAATTTTGTCGCTTAATTCTTTACTGCTACCCGCTAGCAATGACCCATACATCACCAGAATAATTGGAACAACTGAGGCTCCAAAAACAGTCCACCCAATTACTCCTCGGCTGGAAACTGTCCGGGGCAAATAACGTGAGTAGTCCGCGGCTGAGTTAACCCAACCCAAACCAATTCCAGTAATCCCAAATATTAAAGCGCCAATAAATCCTTGGGTCGATCCAGAATGAATTGAACGGATTGCGTGCCAATCGATTTTATGAAAAGTAAGGGCGATATAGCCAACAGTCAAAATAATTGTTGCTGAAGTCAGCCATCGTTGGATTTTCATGATGACCGAATAACCCAAAACTCCACCGAAAACAGTCAACCCAGCGGCACAGAGAAATCCCAAAATTCTGGAGAGATTATGATCGATATGGCCAAGACGATTGAAAACGGTTTCGGTAGCAAGTGTTGCAAGTGAAACTAATACAGTCTCCCAGCCGACGAAAATAAGATAGGACAGGAAACCAGGAAGAATATTTCCCTTCACACCAAAAGCAGCTCGTGACAAAGTCATGGTTGGTGCATTGGCTCGTTTGCCGGCCAAGGAACTAATACCCACTGCAACAAATGAGGCAACGGTCCCGATAAGGGCTGCGAAAGTTGCTTGCCAAAATGAGATTCCGAAACCTAAAAAGAATGCGCCATACGACAGAGCCAAGAAGGAAACATTTCCTGCCGCCCATGGCCAAAAGAGCGAGCGTGGTGAACCACTTCTTTCTGATTCATCAATGAAGTTAATTCCGTTGAGTTCAAGGTGTGAGTTAGCCATAGGGGGAAAGGCTACCTAGTGACTGGCCAGTACGCCGTTACTATGGCGCAATGCTTTCTCGATTCCCCAACTTGGCCGAAAAATCCGATGGTAGTAATGATTTCAGTAGAGCCAGATTCGCGGTAAGCCTGACCTTTATTCTCAATGGCTTCGCGGTCGGAACATTTATCTCGCGAATTCCTGACTTTAAACACATCCTGCACCTTTCCAATACGGTCCTGGGAAATTCACTCTTCTTCTCCTCTATTGGAGTTTTAGCAGCGATAAGCCCGGCTGGCCGAAACGCAGCACGTCGTGGCAGCGCTCCAGTCGTTTTCGCATCCACGATCGCATTGGCTATATCTGTGCCATTCATCGGATTGCTCTTCAATCTTCCCTTCTTGTGGCTTTCACTCTTCGTCTACGGATTCTTCCAATCGTGCCAAGACCTATCCATGAATGCTCATGCTGTGACCTTGGAACAAAAATCAACCAAAAGAATGATGAGCGTTTTTCACGCCATGTGGTCCATTGGTTCGTTATGTGGCGGTGCTATCGGCGGCGTCATTTCACAGTTGGGAATCAAACCCATTTGGCACACGCTTGTGGTTGGAGCGATTATCGCCGCCATTGGGGTATGGCTACGACCATGGTTCCTTCCACCGTCGGCGGATATTCATCCTATAGATTCTAAAAAGCGCACCAAGCGTCCTAAGATTTTTTGGATATATGGCTTACTGGGAATGTGTGCGGCAATACCTGAAGGAGCAGCAGCGGACTGGGGTGGAATTCTGGCGCGCGATACTTATCACGCAACACCTTTTCTTTCTACACTCCCCTTTGTTTTTTTCGCTAGCACGATGGTGATGGGACGGCTCTCTGGTGACTTAGTAGCACATCGCTTTGGAACAATGAGAGCACTTTCTTACAGTGGATTGTTGGGCGCATGCGGCCTCACAATCGGATTATTGGTCAACAATATATATGGCGAAATTTTTGGCTGGATTATTCTGGGTTTTGGAATGTCGCTAGGGATTCCACTTACTATTAGTGCCGCCGGAAGCACTGCTAATAAGAATTATTTTGGAATCATCTCATCTGCCGAAGCAGTCGCCATGGTCTCTGGTATCTCTTACTTTGGTTTCGTTATTGGACCACCGTGCATGGGCTATCTCGCCGATCATTTGACGCTGCATAGTGCGCTCTTCGTAATCGTATCGTTGGCTTTAATTTTGGCGATTGGGTCCAGGATTTCAATAAAGGATTAACCGGCCAGAAAACCTTCCAAGCGTGCTTTGATTTCCGGCCACTCATTTCTGATGACTGAATAGACGACCGTATCTCTGCGCGATCCATCTCTTCGGATCATGTGACTCCTCAGAGTGCCTTCAAAAATTGCACCAATTCTTTCGATGGCAATGCGCGACCGAGTATTTAAATTATCGGCTCTTATTTGAACACGTTCATAACCACGATTTTCAAATGCTTCCGTCATTAGAAGCAATTTTGTCTCAGTATTGATTCCGGTACGTCGAGCAACTGCTCCATAAAAAGTAGAACCAATTTCAATATCACCAAACTCGGGCATTATTTCACTGTAAGAAGAAGATCCGACACATTGATTACTGCGAAGATCGATAACTGCCCATGGCTCGCGTTTTCCACTCTCTTTTTGATCAACCATCCGCACAATGAGGTCCCGCATATCTGCAACAGAATGTGGGATAGGGAATTTCGTCAGCACCCAGCGCCACATTTCAGAGTCATTTTCAGTATTTCGGTAGAGATCTTCGGCATGCTCCACTGAAAGCGCTTCTAAGCGAACCCATTGACCTTGCATGGATGAACTATAAGCCGAAGTTGTTCTCTATCGTCGCTATATTTTTAGGTTCTCAATATTTAAAGATTTTGCCAAGAATCCACTAGCTATCAACGCTATGGCCGGAATTAAAAGCGCCATTGGCAATCCAATCCATCCAGCAAAGACCGAAACAAATCCACGCCCTAAAAAGAATCCAAGAGCGCTCAGAACACCCATCCGCGCTAAAGCTCTGGATGTTGGAAGCCCAGGAATGCTTCCAGAAATAGTTATGTAAGAAGGTGGCATTGGAGCGACACCGAATCCAAGCACTGCGTATGACAAACACATAACACTTACGGCAAATACTTTGCTATGGCTAACCGTCAGTTGAGAAATAATGAGACCGACAGCGTATCCAGTTCCGCCCATGATTCCGCATGTTCGTACAACCGCAGGAATTCCGAATTTATCAATCAAAGTGCCTGCCCAGAACCGACCAGTTATTTGGGCGAGCAAGAAGGAACTAAAGCCCAAAGTATTTACACCAATTCCAACGTGGAGATTTTCTTTAAGTAAAATTGCACTCCAGTCACCAACAGAAATTTCAGCCATGAGAGCCAACATCGAGCCAAGTGAAACCAGGTACAAGAATTTCTTTATGTTAGGTGGGATCGGTTGATCATGTTTGATTTCTTGATTTGCTTTTATATCTTCTTTGTCCGATGCAAAAGGCAATAAACCTTTGGAGACAATCAGAACGCCGATTAGCGCGAATATTGAATTAATAACTAAATGGGTATCGGGACGGAGCACCTTTGCAATCGAACCAGCTAGGAGTGAGCCGGCAAGAGCGCCCACGCTCCACGATCCATGGAAAGATGGCATAAGCGATTTCCCAGATTTTGCTTCAATCATTGACCCTTGAGAATTGGCACCAACATTTGCAAAGGCATACGTGAATCCAGCGAACAAGGAGACGATCGGAACTTGCCAAAGTTCATTCATGAAACCATTAGCAATTTGAGCGGCCGCGACACCGAAAATGACGAACTGGACCAATTTTCGAGTTCCAACTTTATGAGCGACTTTTCCACCGACAATAGTGCCGAGCATGCCGCCTAGATTTCCGACCATCAAACTGGTACCGAAAGCGGTATTAGAAGCGTTTACATTGAGTTTTATTTCTGCCAACCGGGCTGCGGTTGCCGAAACCATCATGCCCATAAAGAAAAAAGTAGCCCGAAGCGCCCACCTAGTTCGATTGATTCGAATAAGTTGGGGGTTGGTCACGGTAAACAGTTTACCGTTTTGGTAGGCGGTTTACGGTCAGTTGAGGAGGAAGGTAACTAGCGCCTTGCCATCTCGTCCGGCCGAATATGACCCCGAGCCGGAAACCCCAGCTAGTCCTTCGGTTCCGGCTGAATCGATAAGATTCCAAACGCTGCGAGCAACACCATCGCTATAGCTCCCAAAATGGTGAAGGACGCAAGAACCCTTCTTGCCAAAGATTGTTCCCGTGAAATGTTCGATACCCATGAAGGAAGCATCGCCATTTGGCGAATAGGTCATGAGCGTTTCAGTCACGCTCTTACCTTCCATATCGCCTTGATAACTTGCCGATATCTTCGCCTGGGTGATCTTTCTGCCTGTGGCAATTTCGGAGATAGTGCTTTCGTCCCAGGTCAGAATAGAAAATTCTGCTGCACCTATTCGCTCCATAGTTTCCTCAATTCTTACCCATAGGGCAGTTTAAGAAGACTTACTTTCGTTGATATTTGCTCGGACTGCGTCTAACCAGCCTTGACCATAAACCTCTACCCCGTAGGCGATATTTGCGGTCAACCATGATTTTGCCGAACCCAAGTCATGTCGACTCCCCTTGGTGACCAATCCATCGAGGACGCCAGCTTGAGCCAACTCGATCAACGCATCAGTTAATTGAATTTCACCGCCTGCTCCCGGTTTTACCGCGTTCAGCAGCGGCCAAATTTCCGGTCGCAAAACATACCGACCCGTCACCGAAAGGTTGGATGGTGCATTTCCGCGCGCAGGCTTTTCGATCAAGTTTTCAATAGCGACTACGCCGTCAGACACCTGACCATCGGCAATTCCATATTGATCGGTTTTTGAATCTGGAACTTCCGTAAGCGCGAGCGCAGAGTGTTTAGTGGATGTGGCCTGGGCAATTAAGCGAGACAAAATTGGATCATCCAAGACGAAATCATCTGGAAGGAGCACTGCGAATGGGTCATCGCCGCACCAATCTTGGGCAACGAGCACTGCATGTCCCAGCCCTTTTGGTGAAGATTGAATGAGATAGGTAACTGGAATATCCAGGCCTTCGGTATGTGCGAAGAGCGAGGCCAATTTATTGGCGCTAGTTACGATGCAAATCTCTTCAATTCCAGAATCAGTAGCCTCTTTGACGATCCAATCGATCGCCGGACGATCTACCAGGGGAATAAGCTCTTTTGCGGTCACCAAGGTGATTCGCTCCAACCGAGTTCCCCGACCTGCAGCTGGGATAACGGCCTTTCGAATCTTCATTAACCTAGATTAGTTGAATCTCTATACCTAAGAAAGAATGCATGGAATATACTTTTAGTATCCAAACGTGAGGTAAATAAGAGTTTTCACATTCCAAGATTTGGGTAGTCGGAGTTGAGAAGATGAGATTGCGAACGGTGGTCGCCGCCCTAGGTGCTGCACTGATCATTTCGCAATTTTCGCCGGCTAGCGCTGATGTGCTCAATCCACGTTCAACTGAGCTTCCGGTGACATATCTGGGTCAAGTACTAAGCAATGCAAATCCAACTTCCGATCCGGCCAACTTGGTGCAATTAGCTGCTTTAACGAAAGTCTCAGTTGTGGCGGTTACCTGCAACGAAATTCAAGGCAGTGGCTGGTCAGCCGAATTTGAGCCCACAGCAGAGATGATCAATGCTGGTATTCATAGTTACATCATCACCTCTTATCAAAACATCAAGAATTGCATAAGCGACCGGCAGGTCACTCTTACGGATTCATCCTTGAAGGCAGCAAATGGAACAATTTGGGCATGGGATGCTGGCAATGATGTTGCTGCAATCGCGACAAATGCCACCATTCCAGAATTAACATGGACTGGCACCTCTCCAACTTTCGGAAGTTGGGTGGGTCTACTACAACTCCTTGGAAATGGTCAGCCCTTTTTAACAACCGGAATACTTTCTTCAGTAAATCAGAGTGAAAACACGTCAACGACAATCTCTAATATTTATCCGGAGCGCTCCGGCGGTCCAGTATTTGATCGGCTGGGTCAAGTGATCGGAACTGGAAGTGCGATCGCGGCCGGAGATACCGCCAACGTAACAATCCGAAATTCCACAATTTTATGCATATCGTTGGTTCGTTGTAATAAGAGCGTCGACCCCATGCCAGAGAAGCTAGTTATGGCGGCTCAAATAGTGGTTAATGATTGGGCTAAAATTTTGCAGCAACTTGTGATTAGCGTTAACAGTGCCATGAAAAAACAACCAGAGAAAGCTGCCACACTTAAGAAGTTCACCTCCACTTTGCCAAAAATTCCCAATCTTAAAATTTCGAAAGACCCGATTGCTTCTGCCGCCTCCTTTGCTTTCGCGGTAAATAATCGATGGAAAGTTTTTTCAACAACTTTTAAAAAATAAATTAGTTGTTTAACCAGGGTTTGCACAAATGCGCTGACAGTCGTACCTTTGATACATGACAACGGAGTCAGCATTAGATACTGCGCTTTCACAATTGCGCAGAGCAATAGAACAATTAGGCCTTTCGGAAAATGAATGGCAAACCCTTTCGACACCAAGGCGAGTTTTAGAAGTAGCGGTCCCGCTTCGTCGCGATAACGGAAACGTTGAAATGTACAAAGGTTTCCGCGTCCAATATTCAACAACGCGCGGCCCTTCAAAAGGCGGGGTGCGATTTCATCCAGAGGTTAATATGGAAGAAACCATTGCACTTGCTATGTTGATGACGTGGAAGTGCGCCTTAACAAATTTGCCGTACGGCGGTGCTAAAGGTGGTATCGCAGTTGATCCTGCCACACTTTCACTTGCGGAAAATGAGCGACTCACTCGCCGTTACACCTCTGAAATTCTTCCGATCATCGGTCCAGAGCGTGATATCCCCGCCCCTGATGTTGGTACTGATGAAAAGAACATGGCTTGGATGATGGATACATATTCTGTGAATGCCGGATTTTCCGTCCCAGGTGTAGTTACTGGAAAACCAATAGTGCTGGGCGGTTCACTGGGTCGCACTTCAGCTACTGGTGATGGCGTTGCGATTTCTACGCGCGAAGCGCTCTTGCACCGAAAAATAAATCCGCTGGGTGCAACCGTTGCCATTCAAGGTTTTGGAAAAGTTGGTTACTGGGCTGCAGTTGCCTTAGAAAATATGGGTTTAAAGATTGTCGCGGTCAGCGATGTCCATGGCGGCGTCACCGGTTTTGCTTCCATTAAGGATCTCTGGGATCACTTCTTAGTCAATAATAATTTGGATGCTCCTGGAACCGAACGAATGACCAATGAAGAACTTCTTCATTTAGATGTTGATGTTCTCATCCCGGCCGCATTGGCAGATTCCATCACGGAAAAATCGGCGCCAAAGATTCGAGCGAAAATTGTTGTTGAGGGAGCAAACGCGCCGACAACTCCCGAAGGCGATGCAATTTTGAATGACAAAGGCGTGCTGGTAGTTCCTGACATTTTGGCCAACTCTGGTGGTGTGATCGTTTCCTACTTCGAATGGGTCCAAGATAAGCAGAACTATTTCTGGGATGCCGATGAAGTGAAGGTCAACCTTAACTCCATCATGATGCGCGCTTTTAAAGAGGTAGAAGAAAGCGCGACCATGAGCAAAGTTACCTGGCGCGAAGCAGCTCATATGCTCGGCGTGGGTCGGGTCGCTCAAGCGCACCGCCTACGAGGTCTATATCCTTGATCCGTGGAGATTTCGGTAGTTTGTAAGTACAACCAAGCGCGTTCCATTATTGGCGCGGCCGCGATTCGAAAGTTTTACCCAGGAATCACAGTTCATTCTTTGGGGATCTTCGCTCTCGCCGGCGGGTTGATCCCAGCTTCAATCCGCGACATCGCCCAATCCTGGAAATTGCCGATCCAAGAGATTTTCTCCACGCCAGTGGCTCAAGCCGATCCAGAGCTAACTACTAGTGCTTTGATAATCGGTGCCGATGAAGAGGTTTCCCTAGCGTTAAAGCGCCTATACCCAAAAGGTCAGGTCCGAAATCTTCAGGATGCGGCCATGGCGCTGGAATTCACCCCACATGACCCTTCCGGAATGTCGGGGTTTAAGACTGAAATCGAATTAGCCAAGGTCGTAGCGCTCACCCTCCGGGAAGTCCGAACTTTCCTGGGAAAGCCGGCGCCCTTCCCAATCACAGCGTGGATTCCTCGGAGTCCACGGTCGGAAGCGGAGCTAGTAAAGAAGGTATTGAATGAACGCTCCACTGCGTTGACGATTGACCTAAACCTCCGAACGCCAAGCCCAGAATCTTGGGCAAATCCGCTTCGCCCGGTGCGAGCGCTGCCCTCGGATTTCATCGGCAAATTATCCGAATTGGTGGATTTAGGAAATTTTTCAGGCTTAATAATTTCGCCCACCTTTGAAGCGACCTGGCCCGAATCCCTCTGGACTGATCCAGCGTTAGCAGCAGCTATTAGTGCCGCAGCGGAAATCGGACCGGTGAATTTAGTGACGGCCCCGTTGACGATCGGGGATAAGTTAAAGCCCGATGCCTTCCTGGCCTCAATATCTGCCACGGAGATTCACATCATTTAATGAGGGTTTGCTGGGAACGAGTCCCAACGAGTTCCTAAGGTCACGCAGTTGCGGATTATTCTCAGGGTTTAACCCAATATAGTCTGTCCCTATGGATTTAAAAGACTTCTATCGCCTGGTCATTAGGAACCTTCCAGTTGTAGCCATTTCTACCTTCGTGGGGATCTTGGTTGCAGGAATTTTCTCCTTTGTCGCAACCCCTGTGTACGAAGCAAAAATCCAACTCTTCGTATCTACGCCATCGAGCGCTTTGGATATCAGCGCACTGGCACAAGGTTCTTCTTTCTCACAACAGCGAGTTAAGTCATACGCCCAAGTCATTAATGGCCCAGAAACTTTGCAACCGGTGATTGATAAATTGCATCTAAGTGTCGATGCTGAACATTTAGCGAAGCAGGTTACCGCCACGGCACCACTGGATACTGTCCTTATTAATGTGACCGTGAGCAATACCAATGCTGTCTTAGCTGCTGACATTGCAAATGCAATTGGGAACCAGTTCTCATTGACTGCGAACACTCTAGAATCTGCATCCGATTCGAATTCGGGATCGATCAAGGTTTCCTTGGTGAAATCAGCAACAATTCCAAAGTCTCCAGCCAGCCCTAAAAAAGCGGTTAACTTAATTCTTGGTCTGCTCCTTGGCTTTGGACTAGGGATCGGACTTTCCATTCTTCGCCAAATCTTCGATAACACGGTAAAGAATGAAGAACAGTTGGGCGAAGTTCCTCTGCTCTCAGCAATCTCTTTTGACGATGAAGCAAAAGCCGTACCGCTAATCACTAAGGCAGGTCGATACGCGGCTCGTACTGAATCTTTTCGAACCCTTCGAACTAACCTGCAATTTATTCGGCCCGACAGTCCACCAAAAATTATTGCTGTTTCCTCTGCACTTCCAAATGAAGGCAAGACCACCAGCGCAATTAATTTAGCCATCATGTTTGCCCAAGCCGGAATGAAAACACTTCTGGTTGAAGCAGATCTTCGACGCCCGCGCGTTTCTGAATATTTAGAAATTGATGGAAAGAAGGTAGGTCTGGCTGAGCTTCTCGACGGCCAGGTGGATTTCCGAAAGAAAATTCAATTAGATAAAACATTGGTGGCCTGGGGCGATTTTGGTCTCTCAGTACTTCCAACTGGAAAGATCCCACCTAACCCAGCCGAACTTCTTAACTCAGATCGCTTCCGTGAGTTAGTGGATATTCTCCGTGGAAGGTTCGATTACATTATTTTTGATTGCCCACCGCTGCTTCCAGTCACCGATGCCGCTCTTATTTCCACAGTTGTAGATGGAACCGTCCTGATTGTTCACGCAGGCGTCACAAGAGTCACGCAATATCGTGGCGCTTATGATGCAATTGCTGCAATTGGTTCACCGATCTTGGGCGTAGTCCTCAATATGATTCCAAACTCTCGCGATGGTGAAGATTATGGCTATCGCTACGGTTATGCGTATGGCTACCGACGCAAGTACGGATACGGCAGCTACAGCGAATACGGTCCTCGGGGAAAGCGTCTTGGTCGTGGTGGCTATGCACCCAACCGTGGCTACGCCCCAAATCAGGGATACGCGCCGCGTCCAGATGACCTAAAGAACCACGAACTTCCGCAAGAATAACCCGATGAAATCGGCGCTGAAATTAATTGCCTTGGCGCTTGGGTTGGTCGCAACCTCTTATTTAGTTGCAGCGGCTTTTCTTGGTTTTGAACTGTTAGGAATTTCTAAAGATGCCAAGCAATTAGTTTCACAAATCAAAGCTGGTGGAAATGTTGATGCACAACATTGGCTTGCCGATGCAATGAATAAACGAATTGCATCAGTCACCAACGATTTGAATGATCCGTTGTGGCGACCTCTCGTTAAACACTTCTCGAAAGACTTTCAAGGTGAATCACAACTTCTTCAATCTTTGATTGCAGTATCACCGGAGATTGCAGGTTCTGGAACCGCAAAGCGATATTTGATCGCAGTTCAAAATAACGCCGAGGCTCGCGGTACTGGAGGATTAATTGGTGCCTTCGCAGAGATTGAAATTCTTAATGGAAAAATCACGATCTTGCGTGAAGGCTCGAACGCTCAGCTTCAGAGCCTGAAGAAAATTCCCATCGCCATGTCGGCGGAATACATGTGGCACTACGGTGATGACCCAGCTATCTGGCAAAACTCAAATGAATCTGCGCATTTCCCTTATGGCGCGAAAATTTGGCTGGCACTATGGGAGAAGCAATTTCATGAAAAATTAGATGGGGTAATTGCAACAGATCCCATCGCCCTTAGTTACGCATTAAAAACTATCGGCACGGTTCACTTGGCCGATGCCGAAGCGATCACAGCGGAGAATGTTGTAGCGAAAACTTTATCGACCGCTTATTCCAGGTTTGCCACAGATAACGCTGCTAGGAAAAAATATCTAGTAGATGTCATGAAGGCTGTCTTAGATAAAATTGTGGCGGGCAACTTCTCTCATCTGGCCTTTATCCGAAATCTTGAACAACCACTCCTAGAACATCGAATGCTCTTTTATTCGGCCGAGGACGTTACCCAGAAGGAAATCGAGCCAACTCTGATTGGCGGGGCGCTCTCAGCGCTCCCAGATAGCCAGATCAGGGTCAGCGTCATCAACACTTCGGGCAATAAATTGGATTACTACATCAAGCGCTCCATCAGCGTTACGCGATCTAGTTGTAAAAAGAATCAGGTTGTCACCGTAAAGGTAACTGTGACAAATACCCTTAAATCGGACGTGAAATTAACGGACTACGTGAAGGGCCGGTTGGACTTGCACGCTCCTCATGGCGTGAATGGGAGCCACGGTTTCCAGCTCAATATTTACGGGCCAACGGGATCAGAAGTCACCTCTGCGCTCCGTAACGTCGAACTTTCCAGAAGCCCCCGCCTTTACACCGAGCTCAACCACCCAGATGCCGCCTTTTCCATTGATTTACCAAAACAGGCTAGCGAGACCGTTACCGTGGAGTTTCAAGGTGGCTCTGGAGCGCTCTCACTTTATTCCCAGCCATTGGTGCAGCCAGATTTCGTGCAGGTTAAAGATTCCTGCTGAGTAGAAAAAGCCACCCTGGCGGTAGGAAAACTGTACTTCTTGCCTATACTATCCGTTTATGAAATCCAACACAGCCCGCACCATCGTCATAAGTCTTTGCATCGCGCTGAGCCTGCCGCTTTCGTCTCCCGCCTTCGCGGATAGCAACTATCCGCCAACGGAAAACCAGAGTTTCCAAAATCCCATCATCATCAGTGAGACCGGCGCAGTGGAAACTTCACTTGTTATCGAAAAGGGCGGCGTTACCTCAGCAACAGCTGTTGTTGGATCTTCGATTGAGATTTCACTTCCAAATTTGAAAAAGGGTTCACCCGTCTCCTTCACAATTGTCGGACCTAATGGCACCAAAGACACACCACCATCCTTAGTTGTTGGCAGTGATGGCACCCTCCGTACTGGCGGACTAATTTTCAACGTTAAAGGCCTCTGGGTATTGACCTTCAAAACAGCCGGCGGCGCCATCTGGACTGTCAACGTTACCGTTTCTCCAAAGGAGAAGGCAGTTCCGATCGTTGCTGCAACGATGGAAACTCTTGCCGAACCAAAGAAGAAGATTGTGAATCAGATTGTTCCAATTACACAACCTGTAACGGTAAATCTTCCAAAGGACACCACCAAGACTCAGGTGTACGTTAACGGGAAACTGACCTTAGTGACGGTTTCGAAAGACGGAAAATTTGTTTTGCCATTAACGGTGAAGCCAGCGGATAAAGTTACTTTGGTTGTCACTAATAGCAAGGGCCAGAAAGTCACTACTACTATTCCGCTCAATCAAAATCTAATTTCTATTGCCAACGTAAACTTTGATTTAGGTAAGTTCGATCTCACCAGTCAGGCCACGGGAATTTTGGATAATGTTGTCCAACAAGTTAAATCGCATGGTTTCACTAAAATAATCCTCACTGGTTATACCGATGCTCAAGGTGAAGGAAAGTTCGACAACCTAAAGTTGTCAAAACAACGAGCCAATGCGGTCCAAGATTATCTAAATATCGCGTTCAAGAAAATTAAGTACGCGATTACATTCTCAACCGACTTTAAAGGACCTAAGGATCCAATTGGGAGCAATAAAGATTCCAATGGACAGGCCCTTAACCGACGCGTGGATATCTCAGTTAAGTAGTTCCGAGCTTGAAAAAAGACCCCGGGTAAACGAGCACCCGGGGTCTTTTTTAATACTCTTTTATAACTTTAGTAGGCGCCTTTCCCAGAAATCATTACGCCAATAGTTCGAAGCACAATCCAAAGATCGCCGGTAAATGACCACTTGATGGAGTAGTTCAAATCCAACAGCAAGGATTTATTCCAAGTCAGATCTGCACGTCCATTGACCTGCCATGGCCCGGTAATCCCAGGCTTCACGTGCATACGGCGCAGTGCTAACTGCGAATAACGCATTACTTCATCCGGCAAAGGTGGCCTTGGGCCAACAACAGACATCTCACCTTTAAGCACATTAATAAATTGTGGCAACTCATCCAAAGAGAAGCGACGAAGAATCTTTCCAATCTCAGTGACGCGTGGATCATTTTCGGCTTTGAAGAGCAGATGGTCGCCATCGTGTTTGTTGGCAACTAACTCCTTTAGATTTTCGGCGTTAATGATCATGGAACGAAACTTGATGAACTTAAATG